>NZ_JAWOVY010000056.1:0-5084 GCF_033340155.1 Vibrio sp. 1562
AAGATGACAAACTTACTTAAATCTTTACCAGCACGCTGCTGGTTTATATCACTGGGGCTTTTTCTGGCGACTTTGGCTGCGGCTCATTTCTTTCCTTCAGAAATATTAACGGCATCTGCCAAGTTAGCGGCTTTGCCATTTCTGTTCTGCACCGTCGTTTTTTTCAGCTACTTGGGTTTCAAAGCGACCTGTAATCCCATCGGACTTATAGCCATAATCACTATGCTTGTAGCAATCGCATATTGGCAAGCGAGTTGGACAATTGTTGGTTTGGGACTCTCTTTCTTAGCTATTTGTACTGGAATTAGATTCTTGAGTAGCCAAGTTAAAGATTCGGGTAGAACTTTGAGCATTGAAGAAAAATGGTATTGGTATAAGCTCCATTCGTTTTTTGATGGCTTTTATCCAAGGTATCCCAAAAAGCCAAAAAAATAGCCAGCCAACCACAAGCTGGCTACCTTCTATTTTCAGTTCCTTCCTGATGCCTGGTTATAAGCCCTAATATCGATCAAGTTGTTCTGAGCATAATCTCCCGCAAGCGATGCATTTGAGATCACCGCTATCTGCTTATCCACAAATGCTTTATCTTCTTCAGACACACTGTCAGGGATGTAAGCGCCACTCTCATCCTTTTGACGATACTCATTTAGCATTTGCTCCCTTAGACCTAGCATTTCAGGCGACCAACTCGATGAGTCTTCAGAGTTGAATACGCGTCCCGCCAAACCTTCATTGAAAGCTTGAGCGAACACTTGACTTTGAATCGGGGTCAATCCCATTCTCTGCCCTTCGCTGTATGCTTCCTGTTTGAAATCATCGGCATACTGTTCTAAGAACTCACCATATCGATTGTTAACTGCCGCACCAAATGCCCCCGCCAACATGGCTTCAGACTTAGTGCCCCAGTTTACTTCGGAGGCATACTGCGAACTCGATCCACTGTATGCATCATTAAACGCCGTCAATGGATTTTCCAAAGAGGTTCCGGCATCAACGGCGGCTTTTAACCCATCCCAGGTTGATTTGCTGGCCACCGTTGCGTTGTGCAAGAAACCTCGTGAGCCAGGATCTTCAAGCGCTTGTTCTTTGTAACTCTCATAGTCTTCGCCAAAGTGATTCAAGGTATGCAGAGCTGCATCAGTATGCTTGCCACTGAAATCACCAATAGCACTGGCGCTGTTGAAGAACATTTCAGCACCAGAAACTCCGCTATCATCAGCCATAATGCGTGATCGCCACTGAGATCCAGCTTCACTGTTTAGTCCAGATTGATAGGTACTTGTGTCAGTAGCTACGGCCTGCTGAGCTTGCTGCTGATGCGCATTCAACTGTCCATCTATACCAGACAGATTGGTTTGGTAAGCCGATTGAGCTGCGTTGAACTGAGTTTGAACTGTTGCTGCATCCTCGTAGCCGCCCAATACACCCGATTCAACTTGGCTTTGAGTACCACCAAAAGTAGGTGCAGTTGATGACAAGCCTTCATTTGAGCGCGGCTGAATTGATCGTAAATCGGCTCCGGTAGCCATGGCCATAACCGTCATTGCAGCTTGATAATCATTGTCGCGTTCAGCGGGCGTTGAAGAGTTGCTATAGGTTAAAGACTCCATAGCTGCCGCTACATACGCCTGATTATCATCAGGTAGCAAGCGCTGATACATTGGAAGGTTTTCACGTAAACGGTTACCTGCTTCAACATGCTGGTTCATATAGCGACCTAAATAATCCATGACTTCAGGATTGTCCGCCGCTAATCGGGTTAACGTCGCACCATCAGTATTTCTTTGTCCTGATAGACTGTAGCTGGCCTGATCAAGCTCACTAAAGCGATTTGATGCCGTGACAACGTCTTGTGCTGAACTCTGAAGTGACTGATAGTCTTGGTTAGACAACGACATTTCAACGCCAGAACGTCTTGAATCTGAAAGGTCCTTAACCATCGCATCGCGATACTCAGCACGTCGTGAATCACTTAATGCCAAGCTTTGCATCTCCCCAGTGAGCGTATTTGCGGTCGTAGATCGAGAACTGCCTTCTGACGACTCAACTTGGCCACTAAAGTTACCACCTAAATCCAGCCCTGCTCGTACCCTTGATAGTTTTGGTACACGAGATGAGTCTGGCTTATCGACTCCTGGCAAGTTGCCCTGTGGAGAATCATTGCCGCCAGTACCAAGAAGCCTTCCAAGAAAGCCCTTATCAGCAACTTCTTTCTCACCGGGATTAGTAATGGTTCCATCGCCACCGACCCTTAGGCCTCCCGATAGCACGCCCGATACCAAGCCACGTACAGCATCTTTTTTATCGTCTCCAAAACCATACCGAGTTTGCAGGTCATCAGTAACCTGATTAACAACGGCGCTAGATGCGGAGTTAGAAGAACCAATCTGACGTCCAACCGAAGAAAGGTTGTCGTAACTTAGCTTTTCACCAAAGGTTCGACTCATGGTATTGCCAACCTGACGGCTAAAGGCTTGAGTTGCCTGAGTCATGGATTCTTTTGCAGAGCCGACCATTGAACCCACTGCGTTTCCGACAGAGAAACTGCTTAGTAGGTTTGACGCGCCGGTCATAGCAGAACCAGTGAGGGCTGAATTTTGGAACATTGACTGTGATTGCATTACCGGGGCATTTTTCGCGACATCTGGACTTGCCAGCTTTTCATCAATGGCATCACCGTTTTGTAGACGCCCAGCCAAGTGGGTAGCGGTTATTGCTGAGCCATAAACGAGCATGAGCGAAATCGCCGGAACACTCGACGCCAACATGCCGCCAGTAGCTATCCAGGTTTGCAGCACTGAATCCATCTGCATCATCCCAGCAAAAGATGGCACTTCTGTACCTGCAAAGGCATCAAGAGCAGACATTTTCCCTGCAACGGTTAAATGAATATACAGGTTAATGATGGCCATGACAGGCATCCAAAGTTGAATCCAAAGCAGGATTAACAAGTACTTCCCAGCCATTCGCATCCCGATTTGGCCAAGGGCTATCACAAAGGCCATCAATGGGGTGATGGCGTAAATGAACCCCTCAAAAAACGTCATCATCGGACGAACGATACTCTGGAACAGGGTCTGCTCCGCCGCCCATTGCGTATTACGCTGCTCAATCGCTTGGTTAACCATAACGGCTGCGGTGAAAGCTTGATCATCCATATACTTGCCCGTCACGCTTTGCTCATAAATAGGCAAAAGCACTGACGCGGTCATATACTCTTGGGTGTTAACCGAAGCCAAACCAAGGTTATTCAGTGCATTTCGGATCACGTCATCAGTGTCCGTTGCTGACGAAGTCCCCAATGAGGCTGACAGAACCTGTTTAAGCCTTGGAATGAAGGTTGATTCTGTCATGAGTTTCAGTTGGCTATAGGCATCGGTGCAGTCCAGATCGCTACTGCTACCACTGAGCATGATTCGAGTGCCATAAATGCGCGAATCAAACCTAATCGCTGTCATCGGGTTAGGATCACTCAGCACCTGATCGAGGTTCTTTTGGCCGATGTCGATACCAATCAAGGTGCACTCTTTGATGTAGTTAAACCACGATTGCTCGATGTCCGAGCCGCCGACACGATTTGCATCACCCAACCCAGAGCGATCCATCACCTGTTTTCTCACTTTAATCAGTGACTGTAAACTGGATGCAAAGCCGTATTCCGTCATCGCGGGAGTTGAGAAGGCGGTTTCAAACAATCGCGTGATTTGAAAGCCAACAGTCGAAATCGTACTACCTGCGGCAGCAACACCGATGGGCACATTATCAACCACTCGAACTTGTCCGGTGTACGCATCCTCAATGCTCACTCGGGTACTGGGTCCAAACATGGTTGCAAAGACTAGCCATGAGACTAAAACGTGTTGAAAGTTAATCCCACGACCGCCTTGCATTAAGGCCTGGACAGAGACCATCAATACCCCAATGAGCAAGCCAATGCGAACCATTGAAGTAAAATCGCCTGTACCAGTGATCATCGCGACAGCGTTCAGGACCTGCTCTAAAAAAGCCGAATCCCCGATGGAATAGATTTCCCACATGACCTATTCCCCCAGCGCCGTAGATTTAACGGTGTAATAACGCTGTTTGCGAATGGTCTGTATCACCTGGTTAAAATGTGCCAGCAACTCTTGCTCTGAGCCGTATCTTCGCTGCAACGCGGCGTACTCCTCATTGATTTGGCGACGTGCACGTTCAAGGTCTTCCGTTAATAACTTCGCATAGGCATGATCTTCCACACCGGAGGTACTTCTAGCTGCATTGAGCATGTCTTCAACTAATGCTCGGGCCATCTCAACAGCAATAAATGGTGCCGCTCGTGAAGCAAACGACCTAGCGGCCCCTTCATTTAATGCAGAAAGAGTTCGAATCATGCCCCCAATGCTGGCAGGAGCCGAGGTCATAAAAGCCTTTTCGGTGGCGCTAGCAGCCCCTGTATTTCGAGCAAACTTAAAAATAATGCCGTTACTAGAACCTGTACCAAGAAGTAAATTTTCTACCTGAGTTGATAACCCGGTAAGAGTCACGTTAGTGATTATTGGGTTCAGACAACCGTCTTGCGTCACTGTGTCACATCGGTACATAGCGACGTTACCGCCATGAATTAGATGTTCAATAGTCACTTTATTGCCATTCAGTCTGGTCAGTTTTGGGGCTTTACCTTGACCATCAGCCGCATTCGCTAAATCACCAACGATGATCGAGCCCGTCACGGACATAACCGCTTCAAGAAAACGGTCATCCCCAGATGCAAACCAGCTTGATGCCGAGTGACGTTTCAATGCTCGCCAAACCAAATTACCTTTAATCGTTTTGTTCACATCAGATGCCGCGACACTCGAAGCGTTCTCATATGGGTTCTTACCATTGGATTCACTCCAACTGGTAAAAATGTCTCCAGCCCCTTTAAGTGAGCTCAACATGCTGGCCTCTGTTTGCCCCTTCTTACCAAAAGCAGCTAGGGTATCGTTCACGACTCCCTGAGCCATTTGACAGGAATTGCCAAAATATTCGTTCAACTGCTGGATTTTCTTTTGCAGTGTCTCCATGTGCTGGGAGCATTTCTCACACATAGCACTGAGCGCCAA
>NZ_JAWOVY010000057.1:0-5084 GCF_033340155.1 Vibrio sp. 1562
TTGGCGCTCAGTGCTATGTGTGAGAAATGCTCCCAGCACATGGAGACACTGCAAAAGAAAATCCAGCAGTTGAACGAGTATTTTGGCAATTCCTGTCAAATGGCTCAGGGAGTCGTGAACGATACCCTGGCTGCTTTTGGTAAAAAGGGGCAAACAGAAGCAAGCATGTTGAGCTCACTTAAAGGGGCTGGAGACGTTTTTACCAGTTGGAGTGAGTCCAATGGTAAGAACCCATATGAGAACGCTTCGAGTGTCGCGGCATCTGATGTAAACAGAACGATTAAAGGTAATTTGGTTTGGCGAGCACTGAAACGTCATTCGGCATCAAGCTGGTTTGCATCGGGGGATGACCGTTTTCTTGAAGCGGTTATGTCGGTGACTGGTTCGATTATCGTTGGTGATTTAGCGAATGCCGCTGATGGCCAAGGTAAAGCCCCAAAACTGACCAGGCTGAATGGCAATAAAGTGACTATTGAGCATCTAATTCATGGCGGTAACGTCGCTATGTACCGATGTGACACAGTGACGCAAGACGGTTGTTTGAACCCGACAATCACTAACGTGACCCTTACCGGGTTATCAACTCAGGTAGAAAATTTACTTCTTGGTACAGGTTCTAGTAACGGCATTATTTTTAAATTTGCTCGAAATACAGGGGCTGCTAGCACCACCGAAAAGGCTTTTATGACCTCGGCTCCCGCGAGCATTGGCGGCATGATTCGAACACTTTCTGCATTAAATGAAGGTGCCGCTAGGTCGTTTGCTTCACGAGCAGCACCATTTATTGCTGTTGAGATGGCCCGAGCATTGGTTGAAGACATGCTCAACGCAGCTAGAAGCACCTCTGGTGTCGAAGATCATGCCTATGCGAAGTTGTTAACCGAAGACCTTGAACGTGCACGTCGCCAAATCAATGAGGAGTACGCCGCGTTACAGCGAAGATACGGCTCAGAGCAAGAATTACTGGCGCATTTTAATCAGGTGATTCAGACCATTCGCAAACAGCGTTATTACACCGTTAAATCTACGGCGCTGGGGGAATAGATAATGTGGGAAATCTATTCCATCGGGGATTCGGCTTTTTTAGAGCAGGTCCTGAATGCTGTCGCGATGATCACTGGTACAGGCGACTTTATTTCAATGGTTCGGATTGGCTTGCTAATTGGGGTACTGATGGTCTCTGTTCAGGCCTTAATGCAAGGTGGTCGTGGGATTAACTTTCAACACGTTTTAGTCTCATGGCTAGTCTTTGCAACCATGTTTGGGCCCAGTACCCGCGTGAGCATTGAGGATGCGTACACGGGACAAGTTCGTGTGGTTGATAATGTGCCCATCGGTGTTGCTGCCGCAGGCAGTACGATTTCGACTGTTGGCTTTCAAATCACGCGATTGTTTGAAACGGCGTTCTCAACTCCCGCCATGACGGAATACGGCTTTGCATCCAGTTTACAGTCACTGATTAAAGTGAGAAAACAGGTGATGGATCGCTCTGGTTTGGGTGATGCAAATCGTGTCGCCGGTTCGGACATCGAGCAATCGTGGTTTAACTACATCAAAGAGTGCACCTTGATTGGTATCGACATTGGCCAAAAGAACCTCGATCAGGTGCTGAGTGATCCTAACCCGATGACTGCGATTAGGTTTGACTCTAGCATTTATGGCACGCGCATCATGCTCAGTGGTAGCGGTAGTGATCTGGACTGCACCGATGCCTATAGCCAACTGAAACTCATGACAGAATCAACCTTCATTCCAAGGCTTAAACAGGTTCTGTCAGCCTCATTGGGGACTTCGTCAGCAACGGACACTGATGACGTGATCCGAAATGCACTGAATAACCTTGGTTTGGCTTCAGTAAACACCCAAGAGTACATGACCGCGTCGGTGCTTTTGCCTATTTATGAGCAAAGCGTGACGGGCAAGTATATGGATGATCAAGCTTTCACCGCAGCCGTCATGGTTAACCAAGCGATTGAGCAGCGCAATACGCAATGGGCGGCGGATCAGACCCTGTTCCAAAGCATCGTTCGTCCGATGATGACGTTTTTTGAGGGTTTCATTTACGCCATCACCCCATTGATGGCCTTTGTGATTGCCCTTGGCCAAATCGGGATGCGAATGGCCGGGAAGTACTTGTTAATCCTGCTTTGGATTCAACTTTGGATGCCTGTCATGGCCATCATTAACCTATATATCCATTTAACCGTTGCTGGGAAAATGTCGGCTCTTGATGCCTTTGCAGGTACAGAAGTGCCATCTTTTGCTGGGATGATGCAGATGGATTCAGTGCTGCAAACCTGGATAGCTACTGGCGGCATGTTGGCGTCGAGTGTTCCGGCGATTTCGCTCATGCTCGTGTATGGCTCAGCAATAACCGCTACCCACTTGGCTGGACGTCTTCAAAACGGTGATGCCATTGATGAAAAGATGGCAAGTCCAGATGTCGCGAAAAATGCCCCGGTGATGCAATCACAGTCAATGTTCCAAAATTCAGCCCTCACAGGTTCTGCAATGACCGGTGCGTCAAACTTACTAAGCAGTTTCTCTGTCGGAAATGCGGTGGGTTCAATGGTCGGTTCTGCAAAAGAATCCATGACTCAGGCAATTCAAGCCTTTAGCCGTCAAGTTGGCAATACCATGAGTCGAACTTTTGGTGAAAAGCTAAGTTACGACAACCTTTCTTCGGTTGGACGTCAGATCGGTTCTTCTAATTCCGCATCTAGCGCCGTTGTTAATCAGGTTACTGATGACCTGCAAACACGGTATGGTTTCGGAGACGATAAAAAAGACGCTGTACGTGGCTTGGTATCGGGCGTGTTATCGGGAGGCCTTAGGGTCGGTGGAGATGGAACCATTACAAATACCGGTGATAAAGAAGTAGCAGATAAAGGGTTCTTGGGAAGATTACTTGGTACAGGGGGGAATGACTCCCCACAAGGCAACCTACCAGGAGTGGATAAGCCTGAATCATCAAGAGTGCCAAAAATATCACGGTTACGAGCAGGCTTGGATTTAGGTGGTAACTTTAGTGGCCAAGTTGAGTCATCAGAGGGCAGTTCTCGGTCAACGACCGCAAATACGCTCACTGGGGAGATGCAAAGCTTGGCATCAAGTGATTCACGACGTGCTGAGTATCGCGATGCAATGGTTAAGGACCTTTCAGATTCAAGACGCTCTGGCGTTGAGATGTCGTTGTCTAATCAAGACTATCAGTCACTTCAGAGTTCAGCACAAGACGTTATCACGGCATCAAACCGCTTTAGTGAGCTTGATCAGGCCAGCTACAGTCTATCAGGACAAAGGAACACGGATGGTGCGACGTTAACTCGATTAGCAGCGGATAATCCTGAAGTAATGGGTTATTTAGGTCGCTATATGAACCAGCATGTTGAAGCAGGTAACCGATTACGTGAAAACCTTCCAATGTATCAGCGCTTGCTACCTGATGATAATCAGGCGTATGTGGCCGCAGCTATGGAGTCTTTAACCTATAGCAACTCCTCGACGCCCGCTGAACGAGACAATGACTATCAAGCAGCAATGACTGTTATGGCCATGGCTACCGGAGCCGATTTACGATCTATTCAGCCACGCTCTAATGAAGGCTTGTCATCAACTGCACCTACTTTTGGTGGCACTCAAAGCCAAGTGGAATCGGGTGTATTGGGCGGCTACGAGGATGCTGCAACTGTTCAAACTCAGTTCAACGCAGCTCAATCAGCTTACCAAACTAATTTGTCTGGTGTTGATGGACAACTAAATGCGCATCAACAACAAGCCCAACAGGCCGTAGTTTCTGACACAAGTACCTATCAATCTGGACTAAACAGTGAAGCTGGCTCTCAGTGGCGATCTCGCATTATGGCTGATGATAGCGGAGTTTCTGGTGCTGAAATGTTCTTCAACAGCGCCAGTGCTATTGGTGACTTCAGTGGCAAGCATACTGATGCAGCACTGCATACCTTGAATCACTTTGGCGAAGACTATGAGAGTTACAAGGAGCAAGCACTTGAAGACCCTAGCTCACGAGGTTTCTTGCACAATGCAACGGTGGCCAGCAAATCAACCTGGGATGGCTTAAAAGCAGCCGTTGACGCCGGAACCTCTTTGGAAAACCCATTGACGGCGTTTAATGATGCATACAGTGGATCGAGTTCGCAGTATGCCTCCGAAGTAAACTGGGGCACTAAGTCTGAAGCCATGTTGGCTGGGGCATTCGGTGCGGCAGTTAACAATCGATATGGTGAGTTCTTAGAACAGTATGCCGATGATTTTAAACAGGAAGCATACAGCGAAGGGCAGAGAATGGGATTGACCCCGATTCAAAGTCAAGTGTTTGCTCAAGCTTTCAATGAAGGTTTGGCGGGGCGCGTTTTCAACTCTGAAGACTCATCGAGTTGGTCGCCTGAAATGCTTGGTCTAAGGGAGCAAATGCTAAATGAGTATCGTCAAAAAGATGAGAGCGGTGCTTACATTCCTGACAGTGTGTCCGAAGAAGATAAAGCATTTGTGGATAAGCAGATTGCAGTGATCTCAAATGCATCCCTTGCTGGAGATTATGCTCAGAACAACTTGATCGATATTAGGGCCTATAACCAGGCTTCAGGAAGGAACTAAAAACAGAAGGTAGCCAGCTTGTGATGGGCTGGCTATTTTTTTGGCCTTTTGGGGAGGATAGATGAGCGACCGTCTGCAAATTCGTTTACCCAGTACCAATATTTTTTTTCGCTCAGGCTTAGTTCTCGACCGGTATCTTTCAGTTGTCTTTGAAATAAATGGATTAGTCCGCTTAAGCCTAAGAAAGCTAAACCGACACATAAAATTGCCCAACTCGCTTGCCAATATGCGATTGCTAAACACATAGTGGTGATGGTTATAAGGCCGATAGGACTAGCAGTTGCTTTGAATCCCAAGTAGCTGAAAAAAACGATGGTGCAAATCAGAAATGGCAAAGCCGCTAACTTGGCAGATGCCGTAAATATTTCTGATGGAAAAAAATGAGCCGCTGCCAAAGTCGCCAGAAAAAGCCCCAGTGATATAAACCAGCAGCGTGCTGGTAAAGATTTAAGTAAGTTTGTCATCTT
>NZ_JAWOVY010000058.1:0-4941 GCF_033340155.1 Vibrio sp. 1562
GCTACGATGATTAACTGATGTAACCGATCAGATCGTAACTTCCTGATTTAGTTCCATCGAATTACGCAACAAAGCCCTGCCGTTATCGAAGGATTTCAACATTAACTCGAAGCGTTCAACAAGGTTCTTAGGTTCTTTTTTCTTCTTTCGTGGCGTTAATGCTCGTTCCAGCCATTTTAAAATAAATGGTACACGCTCCTTTTCTCCTTTCTCTTTATATGAATACAAACCAACATCTAACAAAAAAATTGTATCTGTCTTTGAATTCTTGAGATAGGTTTGAAAGCGCATCTTACTCACTGCAACACCTCCACCAACAGGCACTAGTACTGGGGACTGTACAAGGTGTAGGTTTGGGTGTTCTTCCAAAACTGTATTTAAATCTTGCTTATACTGAGGCAACCATTGATCAACAATATTTCTTAACTTTTCTTGCTTAACTGGTTCGAGTTTTGAGTATAGAAGTTCATATTTGTTGTTTAAGTCTTCCATTAGTTCACCTCTTATTTGTTCAATAATGAAAAGTTAAAACGTTTACGGCTCTTTCTGATTGCTTTGATTCGGTATTTCTTCACGTTATTATCCTTATAGTTATTTCTGCCCCAAATTACGTGCGTGAGTGTGTCTACAAGCGTTTCAGCACGTATAGATAGGGCAATATATTAGGTTTTATTTAGATAGGTTCTGAGGGTGTTACAGAGGGTTGTATTGGGCTGCTGTTACTTATCTTTCAATGGGAATTTCTGATAGATTTCATAAACTTCACGTTCAAGTTCTGCTGCCAATAGTGAGAATTGTTCCATCAACACCGGATATTTTCTTAAATCTGATAGTTCAATCAGTTTGCTTGCAGCATCGGGGTAATCACGTAGGATAATAACAAACTCATCTACTGTAATTGGGTCATAAGCAAAACCACCATGTTCAATCCTTTTGTATGGGATCTTGATATCGTTCATATCGATCCATTCATCAAGGTATAAGTATATGCTCTCCTGAACTTCTTCATTGAGTTCGAGTTCACACCAGCTTAATGATTCAGGTGTTGAGCTTTTTAAGATATCAAGGGCAATATCTCGATCTTGAGTTATGAACAGCGTTTCCGCTTCTTCTGGTTTTAAAAGAATAAAAGTGTCATTAGTTTTCATATTATTGTTTCCTCTTGTGTTGTGTCGGGTACACATTCAAAAGCTCGTGAGAATGCCTACATTGTGCTTTTGAGCATGTATCTATTGTTTTATGTTGTGGGTTGCGGTGGGTCTAGTTGTCAGCGTTGCACTGACGAAGTTCTAAAAGGGAAGGGATGTACAATCAGGATTAAAGCAAGCATCATCACGACTGTAGGTGTTACAACTACTGCAGCAATGACAACTATCTAGCATTTCCTTGTTTACTGTCCGTATTAGCTCAGCATCCCAATTACTGAACTGCGGTTTAAGTTTTCCATTTCGTTCAAACGGCTGTAGATTCTCATCAAGTAATAGGTTTTCGAGTTCTTCCTCATGTGCTCGACTCAAATCATCACGGTAGGCTATATCCGGTATAGTTTCGAATTCCGGTTGTAATTGCTCCGTAGGTTTGAACACATATCGGTCTACAGTTTCAAAAACCTTCGCTTGATACGTAATCCCTTGATCGTGTAAGGACACTTTGATTTTGCACAAGTCTGTTTTGGTTAAAACTTTCTTCCAAGCTTTTTCCATTACTTCGATCAGTTCTTCTCTGTATTGAGCCTCAACACAAAATGAATCATGGTAAGGTAAGCAAATCACACCTTTCTTTGTGAAGTGGTCGATCACACGGATAGCAATTTCTGAATCAATGGTTTGTAACTTGACACCAAGATCACTACAAAATAAGTGTGCAATAGGAGAGTGCATACGCTTGATCTCATCCATCAGACCAAGAATGTTAAGATTATGAATACTGTTATATTCGGTTTTTTTCAGCTTGTTGTAGTTTGCTTGGATAGCTGCTCTTGCATCACCATCATTTTTAGCGTTGAACATCATGTTTACTGACATTTTGGTAAGCTGACGAAGTTGGTCAGCGTCATAACCATCATTGATAAAATCAGTAAACTGAAGGGCGTACATGTCTAGTTCTGGGTTGTAGTATTCACCAGATTTTATATAGGCCGCCGAAATATGGATTCCTGAATAATCCGCCTCTACCGTGTCATTGTATTTGATACGTAATGTCTGACGACCTAAGTTTAGCTCTTTGTGCTTGTTAAGCTTACCGCTTGGTTCACACTGGAATGACCCACCATAAATACGCATTCCCATATCTCGATCCCAAGAGTTGATATCTTCTTCAATATCAATCAAACCAACGGCTTGAAATTGAGGTTGCCAAGCAAACCCATTCATTGTGATCGGTTGTTCCATACACAACTTGTTTAGATTGGTGATAGCACGTTTATAAATCTTAGAATTGGTAAAGCTGATCTCATCATTTACGGCGACAACGGTCTTAACATCTATCTTATTTTGTTTGCGTAGACGTAGTTCAAACCAGTTGTGTTGAGGTTTCACCGCTTTGAGATAAACACCATCGAACAGTTTTAAAAACTTCTCAGTGAATACCAGTACACTTGAATGGCTTCTATCATGGTCTTTCTGATACTTTGCCCCTTTAATCTTTACCATGTATCCATTGGTCACTAGTCGATTTACAAACTCAATCGTATGTTCGTAACTGATCACGTTAGTATCCATTCGGTTTTGAATACTGTTCAGTGTGTTGTAATAGTTTTTATTGAACGGGAACTTGATTGCTGTGTATCCATTCTTAATAGCTAACGCACCAATGTAAGTAATCATCTGAGCTTGCAGATCATAAAGAGGTAGAGGGTTTTTATTCTTATCTCTTCGAACTGTAGAAAATTCAGGGGAGAGAGATTGAATCAGTTGGTTATAAACGGGTTGTGTTGCTTTGTTGGTGTACGGTTGCAAGTTCGCTTGATAGCTGTTGGCTCGAATAAAGCTTTGGTCTTTAAACTTAAAGTAGGGTATTGGTAAATCAGGATCGTACTTAGTGACAATCTCCTGAAATTGGCTGTGTATCATTATTATTGTGCTCCATGAGATCGGATAAGATAGTTTTGTAATGGTTCTCGACAAATCGCTTAATGCTCGTATTGTTCTGCTCCGCTAACTGGAGTAAGAAAGCAAACTGGTCTGCATTAAAGTCGTGCTTTATATACATTTGATGTTTCCTTTGTTTTGTCGTTGGAATGTAGGTTCTATCTGGGTTGTGACTGAAAAAGCCCCCAGAAATTTTATAAACAAAATCCGTTACTCAACACATAAGCCAGGTGTTGGCAGTGGTTGAAATGCTTGGTGAACTGTTGTTTATAGGTATCAGGCAGAAACTTATTAATCTGCTTAGGGTTGCCACCTGTGAGCATCAATTGCTCTAGGAACATGTCTTTGTTTTTGTGGGCTGAGTAAGACTCAACAATCCGTTGAATATCGGTTTTAGTACATTGCATTATTCCCCCTCTCCAATATTATTATTAAATTCTTCAATCAACCTAAACATATACACAGCCAACCCATAATGAATAGCCTCACTGAATTTACCTTCTTTATTTCGAACAGCCTTTCGTTGACTCACATTAGCTGGTGTTGTCTTTCCATTCATTAAGCGTCGTAGTTGCAATTGTGTGATGAGTGGGAGCGTGTTTAACTTAATTTCATCTGGTAGTGTGTATGTCATATTAAAAATCCTTATATTGCAGATACGAGAAAACCACCAACGTGTGGTTCTGAACAAGTTCAGCACGTAGTGTATAAATTAGATTGTGAGGTGGTAAGGTGATCGGGGACGATCTGGATGTTAGAGTAGTAAACTGAATTACTATTCTTATATAATAACACTAAATGAGAATGGTTGTCAACAACTATTTGTGACCAATGTCGCTTTTTAAGTTGTTCAAGTTGACTTTTATCTCTATCTATACTTACCAATCTACCATCTAAAAATAGTTTGTCAAGCGAGGGTGGGTAAGCTATTGATTTCAAAGTAATCGTTAAGAGTAAGACGATTCACCTTATTCTGCAAATACTCATGTACTTTCAATGTCATTTCTTCAATAGACATCTCACCGGAATCAATTTTCTCCTCACCAGCGATATACATCCCATCTTGACGAATTTTTGGTAACACTTCTTCACATACCCAATCTTGGAATTTTTCAGCACTAGGTAATGTAGATTTCATTACAAGGCGATACACATCTGACTCAGGAATCCACGACTGTTTAGCAATAATCTCTCCATGTGAGTAACCACTATCAGTAAGAGCCTTGTATGGTGTTACTTGTCCTGTTTCAGGATGTACTGATTTTTGGTAATCTAGTTTAGAAATCTTTGCAATATTTTTACAATGGTCTTGAACAGCCTTTGCTGGACGTTCATAACAAAGTATTGTTGCGATATCCCCTCCTTTAAAGTAAGGAACAACCTTCCCCTTATGATTCTCCCACATAATAGTTTCAATGTTCATACCATCGTAATCAAAAATCTGCATTTCTTTGTTCATGTATTATTTCTCCTTATTTAATTTCAATAATCTCACAGTTGTTTGTTAGGGATGATCTATGATTAATACTTATCCAATTACTTAATACTTACTTACTTAACTAAGACACTTATATAGAGTCTAGTCATAGTCTCATATGTATTAATATACCTAGCTTTTCAGTCTCAGAAGTCCCCCATTTTTTTTGTGAGGTTATGATTTCGTACTATTACTTACAGCTAATCAACTATTAACACTAATGTTATTAATCTCTCTCTCTCTCTCATCCAATAATAATAATACTTCTAATTACTAATACACTTATATAGAGTCTAACTGGCTTTGTTGCGTAATTCGGACAGAAAACCAAGTCGTCCGAAATTGAATAATTATTAAACAATATACTGAGTTTCA
>NZ_JAWOVY010000059.1:0-4495 GCF_033340155.1 Vibrio sp. 1562
TTATCATCACCCGGTTGATCTGGTGTGATGATCGCTTTGTCGTCTGAGCCCGTGATCGTCACGACCACGTCATGAGTTGTGCCATCTGCAGATGTTACTGTCATGGTGCGAATAATCGGATCGCTATCGGCGTCTAACGCTTGCACGTCTGGGTGACTGTTGTTCAGCGCATACGTCCAGTTGCCATCAGCATCGATAGAGAAGGTACCCCAGTTGCCATCTTGAACGTCGGTTTGCGGTTGGAAGACCGCTTCACCTGCATCAGGGTCATCCACGTTTAAGTTGCCGCCAGTGGTCAGCGTTACGTCTTCTTGAACCGCGCCTTTATCATCACCCGGTTGATCTGGTGTGATAATCGCTTTGTCGTCTGAGCCCGTAATGGTCACGACCACGTCATGAGTCGTGCCATCTGCAGATGTTACTGTCATGGTACGAATAATCGGATCACTATCGGCGTCCAACGCTTGAACGTCTGGGTGGCTATTGTTCAACTCATACGTCCAGTTACCTTGCTCATCGATAGAGAAAATACCCCAGTTACCGTCTTGAACGTCCGTTTGGGGTTGGAAGACCGCTTCACCTGCATCAGGGTCATCCACGTTTAGGTTGCCACCTGTGGTAAGCGTTACGTCTTCTCTTACTGCCCCCACATCGTCACCATCAATTAACGCCGAGGAGTTACTACTATCTATTTCAGTAGAACGATGCACGTCAGGTAAAACATTGGTATCGCTCTGCTCACTGTCTAAACCTGAAGTTTCAAAAAACGTACTTGCCAGAAGTTCAGCCCCTGAACGTTCAATTGTTCCGGAATTGGTTAAGCTAGAACTTAATTGCTCACCTGCAGCAGTAGCGTATTCTTCTCCTAATTCTGTAGGGTCATCACCTTGCGCAACGGCTTTAATGATTTCCTCAACTTCAGGAGATATATCTGAATTTGTATCACTGCGCTCTAATGAGGCATGCGCAGGTAGAGAATCACCATTCAACGTCTCCACGACAATCTCACCCGGAAGTAGGTTCTCCTTAGATTCAACTACTCTAATATGACCATCTTTACCGATTACAACATACTTATCCGTCGTTGAATTTGACTTTCCAACCAAAGTTATTACCCCATTTAACAGATGAAATAACCCCTACCCTTGACTAAATCAGGCAATGAGAATTATTTCAGGCAGTGATACATTTAGTTAATAGTTTATCATTATTTGCTCAATGTACAACATGCACTTGTTCCCACAATAAGTTTCATGTTTTAAAGTGGTTTTATTTTGCCCCAGAAAGTCATATGCTATGCGGCTTATTTTTAGGGACTTTGTTCCAGCGATTACATTTTTTAAAATGATGGCTTAAATTAACCAAGCCAGATTTGATACAAACGTTTTCTTTAATATATCCGGTTCTTAAAGTTTCATTATTGAGACAATAAATTAAAGATAATTAGCGTTGCGAATTATTTGGGGAGACTTCTTTTGAAGCTTAGTAGTATTAGTGTTGTTTGTTTTGGTTTGTTAATACCTCTTCATTCCAGTGCACAAACATTAGAGCAAGCCGTAGCGGTTACATTTGCAACCAACCCAGAGATCAAAAGTGCGTTCAATGAATATATGAGTAAACGCTACATCATTGATCAATCCACTGGTGCATACAAACCGACCATCGATTTAGACGCAGGTATCGGTTATGAGGGCATAGATCCAGCGAACTCCGCAGATAGAACCGACATGACCCGTAAAGAAGCTGCAATTACATTTAGCCAGTTGATTTGGGATGGTTCTAAAACTCTTTACGATATCGATCGCACATCAGCAGACGCTGAATCGGTACGTTATCAATTGCTTGCTGATGCTCAAAATATTGCCCTACAAGTTGCTAAAGCGTATCTGGATGTAATTAAGGCACAGCAGTTCATTACTCTTTCAGAAAGCAACTTAAATACGCACGAGCGTATTTATACTGACATCAAAAAACGCACAGAATCAGGAATAGGCTCAGTCGCCGACTTGACTCAAGTTGAAGGTCGCCTAGCAAAAGCTCACAGCAATTTACTAGCTGCACAAAATAACTACAAAGATGCGCAAACCACATTTATTCGATTAGTGGGTGAAAACCCTCAGGATCTAATCTTTCCACGCGCAGACCAAAACTTTATTCCCGACTCCTTGGATGAGGCCAAAAATCAAGCTTTTGAAAACCACCCAGTGATAAAGATAGCTTTAGCAGATGTCGACTCTGCAAGATACCAGTACCAGCAAGCAGATGCGAACCACTATCCAGTAGTTTCCGTTGAAGCAGCACAAAACTGGCGTGATGATGCAGGAGGTATTGAAGGTAACAGTTCTGAAACCACTGCTATGCTTCGCGTCCGCTATAACCTATATAATGGCGGCAGAGATTCAGCAAACACTGATAGTATGGCCTACCAGCTCAACAAAGCGAAAGACCTACGTGAACGTGCCTACCGAAGTGTTGAGCAAGAGCTTAGTCTCTCATGGAGTGCTTTAGA
Source organism: Vibrio sp. 1562 (assembly GCF_033340155.1). Taxonomy (NCBI): domain Bacteria; kingdom Pseudomonadati; phylum Pseudomonadota; class Gammaproteobacteria; order Vibrionales; family Vibrionaceae; genus Vibrio; species Vibrio sp. 1562. The sequence goes on from NZ_JAWOVY010000059.1 coordinate 2,510, forward strand.
ATTGACTGGCAAACAAAAAACCTTTCTAAGCCAACATGTTGATTCAATGTCAGACACCGTTGTTGCTTATCAAAAGCAGTACCGCATTGGTAAACGTACATTGCTTGATTTGCTCAATACTGAAAATGAGCTATTTGAATCCCGCAAAAACTACCTCGAAACGCAGTTCGATCAACAATACGCTAAATACCGAACTCTAACTTCTACAGGAAAACTTCTTGATGCATTGCGCGTCGATATTCCGCAAGAATGGACTCAGCCAGTAGAGTACTAAACACAATGAAAAACAATACCTTAATATTTCTAGCTCTATCAACAATGAGCCTAAATAGTGCATTTGCGACTGATAAGTTCGATTACATCCCTACTCCGGAGCACATTCAAGTCGCTGACCTTCATGACGTAGATAACGATGGCGTAATCAATGCTCGTGATCTATGTGCGAATACCCCAGTTGGTGCCGAAGTAGATAATGATGGCTGCGAAACCTACCTAAACAAAGAAGAACAGTATCAACTTAAGATTTTGTTTGCTAATGATTCAGACAGCATTAATCCAGTATTCCAACGTAAGATTACTGAATTAGCAGCATTCCTTAAGAAGTACCCTACGACTTCTATCGAAATACAGGGTTACGCAAGTAAAGTTGGTACCGCAGCTTACAACCTTGAGCTATCACGCCGCCGAGCAAGTAACGTACGCAACCTATTAATTAAGCAAGGTATTTCAGAGGACAGGTTAACTATTGTTGGCTTTGGTGATACCCATTTAGCTAAATTGGGGACAGATGATGTCAGCCACGCTTTAAACCGTCGTGTAACCGCTACCGTCATTGGCCATAAAGGCATGGTTAAAGATGAGTGGACGATATTTACTACCTTTCCCAAGGTAAACTAACACCCCTGCCTCTGGCCAGTTTTCATCAATGGCTAGAGGCATCTTCTATAGGGGCTTGATGAAACAGATATCAGTACATTTTACTGACTTAAACTAAAGCTAATCACCACCATTCATTTAGAGAATTGAGCTCCGTACGAAATTAAGAACCATCTAATTAATATAGTTGTAACTTACTTTAGAAAATATTATTAACTTATTTAATTATAAAAAATAAAAGCTGTCATATAAAAATAGTAGTAACATATTTAATTATAAAAAATAAAAGCTGTCAGATAAAAATAGTAGTAACATATTTAATTATAAAAAATAAAAGCTGTCAGATAAAAATAGTAGTAACATATTTCACTTAAACAAGTGATTGCACTTTTTCGAACGAGTTACAGTGAGAAGTCTTAGCTAATCCAAAACTAGTGGTTGGTTATTTTACATACTAAAGTCGAGTGTCGCATTCCTATCTATTTACAAACTATGGCGCTGCAAAATGACCGAAACATGCCTTCGCAGATTGAGTCAGTTATTAAATCATTATAATCATTCGCAATTGCATCAAGTAAGCTTAGATGAGTTAGAAACCGTATTCGCAACCTCTCGGCGTAATACTTCCAATGTTATAAAAATGCTACATGACTATGGTTGGATAAGCTGGACACCAGGTCGTGGCCGTGGAAAAGCTAGTACTCTCAAAGTTATGATTTCTATGCACCAAGCCCTGTATAGGCAAGCGTTCACCGAGGTATCTTGACTTACCAGATCTGAAGAAACATATGCAGTTTATAGATCAAAAACGTTTGGGTACGGTCTCTTCGTCACAACAGCCGTGATGATTTCACTCAACACTGACATTGCCGATAAGTCACGCTTTTTGCAGGTTTCGATGAGGGTATGTATCCTACTTCGGAATTTATCACCTGCATCCGAGATCGTTCCGAAGCTAATTTTCCTTTGAATGACAAAACGGCTTTGTTGCGTAATTCGATGGAACTAAATCAGGAAGTTACGATCTGATCGGGGCTTTGTTGCGTAATTCGATGGAACTAAATCAGGAAGTTACGATCTGATCGGTTACATCAGTTAATCATCGTAGCC
>NZ_JAWOVY010000060.1:0-4006 GCF_033340155.1 Vibrio sp. 1562
GACCAGTATCCCGATCCCGGCTGGCCGTCCTGGCCGCCACATGAGGCATGTTCCGCGTCCTTGCAATACTGTGTTTACATACAGTCTATCGCTTAGCGGAAAGTTCTTTTACCCTCAGCCGAAATGCCTGCCGTTGCTAGACATTGCCAGCCAGTGCCCGTCACTCCGCGGTCTTCACTGCGTGATCGAGTTGATCGACACCCGCCGTGACACGCTCCATGAAGTGCCTGCCTGCGTCTGTTAGCCGAACGCCCCGCGCATGGCGCTCAAATAGCAGGACACCAAGGTTATCCTCCAGCGCTTTCACACGCGCGCTGACGCTCGACTGGCTGATACCAAGTGCCTTGGCCGCATGCCGAAAATTCAGATGCTCGGCGACGGCGATGAACTGAACAAGGGAAATGAGCGGTATCCTGCCAGACAGGATACCGACATTCACGAGGTTTCGATGGTTAGTGCGCCGCATCGGAGCGGGCCTGCTACCAGTCGTCGGTTAGACGACTGGCGACTTCTCGGTGGCAGCCCCACGGAGCCGAAGGAGCACCAGCCCCAACGAAACCAGTACCGCCATCGCCGTGGCGTAACAGATCACGGGCCACGCTGTGTCAGCGTTTAAAAGTGCCACCGCCAATGTCCCGACAATGCTGACTATCAGGCTTTGAACGCAGAAGTAGAACGCGACCGCTGATCCCGCGATGTCGTCGAACTCTGCCAAAGCGCCGTTCGCGGTAACGGACACCGTGAAGACAATACCGACCGCGACAACCCACATCGGTAGGATGAAGGTGAGGAATGACGGCGAGCCGTAAAGTTCGCCGATCCCCAACAGGACCGCTCCGCAAACAAGCAACGCCATCCCACGCGCCACGCATCCTGCGATGCCCCATCTGGCGACAAAGGACTTCGCGAAACGGGTTGTCACGATCATTACAAGCGCGACAGTGGCGAAGGCAAAGCTGAATCCGATCTCGGAATATTCCGCTTGGCCTATGAGCACACGGGGAGCCGTCGAGAAGAAGACGAAGTAGGTGCCCATACCGGCGCTAAAGCCGACAGTGTAAACCCAAAAAGCCGGACTCGCGAAGATCGGCAAGACAGATCGGCGCGTCTTGACTTGATCCAGAGGGCGGGTTTCGTGCCACCTGAAACCCGCATTTAGGAGTGCGAGCATCGTCAGTATAGCCAAAGTAATGAATATCGCCTGCCATCCCAAGAACTCGCCGATCAATGCTCCGGCGATAGGGCCGAGCGCAGGCACGAACGCCAGCATCGAACTGAAAAGGCCGTAGATGACGACACCCTCAGGACGGTTGGCATAAACGTCGCGAACCGTCGCGAACGTCGCCACCAGCATGGCCGACGCGCCCACTGCTTGAAGTAGACGGAAAGCGACAAAGGCCGGTGCAGTTGAAGACCAAGCTGCTCCCAGAGACGCAATGACGAAAGCCGTTGCGCCCGCAAGTAGAATTGGCCGTCGCCCGATTCTGTCTGAGAGCGGACCAAAAATCACCTGGCCCACACCGAGCATCACCATGTAGAGGCTCAGCGTGAGTTGGATTATGGATGGAGTCGTATTCAGGATGCCCGGCATCGCTGGAACGACTGGAAGATAAATATCCATCGCCAGCGAAGCGAGGATGTCGAAGGGTGCCATAAGCAGCAAAGCTGCCGGCAGGGTGTAGGCCCACGCGGGGCGTGTGTTGGTCATGACGAATCAACCTCTCGAATAGAAAAATACCGGGCGGCGTCTGCTCGTCAGCAATCAGATGAGACTAGCCTTACAGAGCGCCGCAACAACAATACTGGTTGTTGCGGCTTACTTGTCTGCTGACTTGGAATTTCCCATCTGATTACTCCACGCTTACGAATATGAATTGCTACATTTTATCCGATTATCTTTTGCTTCGCAATGCGCAATAGCAACCATCAGAGTTCAAGCCCCCTCTGCCGCCCTAACTGCCACGACACCGACCCGCCCTGCACGATGCCCATAACCTCGCGGCCGAGTTGGCGGTCGATGATCGGCCGCCACGGGACAAGGGTGAACTCATGGGATTTCTCGACCACGGCGAACTTGCCGCTCGATAGATGCACGGTTCCGGTAAACTTGCCGCTGACGCTCTCGCCGTCCGTGGCGGCGCGGAACGGCAGGCCCTTACTCAAAGCCATATCCGATCCGACGCCGGCTACCTCGCGCTCCCGCAGGATGGCGAGAAGGTTGCGCCGGTAGAAGACGCGGCTGTCCCGGCTGCGGGTGGCGTCGCCCTGTTCGATATGGTGCTCGCGGCGCTGGTCCATGGCTTCGCGGACTTGTTGCCCGAAGCCGGTTGGCGCAAGGTCGGCCGTCTCGCCGTGGATCAGCCGCCGGTCCAGCCAGGTCGCGCCGTCCGATCCGATCTGTTTGTTCAGATCGACCGGGGAAAGGACGCGAACGCTGGCCTGACTGTCTCGGCCGGCGTCATGGGCGGCGGCACGGCTGACCAGATCATCGGGGATGCGCCATTGGTCGGCGTCGATCCGCTCGACGATACCGGCCCGGCGTAGCGCCTCCAGCCGGCGCACATGGGCATCGACATAGCCCTCATAGTCGCCGCCTGGAACGCGGCACGTATAGGAAGAATAAACGCCCTTTTCACCCAAGTCCAACAGCTTTGGACCGCAGTTGACTCTTTCGACACCCCTGCGATGCAACCCAATCCGGCTGACGGGGAGCCAGCAACGCTGAAAATTTACCCTCCTCTTTCCCACTAGCGGCTCCTTTTCCGACAACCAGCACGGCGGATCCCTGCCGCGGCGCTGTGAACGCAGCATTTTGATTGGTATCGTTGGCCTTCAGGCTCGTCAGTCAAACAGACCCAGGAGCAGCTCAGCCGGTGGCGCCCGGCTTTCGGGTAACGCCCTGGTCCCGCTGGTTTCGGCTTTGTGCTTCAGGTGATCAAGGATCTGCTTGATCACTATAGGGTCTTCAATGCAGGCGATGACTTTCATGGCGCCGCCGCAGCCGCTGCAGGTCTCGATGTCGATATTGAAAACACGCTTGAGCCGTTGCGCCCATGTCATCGACGCTCGCCGTTGTGCTGGTGTTGCCGGTTCATCAGCCACCCTGACCTTGTTGCCCCTGCCCCGTTTTGCCGGCGTGACCAACGCCCGGTGCCGACTGTTGGGTGCGAACACCCCGTGGAAGCGGGTTAGGTTGACTCTGGGCTTCGGTACCAGGGCGGCCAGCCTTGCAATGAAATCCAATGGTTCGAAAATGACGTGCGTGGTGCCGTCCCGGTACGGCGTCTTGAGCTGGTAGCGCACGTTGCCGCCTCGTGTTAACGACAGCCGCTTCTCGGATACCGCCGGGCGGCTGATGTACCGGCACAGCCGTTCGAGCTTCTTGCGTTCATCGGCCCTGGCCGCCACGCCGGCGTGCAGGCTGGACCCGGCTACCTTGCCAATCCCGTCACCGAACGGATCACCACTGGTCGGCAGAGTTTGCAAAGTGAACACCTTTCGCCCCGCCTGTGAACCGACAGCGATACGGTAAGTGATCGAGTGCCCCAGCAGGGGTGTCATCGGGTCGTCATCCACCGCATCCGAGGCCAGATAGCTGTTTTCGACATCCCGTTCCAGCAGGCCTTGCCGTTCCAGATAGCGACCCACCCGGTGGGCGATGGTGTGCGTCAGCTGGGTGAGCTCTGGGCTGGTCGGCGCCTTGACCCAGCGGAAACGCGCTGAGCCGTGGGATTGCTCGACATACACACCGTCGAGAAACAGCATGTGGAAGTGAACATTCAGATTGAGCGCCGATCCAAAACGCTGGATCAGGGTGACCGCGCCCGTCTTGGCCACTTGGTGGGTATGGCCCGCTTTCTTGACCAGGTGCGTGGCAATGACGCGGTAAACGATGCCCAGCACCCACCCCATGATCTCGGGCCGGCTGGCAAACAGGAAACGCAGCTGAAACGGGAAGCTCAACACCCACTGACGCATGGGTTGTTCAGGCAGTACTTCATCAACC
>NZ_JAWOVY010000061.1:0-3153 GCF_033340155.1 Vibrio sp. 1562
GATCCCTTCATTCAACTGCTCAACAAAGGCCGTGGCGCAAAAATGCGTTGTGTGATTGCTACTCAGACCTTTGCTGACTTTGCAGCTCGAACAGGCAGTGAAGCTAAGGCTCGCCAGGTGTTAGGTAACATCAACAACTTGATAGCCCTTCGGGTGATGGACGTCGAAACGCAGCAGTATATTACTGACAATCTGCCTAAGACTCGGTTGCAGTACATCATGCAAACGCAAGGTATGTCGTCCAACTCGGACAGCCCCGCGTTGTTTACCGGCAATCATGGCGAGCGCTTGATGGAGGAAGAAGGCGATATGTTTCCACCGCAGTTATTAGGCCAGCTTCCCAACCTGGAGTACATCGCCAAGCTTTCAGGTGGCCGCGTGATCAAAGGCCGCATTCCTATTTTAACCAGCTCTACACAGGCAGCATAAGGAGTCTGTATGCATCATTCTGTCTGTCTGAAAATGACAACACTTACCAGTAAAGAAATGCTCGCTCAGTGGCAGCAACATAACCCTCAGTTCAAGGAAGCTTTAAGACTGCTTGAAACCGACTGGCCTCATGCTTTGGCTTCAGTACACTGTTTAGCGGACTATTTAACGGATGCGCTCACGTTAGATGGCCATTCCATCTTTGATTTGTGTCTGTGCAATGGCTTGGGTAGTTATGAAGAAGTCAGTTGTAATGATGACAGTGTTCGCCTTTGGCATTTCATTGAGGCACTGACCTGGACTGCCGCCAGTGCTTTAACGGGGATTCGCCTGCGTGATCCTGACCATTTCGAGTGGGCTGCCGTAGATGGTGTGTATTTCCACACCTGGATTCGTAATCGTCCAAATCGGATGGCGTATTTGGCTGAAGGACGTATTGATGTGCGTTATGTCAGTGGCCATACATCGACAAAGCGGCTTCAACAAGTGATTAAAGCCCGGATTATGACGCCAACCGTTGCAGCCATGCTGGCGCGAGTAGAAGAGGATGTTTGGCATGAGCAAGCATAAGTCGGTTTGGCTGCTGTGTCTGGCACTGATGCTGGAGATTATTGCCATTGGCGTGTTAGTGCCCGGTGATTGGACTGGCCGGGTTATTAGTAAAGAGAAGCAGATGATCCAAAATCAATTGGGCGCACAAACAAGCTATTGGATTGGTCAAACTAGCCACCGCTGGTATCAGTCATGTATTGTGGATACGCAGATGGAGCAATCTGTGCGAGATTTTCTGATCCCCACTGAAGAGCAGCGACTTCGTTCTAAAGGGATGGAGAGCATGGGAGGCTTTTGGTTTGTCTGGGTAGAAGACCGTATTCAGGCATTTTTTGATGTGTTGTACCAAGTGTTCACTCGATTTGCTTTGCTGATGGTCTGGTTGCCCTTTGCGCTTATTCTCATGTTACCGGCGCTGTGGGACGGATTGATGACCTGGAAGATTAAGAAGACAACCTTTGATTTTTCGAGCCCTATCATTCACCGCTACAGCATGATTATCCTGGGCTCAGGTGTCATTTTGCTGTTTATGGGATTGTTCGCCCCGCTGGCTATTCCACCGGTGGTGTTACCGTCGCTGATCATCGGCTTGGCATTGATGGCGGGGTTGGCGTTAAGTCACTTGCAGAAGAAGATTTGAGGCCTCGGTTAATGGCCACCAAGACAGGATGATATGAATATCTGGCTTATTCCTATCATCATTTGATTCGATTGTGGGTTTGATTCGAATCATGCTATGATTTGAATAGACTGTTATTTAAATCAAAAAGGCGACAAGATGTGGATCTGGCAACAAGCTGATTGGCCAAACTTTATCTGGGATGAAAAAGTCATTGGACCCAAGTTACGCGACATTCGCTTTCACCAAGGAATGTTGTTGGGCAAGATGTCGAGCCAACCTAAAGACCAAAAGCAAAGTATGTTAGACACGCTATTGGCGAACATTATTCATTCGAGTGCCATTGAAGGTGAGAAGCTCAATGCTTTTTCTGTTCGCTCGTCCTTGGCTAATAAGCTCGGTCTTTCTGAAGAAAAACCATTTCCAACCACTGAACGCACTGATGGCTTAGCAGAAATAATGTTAGATGCGGTGGAGAATTTAGTCTCGCCTCTCTCACTTGAAAGAATATTACAGTGGCATAAACGACTATTTCCTGAGGGTTATACCATGTTTAATCCTGTGATAGGAGGGCAGTTACGTGGGGATGAGCCTATGCAGGTTGTATCGGGCAGAATAGATAAACCCACGGTGCATTTTGAAGCGCCAAGCCAAGATGTGCTTGAGTCTGAACTGGACGTGTTTATCCGCTGGTTTAATGACTCTCGTAAGGACCCCGCTCTAGACCCATTGCTTAGAGCTGCGATAACACATCTTTGGTTTGTGACGCTCCATCCTTTGGATGACGGCAATGGCAGGATCACCCGCTTACTTACTGATTTGGCACTGGCGCAAGCTGAGCGTCAATCAGTCCGTTTCTATGCAATGTCAGTGGCGATTTTAGCCAACCGTAAAAGCTACTACGAAATATTAGAGCAATCCCAGAAAGGTGAACTTGATATTACCGCTTGGCTTATGTGGTTTTTAAACACCTTAGGTGAAACATTCACCAATGTGCTCGAAGAAATCGACCAAACGGTTTTCAAAACAAACTTCTGGCGAAATGTCGATCAAACGCGACTGTCCTCGGAGCAAGTAAAAGTGCTCAATCGAATGCTTGATGGAGATTTTGACCAAGGCATTAATACGTCGCAATACCATAAAGTGGCGAACGTGAGTAAACCAACCGCATCTCGTCATTTAGCGGCGTTGGTCGAGCTTGGTTGCTTGGTAAAAAGTGAAGCCGGGGGGCGGAGCACTCGGTATAAGCTCGCACTCTTGAGTTGAAAACACGAGTATTGAGAGCCAATTATCGTGCACTAATTGTAACCATTAAGCTTACGATATCAATATGATTGTAAGAGCAGAATCACAAAGCCACCTCAAAACCTTCAAGAATTCGGCATCTAGCTGACCACTGAACCTACCAATCCCAAGGCATCCTTCACTTCTCAATTCAAACAACGAGGAGTGACTATGGAACCTGTGAGTATTCCGTCCTATATCGATGACCCGCCGCACTTCCTGCTTTGGAGTGCCGATGAGATGGCTCCCATTCTGTTGGGGCTAGTGAT
>NZ_JAWOVY010000062.1:0-3104 GCF_033340155.1 Vibrio sp. 1562
CCACCTCCGCAGCCATTTATTGGTGTGGTCTACAGAGGATTAAGTCTTTTTAGAGGGGAAAATCCCTAGAACCCCATCTCCAAACATATCAAGCGTGTCTGTATCCCACTCTATTGTAAACAAGACATTTTTATCTTTTATATTCAATGGCTTATTTTCCTGCTAATTGGTAATACCATGAAAAATACCATGCTCAGAAAAGGCTTAACAATATTTTGAAAAATTGCCTACTGAGCGCTGCCGCACAGCTCCATAGGCCGCTTTCCTGGCTTTGCTTCCAGATGTATGCTATTCTGCTCCTGCAGCTAATGGATCACCGCAAACAGGTTACTCGCCTGGGGATTCCCTTTCGACCCGAGCATCCGTATGAGACTCATGCTCGATTATTATTATTATAGAAGCCCCCATGAATAAATCGCTCATCATTTTCGGCATCGTCAACATAACCTCGGACAGTTTCTCCGATGGAGGCCGGTATCTGGCGCCAGACGCAGCCATTGCGCAGGCGCGTAAGCTGATGGCCGAGGGGGCAGATGTGATCGACCTCGGTCCGGCATCCAGCAATCCCGACGCCGCGCCTGTTTCGTCCGACACAGAAATCGCGCGTATCGCGCCGGTGCTGGACGCGCTCAAGGCAGATGGCATTCCCGTCTCGCTCGACAGTTATCAACCCGCGACGCAAGCCTATGCCTTGTCGCGTGGTGTGGCCTATCTCAATGATATTCGCGGTTTTCCAGACGCTGCGTTCTATCCGCAATTGGCGAAATCATCTGCCAAACTCGTCGTTATGCATTCGGTGCAAGACGGGCAGGCAGATCGGCGCGAGGCACCCGCTGGCGACATCATGGATCACATTGCGGCGTTCTTTGACGCGCGCATCGCGGCGCTGACGGGTGCCGGTATCAAACGCAACCGCCTTGTCCTTGATCCCGGCATGGGGTTTTTTCTGGGGGCTGCTCCCGAAACCTCGCTCTCGGTGCTGGCGCGGTTCGATGAATTGCGGCTGCGCTTCGATTTGCCGGTGCTTCTGTCTGTTTCGCGCAAATCCTTTCTGCGCGCGCTCACAGGCCGTGGTCCGGGGGATGTCGGGGCCGCGACACTCGCTGCAGAGCTTGCCGCCGCCGCAGGTGGAGCTGACTTCATCCGCACACACGAGCCGCGCCCCTTGCGCGACGGGCTGGCGGTATTGGCGGCGCTGAAAGAAACCGCAAGAATTCGTTAACTGCACATTCGGGATATTTCTCTATATTCGCGCTTCATCAGAAAACTGAAGGAACCTCCATTGAATCGAACTAATATTTTTTTTGGTGAATCGCATTCTGACTGGTTGCCTGTCAGAGGCGGAGAATCTGGTGATTTTGTTTTTCGACGTGGTGACGGGCATGCCTTCGCGAAAATCGCACCTGCTTCCCGCCGCGGTGAGCTCGCTGGAGAGCGTGACCGCCTCATTTGGCTCAAAGGTCGAGGTGTGGCTTGCCCCGAGGTCATCAACTGGCAGGAGGAACAGGAGGGTGCATGCTTGGTGATAACGGCAATTCCGGGAGTACCGGCGGCTGATCTGTCTGGAGCGGATTTGCTCAAAGCGTGGCCGTCAATGGGGCAGCAACTTGGCGCTGTTCACAGCCTATCGGTTGATCAATGTCCGTTTGAGCGCAGGCTGTCGCGAATGTTCGGACGCGCCGTTGATGTGGTGTCCCGCAATGCCGTCAATCCCGACTTCTTACCGGACGAGGACAAGAGTACGCCGCAGCTCGATCTTTTGGCTCGTGTCGAACGAGAGCTACCGGTGCGGCTCGACCAAGAGCGCACCGATATGGTTGTTTGCCATGGTGATCCCTGCATGCCGAACTTCATGGTGGACCCTAAAACTCTTCAATGCACGGGTCTGATCGACCTTGGGCGGCTCGGAACAGCAGATCGCTATGCCGATTTGGCACTCATGATTGCTAACGCCGAAGAGAACTGGGCAGCGCCAGATGAAGCAGAGCGCGCCTTCGCTGTCCTATTCAATGTATTGGGGATCGAAGCCCCCGACCGCGAACGCCTTGCCTTCTATCTGCGATTGGACCCTCTGACTTGGGGTTGATGTTCATGCCGCCTGTTTTTCCTGCTCATTGGCACGTTTCGCAACCTGTTCTCATTGCGGACACCTTTTCCAGCCTCGTTTGGAAAGTTTCATTGCCAGACGGGACTCCTGCAATCGTCAAGGGATTGAAACCTATAGAAGACATTGCTGATGAACTGCGCGGGGCCGACTATCTGGTATGGCGCAATGGGAGGGGAGCAGTCCGGTTGCTCGGTCGTGAGAACAATCTGATGTTGCTCGAATATGCCGGGGAGCGAATGCTCTCTCACATCGTTGCCGAGCACGGCGACTACCAGGCGACCGAAATTGCAGCGGAACTAATGGCGAAGCTGTATGCCGCATCTGAGGAACCCCTGCCTTCTGCCCTTCTCCCGATCCGGGATCGCTTTGCAGCTTTGTTTCAGCGGGCGCGCGATGATCAAAACGCAGGTTGTCAAACTGACTACGTCCACGCGGCGATTATAGCCGATCAAATGATGAGCAATGCCTCGGAACTGCGTGGGCTACATGGCGATCTGCATCATGAAAACATCATGTTCTCCAGTCGCGGCTGGCTGGTGATAGATCCCGTCGGTCTGGTCGGTGAAGTGGGCTTTGGCGCCGCCAATATGTTCTACGATCCGGCTGACAGAGACGACCTTTGTCTCGATCCTAGACGCATTGCACAGATGGCGGACGCATTCTCTCGTGCGCTGGACGTCGATCCGCGTCGCCTGCTCGACCAGGCGTACGCTTATGGGTGCCTTTCCGCAGCTTGGAACGCGGATGGAGAAGAGGAGCAACGCGATCTAGCTATCGCGGCCGCGATCAAGCAGGTGCGACAGACGTCATACTAGATATCAAGCGACTTCTCCTATCCCCTGGGAACACATCAATCTCACCGGAGAATATCGCTGGCCAAAGCCTTAGCGTAGGATTCCGCCCCTTCCCGCAAACGACCCCAAACAGGAAACGCAGCTGAAACGGGAAGCTCAACACCCACTGACGCATGGGTTGTTCAGGCAGTACTTCATCAACC
>NZ_JAWOVY010000063.1:0-3087 GCF_033340155.1 Vibrio sp. 1562
AGGGTCATCTGGTGATACAGATGGTTCACTCTTGTCGTGGTGAACAACGCTTCATACGACTTCAGGTCGCACGGGCAGAAACGAGTTACGCTGAAGGCCAGCTTTTGTGTGAAGGCCAGCTTTTGGCACATAAGTGATATTCATGAAGTGCGAATACTACTTTAGCTCACTTAACTGCGAAAACCGTAACCAACGTTTTCATTGAGTCACCCGGAATCATAACAAAGTGCATTTTGCTACCAAGATGCTGCCAGAACTCAGCCTCTTGAGCATATTTTTTTGCTTTTTGGATAGCGACGTTTTCTGGCAACTGAGTTTTAGTTAGCCTTGGGCATAGCAGCTTAATGCACAAAGCCTTCCAAGGATGCTTAGGTACGCCGTCTGAAAGCCGTTCCACGAATCGTTCTAGCGCGTGACGAGTCACCACGACAGGTCCAATGTTCGGAACGTTGATGACCTCATCGATTTCTCTCACTGTAGCATTATCGACGCTGTATTCTTCGAAGGAATGTGAGAGCCAATCGTCCCGCTTCTCTACCGAGATCTGTGCTTCTTGGTAACGGGTGAGCAAGAACCTGGTCAGGCTGTAAAGTGAATGCTGAGATGAGCGTTGTTTCTGTAACTTTTTGATAGCTCCTTTACTGACTCGGATTTGAAGCCCATTACCGCTTCGGTTACTCCCCATCACCTCTTTCACTGACAGTAGGTGATGAATAGCATAAACCTCAGCTGCAATTGGCTTTTGCTGCTCAGGTAGCTTGTCGTATTGCTCACCTAAATCGACCTTTAGCTCACCACCTCTTCGAAGGCCGGTCTTCCAGTAAACCGTAAACTCACCATCAATCTGCTTTGTTAACAGGGTTAATACCATCATGTTTGTTTCTCCTATTGGTTATCTTTTTTTCATTCTCCATGTTTTTTCAAATATGCAAGGCGCAAAAAAGGGGCCGAAGCCCCTTGGATCAGATATGAACTTTCGGAAACCCCATGGCACCGTAAACATTCAGCACATCATTCCAATCCCAACTTTTCACGCCGAGTGACGTTGGTATCGGAGGGATCAACACTTGTGTCAGAACGCCTTTCTGCCAGGCTTTTTTCTTGAGTTCATTCGCTGCATTCAGGCCAGTCTCAGAGAGATCGTGGTCTGCCCAGATGTACAGCATTTTCACATTACTTGGTGGTTCAAACCTAGCCAGTAGGGTTGCATTCACAACCGACCAACATGTTTGCCCCGTAGCTCTGGTAACCGCTAAAGCTGTTTCGATGCCTTCAGAAACACCTAGTACATCACCAGGCTCACCTATCGGAATGGCACCACCAGTGATTGTTCTGTCACTTGGTATCGGCATCATCTTTTTAGGCTTTTCGACCGGTTCTTTGAATCCATCTTCACTTAGGTAGATCCGATGGAACGTAGCCGAACGCCCTTGCTGAGTAACGATTTTACCTAACAGAGCTGGGTAACTATCGATAAACAGACCATCTTCATCATGGTAAGGCAAGTTTGGATGAAACCTCAGCACCGAATCCCATTCAGGACGAAGCCGCGTCACAATGCCACGACGATGCAAGTAGTTCCAAACTGGTTGCGCACGAGTATCTGCAAGAGAAAACGTTTCTCCCCAGGTTTGATTCAAGCGATGGATAATCGCTTTGTCCTCGTCCTGCTTTCTAGCCTTCCAATCAACAGCGTTACGCGTTATTGCCCGAGAAGGTGCTTGTATTTGTCCGGGTTGAATACCAAGAACCTGGCCGATTGCTTCAATAGACTGAGCAAAGTTCCACCCATTAACCCAAGACAACAGTTCAAAACCATCATGAAAGATACCGCAGGTGTTACAAACGCCACCTCCGGTATATTCAGCATCTTTGAACAGCCTAAAGCCATCACGACCGCCATGAACAGGGCAAGCCACATGACGGCCTTTTCGAGCAATAGCGGCATCAAGTTCTGGCACCAATGCCGCCAATACCTGAAGCCATTGACCATTAAGATATGGCCTCACTGTTTCAATCTGTAAAGGTATCGCCATATAGCCTCCTTAAGTAAAAAGCCGACTCCTACCACTGGTGGTAAAAGTCAGCTTGGGTCCTGCATTAAGCCGTTTGGTTAATGCAGGAACGTTAGTCAAGCTGGATATCATGTCGTCTTAATAGCCACATGATGGAATCACGAAGCGCATCAGGATCGACAACGGCAGCCATCGCGCAAACACGAAAGCAAAATGGCGCTATTTCGTCATTTTGAATCCACGACAACACATCCTTGCGCAACCGAGTATTGACACGACCGTCCAGCAATACACGGATCGCATCCAATAGAATGCCTTCGCGTAACTGCCAGATTTCCGTGTCAGACCAAGTGACTGGGGCATCATCAAACTCAAATAGAAATTCGAGCTGTGATGACGTGTGTTGATAGGACTGCTTTTGTGATGAAGGAGAACGGGCAATGCGCCCATTCATTAAAGATAACCGCGTTCGGCAAGCGAAACGCAGCCCTCGGATGCGACCACGACATGATCAAGCGTTCGAATATCAACAAGTGACAAGGCGTCACGGAGTCGATGAGTGATGCGTTTATCAGCTTCACTGGGCTCAGGATCACCCGATGGATGGTTATGAACCAGTATCACTGCTGCCGCATTAAGTTCTAGCGCCCGCTTTGTTACTACCCTTGGATACACGCTCGCCGCATCTAAAGTGCCTTTGAATAGCTCTTCAAATCGAATTACGCGATGCTTTGTATCAAGAAACAGCACGCCAAAGACTTCGTGCTCATACTCGTGCATCAGTGTTTGCAGGTATGAAAACGCCGACGATGGCTGTTCAATTTTGCGACCTTTACTCAATCGACCACGGGCAAGCTTGAGCGCCATATCTAATATATCTGCTTCAGTCACTTGCTCAGGAACGATGTAAGTACCGGCTTCTTCGCCAGCTAAGAACTTTCTGTTTTTCATAGGAGTCTCCAAAAAAAGCGGAGACGAACCCATGCCCTGACGGAGACGGAATCGTCCCCGCAGGGTGGTAAAATTGATGTGGTTACTGAATTAACAGTTGTTGTGTTACTTCGAATAACTC
>NZ_JAWOVY010000064.1:0-3077 GCF_033340155.1 Vibrio sp. 1562
AACTCGAAACTCCTTCGGGTTGTATGGTTAAGTGACTAAGCGTACACGGTGGATGCCTTGGCAGTCAGAGGCGATGAAGGACGTATTAACTTGCGATAAGCCCAGATTAGGTAGTAAAAACCATTTGAGTCTGGGATTTCCGAATGGGGAAACCCAATACCATAAGGTATTACTGTTGAGTGAATACATAGCTCAACAGAGCGAACCGGGGGAACTGAAACATCTAAGTACCCCGAGGAAAAGAAATCAACCGAGATTCCGAAAGTAGCGGCGAGCGAAATTGGACTAGCCCTTAAGCTTTACACGCGTTAGACGAACAGCCTGGAAAGGCCGACGATACAGGGTGATAGTCCCGTAGTTGACGACGTGTGTTCAGTGAAATCGAGTAGGGCGGGACACGTGATATCCTGTCTGAATATGGGGGGACCATCCTCCAAGGCTAAATACTACTGACTGACCGATAGTGAACCAGTACCGTGAGGGAAAGGCGAAAAGAACCCCTGTGAGGGGAGTGAAATAGAACCTGAAACCGTGTACGTACAAGCAGTAGGAGCAGGCTTGTCCTGTGACTGCGTACCTTTTGTATAATGGGTCAGCGACTTATATTCAGTGGCAAGGTTAACCATCTAGGGGAGCCGTAGGGAAACCGAGTCTTAACTGGGCGTTCAGTCTCTGGATATAGACCCGAAACCAGGTGATCTAGCCATGGGCAGGTTGAAGGTTGAGTAACATCAACTGGAGGACCGAACCGACTAATGTTGAAAAATTAGCGGATGACTTGTGGCTAGGGGTGAAAGGCCAATCAAACCTGGAGATAGCTGGTTCTCCCCGAAAGCTATTTAGGTAGCGCCTCGGACGAATACTACTGGGGGTAGAGCACTGTTAAGGCTAGGGGGTCATCCCGACTTACCAACCCTTTGCAAACTCCGAATACCAGTAAGTACTATCCGGGAGACACACGGCGGGTGCTAACGTCCGTCGTGGAGAGGGAAACAACCCAGACCGCCAGCTAAGGTCCCAAATTACTACTAAGTGGGAAACGATGTGGGAAGGCTCAGACAGCCAGGATGTTGGCTTAGAAGCAGCCATCATTTAAAGAAAGCGTAATAGCTCACTGGTCGAGTCGGCCTGCGCGGAAGATGTAACGGGGCTAAGTAGTAAACCGAAGCTGCGGCAATGCACTTTTAGTGCATTGGGTAGGGGAGCGTTCTGTAAGCGGTTGAAGGTGTGTGGTAACGCATGCTGGACGTATCAGAAGTGCGAATGCTGACATGAGTAACGATAAAGGGGGTGAAAAACCTCCTCGCCGGAAGACCAAGGGTTCCTGTCCAACGTTAATCGGGGCAGGGTAAGTCGACCCCTAAGGCGAGGCCGAAAGGCGTAGTCGATGGGAAACGGGTTAATATTCCCGTACTTCTTACAATTGCGATGGGGGGACGGAGAAGGCTAGGTGGGCCTGGCGACGGTTGTCCAGGTTCAAGTGCGTAGGCTTAAGAGTTAGGTAAATCCGGCTCTTTCTAAGGCTGAGACACGACGTCGAGCATCTACGGATGTGAAGTCATTGATGCCATGCTTCCAGGAAAAGCCTCTAAGCTTCAGATTGTAAGGAATCGTACCCCAAACCGACACAGGTGGTCGGGTAGAGAATACCAAGGCGCTTGAGAGAACTCGGGTGAAGGAACTAGGCAAAATGGTACCGTAACTTCGGGAGAAGGTACGCTCTCGACGGTGAAGTCCCTCGCGGATGGAGCTATTGAGAGTCGCAGATACCAGGTGGCTGCAACTGTTTATTAAAAACACAGCACTGTGCAAAATCGCAAGATGACGTATACGGTGTGACGCCTGCCCGGTGCCGGAAGGTTAATTGATGGGGTTAGACTTCGGTCGAAGCTCTTGATCGAAGCCCCGGTAAACGGCGGCCGTAACTATAACGGTCCTAAGGTAGCGAAATTCCTTGTCGGGTAAGTTCCGACCTGCACGAATGGCGTAATGATGGCCACGCTGTCTCCACCCGAGACTCAGTGAAATTGAAATCGCTGTGAAGATGCAGTGTACCCGCGGCTAGACGGAAAGACCCCGTGAACCTTTACTACAGCTTGGCACTGAACATTGACCCTACATGTGTAGGATAGGTGGGAGGCTTTGAAGCGCAGTCGCTAGATTGCGTGGAGCCGTCCTTGAAATACCACCCTTGTAGTGTTGATGTTCTAACGTCGACCCCTCATCGGGGTTGCGGACAGTGCCTGGTGGGTAGTTTGACTGGGGCGGTCTCCTCCCAAAGCGTAACGGAGGAGCACGAAGGTGGGCTAATCACGGTTGGACATCGTGAGGTTAGTGCAATGGCATAAGCCCGCTTGACTGCGAGAATGACAATTCGAGCAGGTGCGAAAGCAGGTCATAGTGATCCGGTGGTTCTGAATGGAAGGGCCATCGCTCAACGGATAAAAGGTACTCCGGGGATAACAGGCTGATACCGCCCAAGAGTTCATATCGACGGCGGTGTTTGGCACCTCGATGTCGGCTCATCACATCCTGGGGCTGAAGTCGGTCCCAAGGGTATGGCTGTTCGCCATTTAAAGTGGTACGCGAGCTGGGTTTAGAACGTCGTGAGACAGTTCGGTCCCTATCTGCCGTGGGCGTTGGAGAATTGAAAGGGGCTGCTCCTAGTACGAGAGGACCGGAGTGGACGAACCTCTGGTGTTCGGGTTGTGTCGCCAGACGCATTGCCCGGTAGCTAAGTTCGGGATCGATAACCGCTGAAAGCATCTAAGCGGGAAGCGAGCCTTGAGATGAGTTCTCCCTGATACTTTAAGTATCCTAAAGGGTTGTCGTAGACTACGACGTTGATAGGCAGGGTGTGTAAGCGTTGTGAGGCGTTGAGCTAACCTGTACTAATTGCCCGTGAGGCTTAACCATACAACACCCAAGGGGTTTTGATGGACTCAATGAAAGAACATTGAATGTGTAAGAACGAGAATTAACAAACAGCTTTCCGAATTAAAGAATTTGCTTGGCGACCATAGCGTTTTGGACCCACCTGATTTCCATGCCGAACTCAGAAGTGAAACGAAATAGCG
>NZ_JAWOVY010000065.1:0-2859 GCF_033340155.1 Vibrio sp. 1562
TTGGGGCAGAGGTGTGTTTGCCATAGCCAGTTAAATAACCCCTGACAAACGCTCTGATAGAGGAAACGTTGCAAACTGTATTATCTTCTGACTCTATAAACCTAATTTATGGGCATTCTAATCAGAGCTGGGGGTTAGCTCTGATGCAACTAATGAATCTACCCAATGGCTTCGAGCTTGCTCGTACATATCACAGATCACCTGCTCGGTAACGAGGAGAGATACCTCCTCGGCCTTTGCGAGTGTTTTCTCGATGTGCTTCATATCGCTACGTTGCTGCGCATGGGCATTTAAGATATGGCAATACATTACCAATTGGCCGCGGTAGAACCCACTGCGCTGCCACAATGCTAACCCCTCCTCCGCTCGCTCAATGGCTTGTTGATACTCACACTTAAGCAAGTGCTTACGGGCAAGGCCATTTAGACAATCGGTGTAGGAGTGGTGCAGATCATTTTGCGCTGCGATTGCCTTGGTTTGGCGTAGCAATTCAATCGACTCATCGATCTGGCCTAGGTACTCCATCGCTGTACTCATTGATAGATTGATGTAGATGGTTTCAGCGGTATTATCCAACGCTTTGGCGATTACCAGTGCTTCTTGATAATCTTGATAGCTCTTTTGGAAATACTCGCTGTCTTGAGTTTCTAACCCTAACGAAAGGTAGCAAAGCCCACGTTGCGTCATGGCGCGGCAGCGGATCATTTCAAGGTGAGAACGGTGCGCCTCTTCAATGAGGGGATCGATGATGGTAAGGGCTTTTGACGTCTGGCCATGTTGCCTTAGCGTCATAGCAATCTGCACCTTCGCCTCCCCAATTGCCTCTGGAGAGCTGCCGATAGCGGCAAGGTCTTCAAACACGGATAGCGCCTCATCCATACGACACTGCTGTTGGTACAGCTTACCGCTCAGGTGCAGGAAGTCCTCTCGGTCTTTCTCCGAGATCTGCGCACTTTCAAGGTAGTGCTGGGCTTCGATGAAGTTTTTGTAGCCTAGCTGAGCCTCACCATTGATGCCGTTGATCTGGTCGGCATAATAGTAAAATAGGCACGTCAGTGCGGTGTTTTTTGATTCATCAGACTGATGGTCGAGCAAGGCTCGCTTCATCAATGGATTGATCGAAAATGCCTGTCCGGGCAAGGTCTGGATAAACGAGTGCTGAGTCAACCTATCCAGTTCGGTAGCTGGGTATCCGGTATTGTATTGCCGGATCATATATTGAAAAAGTTGGCTATCGAAGTGCCGACAGTTTGCCAGCACTTTCAGGGTTGCACTCTCCGCTCGGTCTAGGTAGCGGATAAATCTATCTAAGATCTCTCTCTGAGTCTTGCCCTGAAAATCATCCGGCGTTGGGGTTCGTAATATAGTGAACTTAATTTTTTGATAGGTATCAACAGAGACATCAAGGTAAAAGGGAACCCCCTTGCTGTTCTCGACGATAACATCAACGATTTCAGAATCTTGGATATCACAGCTTTCCAAAAAATAGCGCGCATCGTTTTCAGAGAGTGACTCGAGGATGTGCGAATCCAACACCTCTGCCCAATCGGACTGGTACTCTGACCATCTCAGCTTGTCTCGACCAGCAATCACAAACAGCACGTTGGGATGATGGGTAATCCACTCACGCACCCACTCATCGACTGAAAAAAAGTGCCCCTCACGATAAGCGTTGTCCCACATTGCCTCGTATGAGTCGATAAAGACACACAGCTTTTGTGCATCATCCTTATCTAACGCAGCATTCAAGTCTTC
This sequence comes from Vibrio sp. 1562, assembly GCF_033340155.1. Classification (NCBI taxonomy): domain Bacteria; kingdom Pseudomonadati; phylum Pseudomonadota; class Gammaproteobacteria; order Vibrionales; family Vibrionaceae; genus Vibrio; species Vibrio sp. 1562. The sequence continues at coordinate 1,756 of NZ_JAWOVY010000065.1, forward strand.
AGCCAGCATCATAGGCAGGCGCTCTGCGATTTGCTGTGGAGTTAGATTTGGTAGCTCTGTGAAGATACGGCTGCCCGCCGAACTCCACCAGCGCTCTAGGACGTTCACGCTTTTTTTGCCCAATACGGCTAGCTTAGTCACTACGCTAGCAACTGGTAGTGCCTCTAGCGTCTCGACCATGGCTTGAGCGATGTCCGTCATCAGATCAGAGGTTTGCAGATATTCTAGGCTAGGGTCGTTGATGGTGATATCGGGGTTTACCTTTTGCAGATAGATCAGGTAGGCAAAATCAAAGGAGCGAAAGCTCGGCTTGGGCTTAAACTGTTGGGCTAAGGTTTGGCGCAATGAGCGGAGGCAAAAAGCGCAATCTTGATAAGCGGGGTCTTCCATGTCGATACGTACATGGCACCAGTCACTGGTTAGAGATTCACTTTTCGAGAGCTCTTTAAGCAATCGAGATTTGCCAATACCGCCAAAACCATAAAAATTAATGACGCTATGCTCAGTGGAGTCAAAGTTATGGATTGCCTTTCTGAATGTCTCCCTCGGAAGCTCTCGGTCGGTGAAGATGCGTTGAGCCTTAATTGGGGCACTATTGAATGTGTGTTTAGGTTTAAGAGCCATCGAATTCCTTTCTCGACTATGCCGGTACGTTTAGGGAGGATATCGCCTTGGACAAATGTGTGCCCTAGACCCTGCCCCAATCATAAATGATTCTTGCGGGAAGTCATGGTTGGCTAGAATATATCAACTAAACATTTGATCTGAATCGATTTGGGCGGCAGCTATGTATTATTACCCCACGTTGTCTAGAATGATGTTTACTGCGGGGTATCGCTCGACTTTATAAGTGAAAAACTACCATCCTTATTTTCGGTCCATATGATTTCGTCACCTTGCTACCAATTGAGATCCTTTAGATAATCGTCAGAGATCTCGAAGTAGTGCTCGCCTTGCTCGGTTACTTTTATCGGTACTCTCATAGGTTGACCTTTTCTTAAACAAGTATTCGACAATCAGCACTATAGAATCATAATGAAAACTAAGTCAAATGATGCATATTAGGCTTGACGTAAACAATAGGTTTCAGCACGGAATGGGGCA
>NZ_JAWOVY010000066.1:0-2523 GCF_033340155.1 Vibrio sp. 1562
CCATAGCGTTTTGGACCCACCTGATTTCCATGCCGAACTCAGAAGTGAAACGAAATAGCGCCGATGGTAGTGTGGGGTTTCCCCATGTGAGAGTAGGACATCGCCAGGCTTTAGTTTTATTTTCACTTTTTCGAAAAGTGAAGACAAAAGCGGACACTTGCTGATTACAAGCGAGTGATACCACTGCGGAGTGGTAGTTCAGTTGGTTAGAATACCGGCCTGTCACGCCGGGGGTCGCGGGTTCGAGTCCCGTCCACTCCGCCACTTATATTAAGCCCTAGTCGAAAGACTGGGGCTTTTTCGTTTGGTCGTGTCCCCTAGAAATGCATTTACACATTGAAGGCGAGACAATACGACTTTCTTTACCCTTTTGGCACATGAGTTTCTCAGGAAGATGAGCCTGCTGCCTGCACTTCCAATTACTCCGAGTTTGTATCCTGTCCTCGTTGAAAGATTGGTCATTTGAACAATGAGTCTTTATAACACTCGCCCTCAACCGTAATAGAATGAATAGTCTTCCTCACTGCGTGTTTTGTTAGCGTCTCTCTTAAACAATAATTTTCTACATCTTATTTCTCAAACATTCATTGCTTCCATGTTTAGAGCGGGACCGTCGTTGCGTGGATTACGCAATTTCGCGAAATATAGTGAGGAAGAGAGCTAAGTCTTCCGAAAATTAATGCCTTTTAGAAAACTTTGTTTTCTTTGCTGAACTTGCTAGTAGCGATTAACCTAAGAGGAGTTCTTGAGGAGTATGTTTGATGATGCAACAAATAAAAAATGAAACGCTGAAATCTGTATTTAAGCAATGGTCTTCCGAAGAGGGAATTGTGGTCATCAACCCTGCAACTGAGCAAGAGTTAATTCGGTTAAAGCCTAGTACTCTTGATGAGTTAGATGATCTCATTGGTCAGTGCAAAACGGAGCAAGTCCGTTGGGCTAAATTAAGTGCCCAAGAGCGCTCTCGTCGTTTGAGGGGGTGGTATCAACTACTTCTTGATAATGCAGAAGACATAGCCACGATTATTACCTTAGAGCAGGGTAAACCTTTAGCTGAGAGCAAAGGGGAAGTGATGTATGGTGCCTCTTTTGTCGAGTGGTTCTCAGAAGAAGCAAAACGTGCTTATGGCGAAGTTATTCCTGCCCCCACGACAGATAGACGTCTATCTGCAATTCGCCAGCCTGTGGGAGTATGCGCTGCAATTACACCTTGGAACTTCCCTATTGCGATGATTACAAGAAAAGCAGCACCAGCCCTAGCGGCAGGTTGTGGCATGTTGATCAAGCCATCAGAGCTTACCCCTCTCACTGCAATTGCTGTTGTTGAATTAGCTTATCAGGCTGGTATCCCTAAAGAACTGCTTTCTGTCTTGGTGTCGGAGCAGGCTGCTGAGTTTGGTCAAGTACTAAGTACTGATCCTAGGATTCAGAAGATCTCTTTTACGGGGTCTACGCGAGTCGGGAAAATTTTGATGAAGCAAGCCAGTGATTCAGTCAAGGCGGTGTCGATGGAGTTGGGTGGTAATGCGCCTTTCATCGTGTTTGAAGATGCAGACTTAGATGCGGCTGCGGAAGGGCTTGTCGCGTCGAAGTTCCGTAATGCAGGGCAAACATGTGTTTGTACCAATCGGTTATATGTTCATAAAAATGTAAAACAAGCTTTTATTGATAAAGTATTGTCGAAGTTAAGCAAATTAAAGCTTGGCAATGGTTTAGAGAAAGATGTCACATTAGGTCCTGTTATTACGATGGCCTCTAAGCATCGACTAGAGGCGGTGATCGATCAAGCTGTACAAGAAGGAGCCTCTATTGCTAACTCTCCACAGAGACGGCATGGTCGCTTTATGGAGCCCGTTCTTTTGGATAGTGTGACGCAGAATATGTCGATTGTTCAGCAAGAGCTATTCGGGCCTGTGTTGCCTATTGTTACCTTTGAAAATGATGATCAAGTTCTCGAAATGGCGAACGATACAGAATATGGTTTGGCTTGCTATTTCTATACGAATAGCTTGAAGCGTATTGTGACTTTTAGTGAAGGTTTAGAGTACGGCATGGTTGGAGTGAATGAAGGGATCATCTCTACTGAAGTGGCTCCATTTGGTGGAGTTAAAGAGTCGGGTGTTGGACGGGAAGGTGCTAAGCAAGGACTCGATGAATATCTGGAGACAAAGTATATTTGTCTTGGTGGTTTAAGCTGATTTCAGAGATGGCCGATTGAACTAAAAAGCTAGGTTTTTACCTGGCTTTTTTTTAGTTGAAAGGCATACCATTTGCCACGCGCGTTTGTGGTTAATATTTTCTGGTTATTTAGTGAGTCGATAGTTAGCTTGCGGTAAGCGGTTTTTAATAATCAAAGCGCTTATGTTATTTCGTTATGGGGTAGGAGAGAGCTTAGCTTTAAACTAATACAAAAAAGCCGCATCAAGTGATGCGGCTTCTTCTAATATGGCTCCTCCTGCTGGGCTCGAACCAGCGACCTGCGGATTAACAGTCCGTCGCTCTACCAACTGAGCTAAGGAGGAA
>NZ_JAWOVY010000067.1:0-2488 GCF_033340155.1 Vibrio sp. 1562
AACTTGAGTATCTACGGAGAAACTAACGAATGACAAATGCAGTTCGCACCATTCAAACTCAGCGCCTAATGACCATTAGTGCGCTTGGTTTGATGGCGTTAATGATTTCGGAGCCCTCATTTGCGGGCACCGGTGGTGATGCTTTCACTGATGTGTGGGATACCCTAAAAGACTGGACCCAAGGTACATTGGGACGGATCGTAGCGGGAGCCATGGTTCTGGTGGGTATTGTGGGCGGTATCGCTCGCCAAAGCTTGATGGCTTTCGCTCTGGGCATTGGTGGCGGTATGGGTCTCTACAACACACCAACAGTCGTTGAAAGTGTTATGTCTGCAACCTTACCTGTCGTTGCCAGCACTCAAGAAGTCATTGGCACAACCGTTCCAGCAATCAGCGCCGTTTTACTGGGCACCTGAATGTGAGCCATAGTAGTCAGTTCACTTAAGGCAATCAAACTTAGGTCTACACAACATCGGGTTATTGGTGATGTTGTGTAGACTTTTTCATTTCAACAACGCCGCATTAGCGGGCTTTGTTTACAGTATTTGGTATATTAACACCTAAAGTGTTAAAATCCCTATCGTAATAAACTAAATGGTTTATACTGTTCGTGATATTCACACTTGGGGTGTTAAAATGTCATCTAAGATAAACTGGCTTGTTGCTCATACTTCTCCTGGTGCGCTAGTACTTCAGCAATGGCTGACTGAAAACGGTGTGAGCTACTCCCTGGCTCAAAAGTACGCGCAGAACGGTTGGCTGAAGAAGCTTAGTTCTGGCGTGTACTATCGTCCAGATGCGCAGGGCGATATAAAGCCAACTTGGGTTGATGCCATTCAAGCATTAGATGTGCAATTGGGCGTTTCAGTTCATTTGGCTGGATTGAGCAGCTTAACTCACCAAGGACTGAGTCACTATTTACAGCTGAACAAAGAGCAAGTTTGGATTTGCGTTAAAAATAAGTCGTCCTTACCAAAATGGTTTCGTGAATTCCCTTATCAGAATTGGTTTTACTGTGGAAACCATAAGCTTGAAGTGAATCCCGAGAAAGATTTGAAAAGGATCACGGTTAAAGAGAAAGAACTCACTGTCAGCTGTGCAGAACTTGCTGCCTATGAAGTGGTAGACGCGATTGGGAAGCTGATTTCATTTGAGCATGTCGCAGAATTATTTCAGGGTTTAGTCAATCTTAGCCCTAGAAAAGTACAAGATATTCTTGAGCGAAGCAGCTCTGTTCAGGCAAACCGAATATTTCTATTTCTGGGTCGATACTACGATCACCAGTGGGTCAATCGCATAGATGAAACAAGAATTAAATTGGGGGCAGGAAAGCGGCAGGTTGTCGAAAAAGGACGTTTTGATGAGCGATATCAAATCACAGTGCCAGAGATATTAAGCGTCAAAAAAGGTGAACAACATAATGGATAAAGATAGCCCATATTACAAACAGGTTTCCTTGCTCATAAGAATGCTTCCTGTGGTAGCAACAGAGACGGTTTTTGCACTTAAAGGTGGCACCGCCATTAATTTATTTGTGAGAGATTTTCCTCGGTTATCTGTAGATATTGATCTTGCTTATCTTCCACTTGAACCAAGAGATGAGGCTTTGATTAATGTCAGGGCTGCATTGCAGCGCATTACAGACAGAATCAATACTCAACCAGATATCAGAGCGGCATTTCAGGATAATAAAGCTGATGAACTGAGAATAGTTGTATCAAGTCCGGTTGCGACGATCAAAATTGAAGTGTCGCCCGTCGCCAGAGGTACATTGCATAGTGCAGAAATAATGCCAGTTCAAGAGTCTGTTGAAGACGAGTTTGGTTATGCTGAGATTCAGGTAGTCAGTCTTCCCGATCTGTATGGTGGGAAATTGTGTGCTGCAATGGATCGCCAACATCCTCGCGACTTATTTGATGTGCGTATGTTACTTGGCAGTGAAGGGATTTCGAGAGAGATTTTGGTGGGTTTTTTAACCTATACATTAAGTCACCCTCGGCCTATTAATGAAGTCATGTCGCCAAACTGGCAGCCTCTGAATGAGAAATTTCAGGCAGAATTTGACGGAATGACTTTTGAAAAAGTTGAATGCGAAGACTTAGCCTCTGTTAGGCCCATGATGTTAATTGAGCTGCAAAAACATTTCACAGAAAGGGATCATGCTTTCCTTATGTCATTCAAAAGAGGGCAACCTGACTGGGCATTGTTTGACTATCCTAATGCAGCAGACTTGCCAGCGATTCGTTGGAAATTGCAGAACATTAACAAATTGGCAAAGAATCAAGCAAAACACCAAGAGCAATTAGATAAATTGAAGCAAGTGCTTGATGATTGGCTTGTTAACGCAAACGCCGAGTAATTCGTTTATAACAAACCTCAACGAGCTATAAGCCCACTAGTTAGATTGCGATTTCTTCAATCTATCTAACCGAGTCCACATAGGACAACTGCATAGACTGGAGCCTCGATTTACATTAACGAGGACTCC
>NZ_JAWOVY010000068.1:0-2488 GCF_033340155.1 Vibrio sp. 1562
GGTCTAACTCGTTTTCTTCGTGATAATCCGGTAACCGCTAACGGTACTATACATTGTGTTGGACACAGTTTAGGTGGTGCATTAGCGACTCTGGTTGCTAATTGGATTTCTGCTTCTCCAGAGTTTAAAGGCAGAGTTAACTTATATACTTTTGGCTCACCAAGAGTCGGAATGAAATCTTTTTCGATCAACTCATCATCTCGAATATCGACGCATTTCCGTTGTGTCAATGGTGCGGACCCCGTAACAAAAGCGCCAGTATGGCCTGTTTAGCATGTGTCTTATGATGGTTCGGAGAACATATTGAATCGTGCTCAAGGTCTTTTTCCTAGCGCACATTTTATGGCGGAGTACAGTTCTTATACACAGACTGCAACCTGGGATAGCCTTGGCTTTCAAAAGGCAAGCTCCACTTTTAAACGCGTAGTTTTAAACTATGAGAATCGACTTCAAGCCACACCTTCTGCTGATTGGGCAGATAAAATCTCGGCAGCGCTCCTTACGTTGTTAGTTGATGGTGGGGCTGCGGCGTCAGTCTTTGCCCTGCAAAATGTAAGCTCTGCGATTGCTACCATTTATGATGCCATTGCTCGATCAATGGTTAAGATTTCAGAACTCTCTAGCGAATTTTCTGAACGCGTAAAAGGTTTACTTGGCCACATGTTGGTATTTGCGGGGAAAGGTGCAAATATCGCGATCAAATTTACTTATTCCTTTATTCGTTGGGTGTTTGAATTGGTGCTAAGTAAGTTGAATCAGGCTGTTAAAGCCGCCCTCAAAACGACCTTCTGATTTTGATTAATCCACCTTTGCTTAGGTGTGGTTTATTCTTAAATACGAAAAGTTTCCTACTTGGTTAGCGAAGCTAGTGGCGAGCAAATAGATAGTGCTTGGTGAGTCAGATAGAAAACACCGCCTCGATAGCGGCGGTGTTTTATTTTGGATTACTGTCGTTGATAAACCGATTGACCTCTGCTGATGGTTTCTTCCACGTTTAGGTCTTTTAGCGCCTTAGGTTCAATCTTCATCGGGTTGTTATCGAGGATGATTAAATCCGCATTCTTACCCACTTCGATAGAACCTTTATACGACTCCTCAAAGTGTTGGTAAGCTGGCCAAATGGTCATGGCTTGCAGCGCGGTGTACGTGTCAACGCGCTGATCTGCACCCAGTACTTTATCGGTTCTGGTGGTGCGATTGACGGTCGCATCCAATACTCGGAATGAACTTGGCAGCGCCACAGGTGCGTCATGGTGAGTACTGAACTTTAACCCTGCCTTTCTCACCGCTTGAGTTGGTGAAATGAAATCGGCACGAGGATGGCCGAGTACCGAGTCCACATGCCAGTCACCCCAATAAAAAGTATGCATTGGGAATAGAGAAGGGAAGATGCCTTGCGCAGCTAAGCGATCCACTTGGTCTTGGCGCATGGTTTGGCCGTGAATGAGTACAGGTCGGCGGTCTTGTTTTCCTAGCTTTTCATTTGCTTTGGTCACTGCATTAATAAATTGCTCGATCGCTGCGTCACCATTGGCATGCGTCAGCACTTGCCATTCATTTTTAAAGGCCGTTTCTACGTAATCGTAAGCTTGTTGATCTTCAAAGGTTGGGTAGCCAGCGTAGTCTTTATCTTGTCCATGTGGCGGGTGGAAGTAAGGCTGACTTAGCCATGCCGTTTTACCTTGTGGAGATCCATCAAAGTTCAGCTTTACGCCACCGATGCGGAAATGGTTTGTGTACTCTGGCGTGTTGTATTCTGAGTCCATAAAATCACTGCTCGATACCATATCGGCGTACGCAACCAAGTCGATCATCAGCTTGTCGTTTTTCGACGCGCGTTTCATCGCTTCATAACCTTCTGATGTTGCTCGCCCTTCTTGAGCCGTGGTATAGCCATATTTCGCGTACATACTTTGCGACGCTTCTAACATGCGATCTTGAAGTTCAGAATCAATCAACTTATTGAGGTTGAACAGCATTGCAAAGTGCGCGTTTTCTTCTAGGACCCCATTGGGTTCTTGGCTGTTTTCCATTCGGCGGATAATGCCACCTTTTGGATCTTCCGATTTTGCCGTGATGCCTGCTAGCTCTAACGCTTTACTGTTCGCGACACTCAAATGCCCCGAAGTGTGGATGATCAATACAGGCTTATCTGTGCTGACTTTATCGAGATCCGCTTTGGTAGGGTAGTAATCCAGTTGGGCGTCGTCGTAACCAAAACCTAAAATCCATCCGGTTTTCTCAATGAATAGGCGTTGCGTATTATTGTTCTCGGCATTTTTCAGAGTTTCTATGATTTTCGCAACGGTATCGGCTTCGCCATCAGGAGATGGCAGCACGTTTGCGACCATGGCTTGCAGACCAACACCATACACATGACTGTGCGGATCAACAAAGCCAGGCAACATAGTTTTGCCTTTTAAGTCGACCAACTGTGTTTTACCGAACTTGTGTTCCATCGCTCCATCTTTGCTGCCGACATAAATGA
>NZ_JAWOVY010000069.1:0-2333 GCF_033340155.1 Vibrio sp. 1562
GACCAGTATCCCGATCCCGGCTGGCCGTCCTGGCCGCCACATGAGGCATGTTCCGCGTCCTTGCAATACTGTGTTTAGCAAAAATGCAAGCCGATGAACAACTCGCGATGGCAACAGCTAAAAAATTGGTAGAACAAAAACGCCAAATTGAAAAACAATGTTCTAAATAAATCCACCACTCGCACAAATCCCCCCTATTGTGCGAGCCTAAAAACACAGACACCTTATCACTGCTTTTCGAAACCATTAATCAATGCTTCTAAACCAAATAAAAAAGCCTCTGTGCCATCATCTTGATCCATAATTTGCAAAGCATCTTTTAATAGTCGAGGCATCGTATCATCTGCTATTTGTTGCCTATCATTAAGTGCTGCGATATGTTCTTGCTGCTCTAACACAGAACCTAACGTAAAATGACCAACCGCGCTTATTGCATATAACCCACATTTTAATGAAAAACCATTGTCCACCATAAACTGCAACTGCATTTCTACGGTGTCATATTGGTCTGAACTCGGGCGAGTCCCTAAATGCACTTTTGCGCCATCACGGTAACTTAATAATGCATCACGAAAGCTCAATGCATTATTACGTAAAAATTGTTGCCACGTTTCCCCAACTGCGGGTAATGAATGACGATGATTACGCTTTAGCATTTCAACAGATAATGCATCCAACAATGTGCGCTTGTTCTTCACATGCCAATATAGTGTAGGCTGCTCTACGCCCAGTTTTTGAGCTAGTTTTCGCGTTGTCAGCCCTTCCATTCCCACTTCATTTAGCAACTCTAATGCCACTGTGATGATGGTTTCTTTATCTAATCGCGCCATACTGCCCTCTCTTTTTTTCTATTGACACTCTATCACTGATAGGGATATATTCCAACTCTATCAATGATAGAGAAAAAACGATGAATAAATTTGCGATCACCGCTTTAACGATCACCGCCCTAGATGCTATGGGGATCGGCTTGATCATGCCTGTATTGCCTACATTGTTACGTGAATACGTGTCGGCTGAAAATTTAGCAAATCATTACGGTATCCTGCTGGCACTGTATGCCATCATGCAGGTTTTTTTTGCTCCTCTACTTGGCAAATGGTCTGATAAATTCGGGCGCCGACCAATATTACTACTATCTCTTGCAGGCGCTGCTGTGGATTACACTTTGCTTGCATTATCTAGCTCACTTTGGATGCTATACGTTGGGCGATTAATTTCTGGAGTTACTGGCGCAACAGGTGCGGTCGCCGCTTCTGTTATTGCTGACAATACTGCTTCACAAGAGCGTACTAAGTGGTTTGGACGCTTAGGGGCGGCTTTTGGTGTCGGGTTAATCTCTGGCCCTGCAATTGGCGGCTTTACAGGGCAATTCTCAGCTCATCTTCCTTTTATTATTGCTGCCATTTTAAATGCGCTCTCTTTTTTAGTTATTATGTTGATATTTAAAGATAATAAAATCAAAAATACTGAAAAAAACACCACAGAAACAGCAGAAAATTCGCGACCTTTCCTGCAAGTGATCAAGCCAGTCATACTATTGTTATTTATCTTTTTTATGACTCAAATGATAGGGCAAATTCCAGCAACGACATGGGTGTTATTTACGGAACATCGTTTTCAATGGGGCAGTATGGAGATCGGCCTATCTTTAGCGGGGTTAGGCATCATGCATGCCTTGTTCCAAGCATTTGTAGCGGGCGCAATCGCCAAGAAATTCAATGAAAAAGTGACGATTATTGTGGGCTTTGTTGTTGATGGAGCAGCATTCATTATTTTGTCATTATTGACAAAGGGTTGGATGATTTACCCTACATTAATCTTACTCGCCGGCGGCAGTATTGCGCTACCAGCCTTACAGGGGTTAATGTCAGCTCAAGTCAATCAAACTAACCAAGGTAAGCTACAAGGCGTTCTAGTCAGCTTAACCAATACGACGGGGGTGATCGGCCCATTATTATTTAGCTTTATTTTTGGTCAAACACTGGCAAGTTGGGATGGCTGGATATGGATGATTGGTGCGATAATGTATGTTTTATTGATTGTATTTATTTTATCTTTTTATAGAAGCACCAAAAAGATAGTTAAAATAGCGAAGCTACCAGCGAGCTAAGTTTTAGCATATCAATATTAAGTGCTATGATACCCCTATCAGATTTGCTTTTAGCACAAGATATTAAGAGACAAACCCTATGACATTACCCCCTAAAAAACCAAGAACAAAACCTGCGGAAGAAAGGCTAGATGACCTAATGAACGTATAGGAAGAATAAACGCCCTTTTCACCCAAGTCCAACAGCTTTGGACCGCAGTTGACTCTTTCGACACCCCTG
>NZ_JAWOVY010000070.1:0-2288 GCF_033340155.1 Vibrio sp. 1562
GTGGTGCCCGGAGGCGGAATCGAACCACCGACACGAGGATTTTCAATCCTCTGCTCTACCGACTGAGCTATCCGGGCGACGAGGTGTATTAAAAGGCTTTTCGGCTTTCAGGTCAACAATAAAATTAAAATAAAATATCGTTTGATGAATTTGTGCTCGGAGTGGGCTGTTTTTATGCGTTTTTAGCAGCAATGCGCCATGCTTTAAGCGATGTTTTAACATTGATAGTGTATTCACTTGCAAAATAAAGGCGATAAAAACAAAAAAGCACGTCTGAAAACGTGCTTTTTATTGAACAATTGACTTTAAACTAGTGCTTTACTGAGAACTTGTTTACCCAACCTTCTAGCTCATTCGCTAGTGAAGCTAAACTTTGAGTACTTGATTGACTCTCGGTTACGACAGAGTTTAGTTGGCCTCCGCTTTCATCGATAAGGTTTATGCGTAGCGCAATATCATCGCTAACCTGCGTCTGCTCAGCGGCAGCAGTAGCGATCTGCTGGCTCATTGTGGTGATAGATTCTAACGCCGTTACAATTTGCTGTAGAGCTTCAGAGGCATTCTTAGACTCTGTAACAGTGCTTTCACTGGTTTCTGCACATATTTCCATTGTGTGAATGGCATTGCGAGAGCCTTCTTGCAGATTGGAGATCATATACTGAATCTCTTTTGTGCTGTCTTGTGTGCGTCCTGCTAGGTTGCGTACCTCATCAGCAACGACTGCGAAGCCTCGGCCTTGTTCTCCAGCACGTGCTGCTTCAATGGCTGCATTGAGTGCCAATAGGTTTGTTTGCTCTGCGATATCACCAATCACATCGAGCACTTTTACAATATTATTTACATCCTGATCTAGATCGGCGACCGCTTTACTCGCAGTATTTAATTGAGAAGCTAAACCTTGAATGTTTTTAACCGTGTTATGAATGAGTTTCTGAGTATGTTGGCTTTGTTTGTCTGCCTCGTCCGTATTGTTTGCGGTGTCGCTTGCTGAATTGGCAACATGGTTGGCTGAAGATGCCATTTCAGTCATCGCAGTGGCAATCATCGCCGTTGATTGCTGCTGAGATACGGTAAGATCGGCAATCGTATTTGATCGAGCTTCTACGGCAGACAACTCTGCGCGCAGTGCATGCATAGACTTCTCTAGGTTTGTCACCATAGTAGCTAGTGATTGACTCATATCTTGCACGGCACGATAGATACTTCCTCTCGGTGCCACAGTATCAAAACTGGTCTGAATGTCTCCTTGAGCGACAGCTTGAACTGCTTTGCGCACGTCGTTAGGCTCTCCACCAAGTAGATGAAGCATTTTGCGAATCGAAATGATCAGGCCACTTAGAATGCTTCCCGCGATAATCAGACATAGCACAAGCTGCCATTGTGCTGTCGACCAAAAACGTGCGTTAACTTCATTAAAGCCAATACCTGTACCGACAACCCAGCCCCAGTGTGGTGTTTTTTCTGCTATCGAGTGTTTTTCTTCAATGCTGCCATCTGCTTGTTTTTGGCTCCAGGTATATTCAACGATCTGACCTGTTTTGTGCCCCAATACATCTAGAATGAGTTGGCCTACGCTATTACCACTGCCATCTTTAAAGTCATGGAAGCTGGTTCCGTGCAGTTGAGGGTCTAGTGGTGCGGCGATGAACATCATATTTTCATCTGCGACATAAACGTATTCGTTGTCTTTGTAGATATTGTTACGAAGTAGGCGAGTGGCTAATGCTTTCGCTTCGTCTTCCGGCATTTTGCCTTCGATAGCCATCTTTTCTACTTCGGTAAGTATGCTGTACGCACTTTTAAATAGCTCAGTAACTCGAGCTTTGTTATCAAGGTTACTTGCGACGCGAAGTGTCCATAAGCCCGTTGCGGTCAAAGCTAAGAGAGCTAGCAATATGATCGCAGATAATAAATAGGCTTGAGTTTTTAGTTTCATATTTAGCTCACAAATAAAGTGTTATCACTATGCAAGGCATAGCTAAAAGAAGAAATGTAATAACTCGGGCATCTTAGTGAAGATGAATATGCTCGGATACTAATGCGTATTAAAATTACGATGAGGATTAAATTTTTAGCGTGAAATAAGTGTTTTTGAAGAAAGGATTTAATGTTCGCTGATGTTTAGAAATGAAGTGTAGATAAATGGGAAAGCGAGAAATGACGTATAAAGCAGATACAAAAAAGCCGCATCAAGTGATGCGGCTTTAAAAGTGGCTCCTCCTGCTGGGCTCGAACCAGCGACCTGCGGATTAACAGTCCGTCGCTCTACCAACTGAGCTAAGGAGGAA
>NZ_JAWOVY010000071.1:0-2172 GCF_033340155.1 Vibrio sp. 1562
TGCCCGTGCGACCTGAAGTCGTATGAAGCGTTGTTCACCACGACAAGAGTGAACCATCTGTATCACCAGATGACCCTAGGATCCTGAATAAAGCAGCGGATCTGACAATGTAACGAAACTTGGCCGTTAGGCTGAGTGGGAACAAAATCGTGAGAAGATGTTCCTCCTGAAAACCACAATTCGGGTAAGTGCTAGGGAGTCAATATGATGAACGTATGTGAATCCATTAAAGGTGCGTTATACGATGAAGCAGCGGAAGTGGTTAATACGCTGTGGCCAAAACGGCAACGAGAGTCGGAAAGGAGTTGGGCATTGGCCTTTCGTGATCAAAGTACTCTCCGCACTAGAGTGGGCATCTAAGTTGACATTTTACGTAACATACGGAACAGGGTAAGCCTGTATCGCTCCCTATGGGAAAGCCTTTGTGGCCGATAGCGATGCGGGTAAAGGAGGTCGGAGAAAGCGAAGGCTGCATTGTAACGATGCAGATACAGACTCGTGTCTGGTCACGAAAGTGAGCCCACTTCCGACTGGTCTTTCGTTGCGAGAAAGTTTGAAGAACTTTATTTAAGGAGAAACGCAAATGATGATTTCTAAAGAGATTAGTGCCTCTCCTGACAGCGCTCAATGGCAGTCTATCGACTGGAAACCCATTGAATCGCATGTATTAAAGCTTCAGATGCGTATCGCAAAGGCAACTAGAGAAGGTAAACACGGTAAAGCGAAAGCCTTGCAGTGGATACTAACTCATTCTCGCTCAGCCAAGCTTCTTGCAGTAAGGCGAGTATCTCAAAATAAAGGTAGTAAAACGCCTGGAATAGATGGTGTCATCTGGAACACAGATGCACGCCGCATAAAAGCAGTTAATCAATTGAGTCGAAAGGCGTACAAAGCCCAACCGCTCAAGCGTATCTACATCCCCAAGAAGAACGGCAAGCTCAGACCACTGGGAATTCCATGCATGATAGACAGAGCGCAACAAGCCCTCCATCTTCTTGCATTAGAGCCTATATCGGAAACGCTTGCTGACCCCAACAGTTATGGGTTTAGGCCAAATCGCAGTACTGCCGATGCAATTGGGCAGTGTTTCAAATGTTTGGCATTAAAGAAATCAGCTAAATGGGTACTTGAAGGGGATATTAAAGCTTGTTTCGACAAGATCGGCCATCAATGGCTTCTTGATAACATCGCTATTGATAAGAGAATGTTGGAACAATGGCTAAAATCTGGCTTTATGGACAAAGGTCTGTTTTATCGCACCGATGAGGGAACACCACAAGGTGGGATAATATCACCAACCTTGATGCTAATGACTCTTGCTGGACTTGAGCAGCATATTCAGTCTACAGCCCTCAAAAAGGGTACTAGAGCCAATTTTATTGGATACGCCGACGATTTCGTCGTCACCTGTGCTTCAAAGGAAGTGTTGGAGAACGATATCAAACCGTTGATCGCTGACTTTTTAGCGGAAAGAGGATTAACATTATCCGAAGAGAAAACGCACATTACACACATCGATAACGGCTTTAACTTTCTAGGGTTCAATCACAGAAAGTACAAAGGGAAATTGCTCATTAAACCGAGTAAATCTAACACATTGCTGTTCTTGAGTAATCTGCGCGAACTCATCAAAAAGCATGCAACAACCTCTGTAAACGATCTTATCAAACTGATAAATCCGAAATTAAGGGGTTGGGCTAATTATTATCGCCATTGCGTGGCTAAACAGGTATTCGGATGTGTTGGTCATAAGCTATTTCTTGCATTATGGCACTGGGCAGTGAGGCGTCATCCGACAAAATCCAAAACTTGGGTGGCCCTTAAATACTTCGTCAACCGAAAAGGCCAATGGCATTTTCATGGTTGGCAGAAGATCATGGATATGGATTGCCAGTTCAATCTCTTCCAAATAGCCAAAGTACCAATCGAGAGGCATGTAAAAATCCGAAGTGCAGCGACACCATATGATCCTCAACACCAAGAATACTTGGCTAAGAGAAAGTCAAAAAGGCAAGCTCGTAACTCTTGGAAGGAGCCTACTCTCGCTGCTTTATAAGTTGCTGGGTATCAAAACGATGCCTTCGTGAAGGCTTGAGCCTAGTGCAGTGAAAGTTGCACGCTGGGTTCTTAGGGGGGCCGCACTTGGTAACAAGTGTCGTCTACCCGACCAAA
>NZ_JAWOVY010000072.1:0-2172 GCF_033340155.1 Vibrio sp. 1562
CGTTTTTGTCGAGTAGACGACACTTGTTACCAAGTGCCGCCCCTCTAAGAACCGTACGTGCAACTTTCACTGCATACGGCTCAAGCCTCCACTAAGGCATCATTGATACCCAGCAACTTATAACGCAGTCGGGACAGGCTCTTTCCAAGAGTTACGAGCTAGCCTTTTAGATTTTCTCTTCACCAGATATTCTTGGTATTGAGGGTCAAAAGGGGTCGCAGCACTCCTAATTTTTACGTGTCTTTCGATAGGCACTTTCGCTATTTGGAACAGATTGAAGTGACAGTCCATGTTCATGATTTTCTGCCAACCGTGAAATTGCCACTGGCCTTTACGATTGAGAAAATACTTGTGCACAACCCAGTCTTTGGACTTGGTTGGATGACGTCTAACTGCCCAGTGCCATAACGCTTGGAATAGTTTATGGCCGACATACCCGAATACTTGTTTAGCAACACAGTGGCGATAGTAATTCGCCCATCCCCTAAGTTTCGGATTTATCAACTTGATAAGATCGTTAACAGGGATGGTTGCGTGCTTTTTAATAACTTCACGTAGATTTCTAAGGAATAACAGCGTATTGGATTTGCTCGGTTTAATGAGCAATTTCCCTTTGTACTTCCTGTGATTGAAACCCAGAAAGTCAAAGCCATCATCAATATGAGTGACCTTCGTTTTTTCTTCGGAGAGGGTTAACCCTCTTTCTGCCAAAAAGCCAGCAATCAACGGTTTGATATCGTTCACTAGCACTTCCTTTGAAGAGCAGGTGACCACAAAATCATCCGCATAACCGATAAAGTTGGCCCTAGCACCCATTTTCAGAGCTGTAGATTTTATTTGTTGCTCTATTCCCGCGAGAGTCATTAGCATCAAGGTTGGAGATATTATTCCACCTTGAGGTGTACCTTCTTCGGTATCGTAGAACAGCCCCTTATCTACATAGCCAGATTTTAACCATTGCTCTAACATTCGTTTATCTACAATGATATTGTCCATCAGCCATTTATGCCCGATTTTGTCGAAGCAAGCCTTAATATCTCCCTCAAGAACCCATTTCGCGGATTGCTTTAGAGCTAAACATTTGAAGCACTGACTGACAGCGTCAGCCGTGCTGCGATTTGGTCTAAAACCATAGCTATTGAGGTCGGCAAACGTTTCGGACACAGGCTCTAATGCAAGAAGGTGGAGGGCTTGTTGCGCTCTATCAATCATGCATGGAATACCCAGTGGCCTGAGCTTACCGTTCTTTTTGGGAATATAGATACGTTTGAGTGGTTTTGCGGAGTAAGCCTTGCGACTCAGTTGATCGACTGCTTTCATACGGCGTGCATCTGTGTTCCAGATGACACCGTCTATTCCAGGCGTTTTACTGCCTTTATTCTGAGAGACTCGCTTAACCGCGAGAAGCTTGGCTGAGCGAGAATGAGTCAAGAGCCACTGTAAAGACTTCACCTTACCGTATTTCTTTTCTCTAGTTGCTTTTGCGATACGCATTTGAAGCTTCAATACGTGTACTTCAACGGATTTCCAGTCGATGGACTGCCATTGATCGCCGTCAGAAGATGCACTAATCTCTTTCGAGATCACCATTTGCTTTTCTCCTTGAATAAAGTTCTTCAAATTCTCTCGCAATGGAAGACCAGTCGGAAGTGGGCTCACTTTCGTGATCAGACATAAGTCTGTATCTGCATCATTACAATGTAGCTTTCGCTTTTTCCGACCTCCTATACCTGCACCACTATCGGCCACAAAGGCTTTCCCAAAGGGAGTGATACAGGCTTACCCTGTTCCGTATGTTGCGTAAAATGTCGGGTTAGATGCCCACTATAGTGCGGAGAGTGCAGTGACCACGAAAAAGTACTGTCCAACCTCTTTCCAACTCTCATTGCCTTTTGGCTACAGCGTAATAACCACTTCCGCTGCTTCATCATATAACGCACCTTGAATGGATTCACATATGTTCATCATACTGACTACCTAGCACTTACCCGAATTGTGGTTTTCAGGAGGAACGTCCTCTCACGATTCTTTTCCCACTCAGCCCAACGGCCAAGTTTCGTTACATTGTCCGAGCCGCTGCTTTATTCAGGCTCGTAGGTTCATCTGGTGATACAGACGGTTCACTCATAAAGCGGTGAACAACGCTTCATACGACTTCAGGTCGCACGGACA
>NZ_JAWOVY010000073.1:0-2123 GCF_033340155.1 Vibrio sp. 1562
GCTTAGCGGAAAGTTCTTTTACCCTCAGCCGAAATGCCTGCCGTTGCTAGACATTGCCAGCCAGTGCCCGTCACTCCCTGTCGTCTGGGCGTTCCTCTGGGCTAAACATCGACATGATCCGGCGCTTAATATCGCCGTCCTTGTTGACCAGCGTCTTGGTCACGAAGGCCGCGTATTCTTTGGCGTTGTCGTACCCTTTCCAGACCTCGTGGGGGTCAAGAGCGTAGGCGCAAACCCGCCCAGCGACTGGGATTCTGACCAAGGCGCGTTCTGTCTCAAGGTGGGGTTCTAGGGATTTTCCCCTCTAAAAAGACATAATCCTCTGTAGACCACACCAATAAATGGCTGCGGAGGTGGTTTACTTTCAGCTTGGAGCCTAATCATCCACTATCGGCCTTGTTATTTCGCCAATATTGGGCAATTTCCCAGTATTAGTGAAGTTATACGTTCCGCTTAAGTTGATATTTTGCCACGCAACGGGCGAAACAGCACGAGTGATACCCGCTTTCTCTTCATCTCCTCTCGCTTCAAAGTGTCCCAGAAGATGACTCAGTATCGCGGAGTTGAAGTAGATGATCGCGTTGGCAAGCAATCTTGCGCATTCATTCCAGATAGCGATTTCAGACTCGTTTTTGCCACGGAACTGATCACCATTCACCGACGCAATGGCTCGTCTAAGGAAGTGCCATGCTTCTCCCCGGTTCAGGGCACGTTGCACATACTGCCGCAAACTGGCATCGTCGATGTAGTCAAGTAAATATTGCGCTTTAACCAGTCGATTATACTCCGTCAGAGCCTGTAATATTGGGTGTCCAGAAGGGTAACCAGACAACTTTCTTACCAGCATTGCTTGTGTCGTCCGCTTTGTCTGAAGTGACAGAACAATACGCCTGATATCTTGCCATCCCGTTGTAATAACATTCGTTCTGATAGGCTTCTTTAGCGCCAGTATGGTGCTGCCTTGTTCACTTTCAGTCACATCAAACAGATCATTGATGACACTACTGAACTGCGCGTATCGCGGTGCAAAACTGTAACCGCATAGATCCAGTAAGGCGAAGTTAACATGATTGACACCGTGTGTATCTGTCGAGAGTACGTCAGGTTTGATTTCACTGCTGTTGGATTGTAACAGGTCATAAATATAGTGTGATTCGTGCTCGTTGGAACCGATGATCCGAGCATTGAGGGCGCTGTGGTTGGCCACCAGTGTCATGGCCGTGATCCCTTTGTTGGTGCCGAAATACTTAGAGGAGTACCGGGTTTTAAAGGTTTCCAGATGGGTTTCGAATTTCTGACCATCCGCACTGGCATGCAGCTGGTCCTCCTGAATATGGTAGTGGCGGAAGATGGGTAGCGCTGCAACCGCATTATTGATCACGTCGCTGGCGTCATGCAGCGTTTCAGGCCGGATATAGTTGGCCTGCACCGTACTCAGGTGTTCATAGCTTCGATCGGAGATCTGCGCCATGCCATACACACCACGGTGAGTGGCGTTGGCAATCAGAATGGCCAGTAAATCATCCTGATGAGTGAACCCTTGTTTTTGTATCGGAAGTACATGAGTCAGACATTTCATGAACCCGGTTTCGCGCTCTACATACCGCAGTACATCCGCGATACCGACCGGTTGCATTCGCTTAAAAAAGGGATTGTTGACCAGAGATGTAGCGCTTTTGGTCGGCAGACGCCAGCGGGTACCGGTACGATTTTTCATGATCACATTTCGATTGTCTCCCTCATCAATATGGAGAGCAACGTCTTTGAGTGCACTTTCCAGCCGGTGTTGTTTCTCCTGTAACAATAACTCTGCGGGCTGTTTTAGTCTGTCCAGTGTTGATGAGGCCAGCAAGGTATCCTGCGATGTCTGGGGGATCAGGTCGTCTTCCAGTGCGCGGTATTTGGTAACATTTGGCAAATAAATGCGTCCATTCAGTCGTGAGGTTAACTGCCGGTAGAGCAGCCATTCGTAACGTTGCGGGTTAACGTTATCCTGTTTAACCAACCATGGGAGGTGCTTTTTCGGGATGAGCGACGTATCCATCGTCTTCAGTGGTCCACCGAATGCGATTTCCGTCTGCATCTGTTGAAGTTGGGCGACGACGGCTTCTGAGCCTTTACCG
>NZ_JAWOVY010000074.1:0-1585 GCF_033340155.1 Vibrio sp. 1562
GGAGTCCTCGTTAATGTAAATCGAGGCTCCAGTCTATGCAGTTGTCCTATGTGGACTCGGTTAGATAGATTGAAGAATTGGATGCCTTGCTAGGGTGCCACTTGTTGTTACGCACTATTAGTTCAGGTATAGCTTTCATTCTGGCAGCCTTACAGGCTTCCCCTCAAGTCATCTGGTTTAGCTGATTCCTTTTTTTCATACCTTAGGTGTTAATTTTTGCAATATTTTAAACCAGAAAGAGTGACATCCCCTCGAAATCAAACAGACCTACTCTCAAGTTTCATGCCCAACAATTCGTATATCCATTGACTACACGGAAAAGTCATTTAAACTGTGTATTAAATAGATATACAGAGGATGGTACCATGGCTACAAAGACAGCGCCAATCAACATGCGAGTACTGCCATCGGTAAGAGACATCATCGATGCCGCAGCAAGTTTAAAAAAAGTTGATAGAACCGTGTTCATTCAGCAAGCAGCGCTCAATGAAGCGCATAGTATACTGGCAGAACAGCGGGATTTTGTTCTAGAAGCAAAGGCTTTTGAAGCGTTTGATAACGAACTTCGTGCAGAGCCACAGACTCTTGAAGGTATGAAAGATCTGTTTAAGAGGAAAGCGCCTTGGGAATAAGTGCACCAACCCTCCTCACTGATGAGCACCAGCTTAATGCCTTTCAATGTGGCATTGAAGAGCTCGATAATTGGTTAAGAAAACAGGCGTTAAAGAGTCAAAAGCGGGGAACCGCGAGGGTGTATGTGGTCAATGACACTGACGCCCATCAAGTGGTCGGGTACTATGCCATTGCCATGGGATCGGTTTCCAGAGAGCAAGCTTTCAGTTCATTAAGAAGAAATAGTCCAGATCCCATTCCCATGGTGATTCTAGCCAGGCTTGGAGTAGATAACGCCTATCAAGGTCAAGGCATTGCGGCAGGTCTTTTAAAAGATTGTATCATTCGCTCAGTACAAGCAATGAACGCTGTCGGTGGAGCAGGAATCTTAGTCCATGCTATTGATGGTAGTGCGCAAACGTTCTACAAGAAATTTGGCTTCAAAGAATCGACGTTTGATCCTTTAGTACTCATGGCAAGGATCTGCGATATCGAAAAATCATTGTCGATAGACTGAGATGACGGCTCCCCTTTCACAAGAGAAGCCGTAAATATTATCAGGTGCCCAGTAAAACGGCGCTGATCGCTGGAACTGCTGTGCCAATGACTTCTTGAGTGCTGGCAACAACAGGTAAAGTTGCAGACATGACACTTTCAACGACTGTTGGCGTATTGTAGAGACCCATACCGCCACCAATGCCCAAGGCAAAAGCCATCAAGCTTTGGCGAGCGATACCGCCCACAATACCCACCAGTACCATGGCTCCCGCTACGATCCGTCCCAAAGTACCTTGGGTCCAGTCTTTTAGGGTATCCCACACATCGGTGAAAGCATCACCACCGGTGCCCGCAAATGAGGGCTCCGAAATCATTAACGCCATTAAACCAAGCGCACCAATGGTCATTAGGCGCTGAGTTTGAATGGTGCGAACTGCATTTGTCATTCGTTAGTTTCTCCGTAGATACTCAAGTT
>NZ_JAWOVY010000075.1:0-1562 GCF_033340155.1 Vibrio sp. 1562
ACCGATAGAGTCAGGGCTTGCATCTAAGATTGTTTGAAGAATGGTGTCACGCTGAGCCAAAGCGACTTCAGTGTCTTTACGACGCTCCATTTCATCACGTAAGTTCTGTTGAATCTTATGCCATTCCGTCACATCGTGACTAATAGACAACGTTCCGAGTAGCTCACCACTTGGCGATACTAACGAGCTTAAATTCACTTCAAGCAAGCAGCTGCGACCTTGCGTGTCCGTCGTCCATTTGCGTTCACTTTTACGGGTAGCGACTCGGCTCGCCGTTGCAGTGATGGCTTCTTCTCGTCGCCCCTCCCAAAACTGGTCAAAGGCACGATTCGTCGTCAATAAGTTACCTTGGCAATCTTGCAAGCAGATCAACTCGGACAGCGAATCTAGCGCTGAGCGAGCCATCTCTAACTGCGCCAACTCTTGCTGCTGCTCTTGTAAAGTGACTTGATAAGGTTGCGCGTACATGATCCAAACACGATGACCACGTAGCAAACTCTTTCGGCCGGACAATTCAACCTTAATGGATTCGTTTTCAGATAAACGCCAATCAAAGACTTGGTGACGGAAATAGCGACTGGAAAAACTATCAAGCAACGAAGAGAGTTTGTGAAGCTCAAACAAGGCTGGGTACAAAAAGCCTGTACCCAGTGAGCGAATGCCAAGCAACTGCATCGCTGCTTGATTCGAAAGTAGGATTTGTCCATGGCTGGCATCTAGCACCAGCACTGGATAAGGCGAATCAGTAATAAGCTGCTTAAGTGCGTTTTGGAAACGAAAGTAGATAAGCGCAATCGCAATCGCACTGACTATCGATAGCAGGACAATATATCCATAACTCTCCTGCCCATTCCAAAGCCAATTAAGTAACTGATCCATTTTTCCACCTATAAAGCAAACTGCTAAAAATATATCAGTTATTTATTGAGCAATCTGCTTTTAATTCCGGCTTCGTGTAGATAAAAGGTTTTCCTATTAAGCTGCCTTGAGCGCCATCTTTATTTAATGCGCGACCAATTTCAGTCATGGCTAACCAACGGTTTTCACACCAAAGCGGGGACAACAACGTTGGACGACGAGCTGCGGAAGAGACACGATGAAACACAACATCAGCGGGCGTCATACGAATCATTTCACTGGCAATCGCAACATATTCTTCCAATCTAGGAGCTTCTAATCTGCCAGCTCTCCAAGCTTTCGCCATCGTACTGCCTTCCACAATATGCAGGCCATGTAACTTGATGCCATCAGTGCCCACAGCCAGCACTTTTTGCAGCGTTTCAATATTATCGTCGCGGGTTTCTTTCGGTAATCCAACAATCAAATGAGTACAAACTTTGATCCCTAAGGCTCGAGCTCGCTGAGTGATCTCCGCATAACATTCAAAATCATGTCCGCGGTTGATGCGTTTGAGCGTATCGTTATTTGCAGTTTGAAGACCTAGCTCGAGCCAAATTTCATAACCTTGGTTTACATAATCTGACAGCAAATCCAATACCGAGTCAGGCACACAGTCTGGGCGAGTTCCCACACACAAACCCACAATATCAGCAGCTTTAAGT
>NZ_JAWOVY010000076.1:0-1483 GCF_033340155.1 Vibrio sp. 1562
GCCACGGTTATCTGCCACTGGCTTACTCGGCGCGCTGCTTTACCGCTCGTGCAGAAAACAAAGCCAAAGACGACTGCGAAACTTGCTGTATTAAGTACCCAACGGGTATCCAAGTAAGCAGCCAAGAGGGACAAGAAGTCTTCAACTTAAATGGCATCCAAACGCAATCGGGCTACTGTTACAACCTGATCAACGATCTGCCAAGCATGCAAGGACTCGTTGATGTCGTTCGCTTGAGTCCATTAGGCGTAAGTACCTTCTCAGAATTGGATCGCTTCCGTTCTAACGAGCAAGGCTCAAATCCAGACAAACTATCAAGCCGCCAATGCAACGGTTACTGGCATCAATTGGCTGGCTTAGAAGTGAAGAACATTTAACTCTTCGACAAAGTAAACAGCGAGGCACTAGCCTCGCTTTTCTGCTACCAACTTAAGACGCTTGGATGCTCGGTTCTACTGGGCTATCCACCATCAACTTTTGGATATCACGCCAAAGCATACTCATCACAACCAGACTTAACGCAATGTTGGATAGCGGGAATGCAATCCAAATGCCTGTCACACCCAACAGTTTTGGCATGATGAACAAGAACGGCAGTTGGATAAGCATATTGCCCACCGTCACAAACATCGCCTTACTGCCTTTGTTGACCGCTTGATAGTAAGCCCCTGCTACCACTAAGAAACCATCCAGAAACAGTGCGAACATGTGGAGACGAATTCCCACCACAGCACTTTCGATAAGCTGCTGATCCGCGTCATTAAAGACGGATACGAGCTGGTACGGGAAAAGGTTCATCAATACCACGAACACAACACCACCTAAAACCGATGCCCCCATAGCAATTTGTAGCAACTTACGAATGTTATCTTGATTTCGTGCGCCATGGTTGTAGCTCACCAAAGGCTGCATACCATTGGCAATGCCTTCCGCCACGAGATAATAGACCGTCACGATATAGCCTAAAATGGCGTAAGCGCCGATCAAAAGCGGGCTGCCGTATTGTGCGAATAATGCGTTGTGCAGAGCTACCATCGTAGATCCATAAGCGTACATAAAAAAGCTGGATGTCCCGATAAGCACAATTTTAGGAATAGCATCCAATTGCACTTTCAACTCTCTAAATGTTAGACGTAACTTCGCTTTAGAAGAGAAGAAGTAGCCCACACCTAGCACGGTGACAACCATCTGTGCCAATGCGGTCGCAATAGCCGCTCCTGTTAGCTCCCAGTTCATCCAAGCAATGAAAACATAGTCCAACACAATATTAATGATTGCACCTATCACCATCAAAATTGTAGCTAAGTTAGGGCTGTTGTCGTTACGTAGCAAGAATGGAACCGCAATAGAGCCAAGTGAAAAAATACACGCGACGATTAGTATCTGGAGATATTGCAAGCCCAACTCGTATACTCGCCCCTGAGCGCCTTGCCAACGAATAAAGTCATCAGCAAAGAAAAATAGAATCGTTGCGACAATAGGC
>NZ_JAWOVY010000077.1:0-1450 GCF_033340155.1 Vibrio sp. 1562
TCTTCAGTGGTCCACCGAATGCGATTTCCGTCTGCATCTGTTGAAGTTGGGCGACGACGGCTTCTGAGCCTTTACCGGCCTCACATTCAAGGCACAAGAACACCTGCCTTAACAGTTGCTCCAGGAGATTGCATTGTTCATCGTAATGTTGCCACTGGTACTCTTCCACGGTCCGTTTCTGTTTTTTCAGGTAAAGGCAGAGGGTCTGGATATCCCTGTCATTCATGACCTTCAATGCCTGTTGTCTGACTACTGAGAAGGGTTGATTATCATCAATGTTCTCATCCACAAACAGATGCAGTAACTCTGCCGCTTTCGTGACATTGTCCGCGGCTGACTGCCAGGACAGGAACACTGCTTGTTGTGCAAAGGTGTTGGCAGCTTCTTGTTGCTTGCGGATATGGTAAATGAACCCATCAGTTAACCGTTCCAGTGCCAGTTGTATCCGCTCTGTCAGGTGACATAGCAACCATAGATGCTGCTGTGCGCGTTTGAATCGTTTGAGTTTACTACCGTAATAGTTGATGAGCTCACCGAAGTGTTGTCGATTTTTAAGAGACAGATTAAGCCCATCGATAACGCCATTGATTTGCGTGCGCCATGGCGCTAACTGATGATAAAGGGCAAGCTCTTTTTTAAGTTCAGGTACGGTCAGACTTTTTGCACCGCCTCTGAGCTGGTTCAGGCTTAGTCCGTCATCAATGGCTGTTATGCTGTCCAGAAAGACGTGAAGTTCAGGACTGGTGAGTTGATTAAGTTGGTGCGCCAGGTCTTTTCTGACCTGCTGCATCGCTCTGCTTATCAGTCTCTGGAGTACGGTGTACCTAGGGATAGCAATGCTGTGACTGGTTAGGAATTCAATAGCAGTATCAAAGAGGTAACGCGGCTCCAGCCAGGCATTGCCCACCTGAACAAGGTGGTCGAAAAGAGAATTGAAGTGCTGACTTTCGTCCCATTTGTGATAACCAGCAAGGTCTAATACTTTTGCGTAGAGTCGATCTTTTTGTTTTTGTGAGGGAGTGAATGGTCTGAGCCCCTTGCCGCCAAGCAGCTCTTTACTGATGAACATTAAATCCTTAGAAACCTGCGAGTAAGCGATATCTAGGATGACGGGCTTTGATTTGAAGTATCCCAAAATCGCGACAAAGTAACATCTATGAGCTCTGAGACGAATTGACCGAAAAACTGCCAATTCCGCATCGTTCAGAGAAAAGTACAGACGTTGTTCTTCGATTGAAAAAATGGGTGGGGAATAAAGATCTGCCTGTTCTGCTCTCGTGAGAATAGTAATTTCGTTTTTGATGGCCATATCAGGGCTGTTCCGTATTAAATGTACGATATTTACCTAATTTGCCACACTTATAAGTAGTAACCCACCTCCGCAGCCATTTATTGGTGTGGTCTACAGAGGATTAAGTCTTTTTAGAGGGGAAAATCCCTAGAACCCCAT
>NZ_JAWOVY010000078.1:0-1414 GCF_033340155.1 Vibrio sp. 1562
GCGCTGCGTGGCAACGGCCATGCCATTGATGACGCGCTGTTGCAGTACCTGTCGCCGCTCGGTTGGGAGCACATCAACCTCACCGGCGATTACCTCTGGCGCAGCAGCGCCAAGATCGGCGCGGGCAAGTTCAGGCCGCTACGACCGCTGCAACCGGCTTAGCGTGCTTTATTTAATGAGATGGTCACTCCCTCCTTCCCGGTACTATGCTGAGGACAGGCTTTCATTCGGAGAACCATCATGGAAAACATTGCGCTTATTGGTATCGATCTGGGTAAGAACTCTTTCCATATTCATTGTCAGGATCATCGTGGGAAGGCCGTTTACCGTAAAAAATTCACCCGACCAAAGCTAATCGAATTTCTGGCGACATGCCCGGCAACAACCATCGCGATGGAAGCCTGTGGCGGTTCTCACTTTATGGCACGCAAGCTGGAAGAGTTAGGGCATTTTCCAAAGCTGATATCACCGCAATTTGTCCGCCCATTCGTTAAAAGCAACAAAAATGACTTCGTTGATGCTGAAGCTATCTGTGAAGCAGCATCACGTCCATCTATGCGTTTCGTGCAGCCCAGAACCGAATCTCAGCAGGCAATGCGAGCTCTGCATCGTGTCCGTGAATCCCTGGTTCAGGATAAGGTGAAAACAACTAATCAGATGCATGCTTTTCTGCTGGAATTTGGTATCAGCGTTCCGCGAGGTGCTGCCGTTATTAGTCGACTGAGTACCCTTCTTGAGGACAGTAGTTTGCCTCTTTATCTCAGCCAGTTACTGCTGAAATTACAACAGCATTATCACTATCTTGTTGAGCAGATTAAAGATCTGGAATCTCAGTTGAAACGAAAGTTGGACGAAGATGAGGTTGGACAGCGCTTGCTGAGTATTCCCTGCGTTGGAACGCTGACTGCCAGTACTATTTCAACTGAGATTGGCGACGGGAAGCAGTACGCCAGCAGCCGTGACTTTGCGGCGGCAACAGGGCTGGTACCCCGACAGTACAGCACGGGAGGTCGGACGACATTGTTAGGGATTAGCAAGCGGGGCAACAAAAAGATCCGAACTTTGTTGGTTCAGTGTGCCAGGGTATTCATACAAAAACTGGAACACCAGTCTGGCAAGTTGGCCGACTGGGTCAGGGAGTTGTTGTGTCGGAAAAGCAACTTTGTCGTCACCTGTGCTCTGGCAAACAAGCTGGCCAGAATAGCCTGGGCACTGACGGCGCGACAGCAAACTTACGAAGCATAAAGGCAGAAATACACCAGTTTAAACAATCATTCATCTGGTTTTGCGAATACTGATATTGATGATACTAACGGCCCACCGGCCTGTTGAGGAACCTGTAAAACGGAAAGGCTCATTGAAGCCGTATATTTTCTGGAGGTTCATCAGGCGCGGAACTCATCAAGGCGCGGGA
>NZ_JAWOVY010000079.1:0-1411 GCF_033340155.1 Vibrio sp. 1562
AATAGATTGTAACGGTTACGCCCCTGCTCTTTCGCCGCATGGCACGCCGAATCCGCTTGCGCGTGCACCATTTGCGGCGTTTCTGCCGTGTGGTCGATGATACGAATGCCGACCGAGCAACTGATGAATAAGCGTGTGTCTTCCCAGATAAACAGGTGCTCACCCAATGTGGAGATAATCACCTTCGCAATATTGATCGCGCCATACTCGTCGCAATCTTTCAGTAGCACCGCGAATTCATCGCCGCCCATTCGCGCAAGCACGGAATTGTATGGCAGCACCTCTTCCAACATGCTGGCGCAAAATTGAATCGCGGCATCGCCCGCATCGTGCCCAACGGTGTCATTAAGCACTTTCAACTGGTCGAGATCGAGGTATAACATCGCATGCACTCGGCGGTGGCTATCCACTTCACGCAGCGCGGTTTTCAACTCCAACTCAAAGTGGTTGCGGTTGTATGTCCCCGTCAATAAGTCATAACGCGCCTGATACTCTAACTTCTCAGCCAAAAGTTTGGTCTCTGAAATGTCTTCACCCACAATCAGCAACTGATCGGAATCGTTGAGCGGTCGAATGTTTTCGCGTACCCAAACACTGTGCCCGTCAGCATGGCGATACTCGATTTCACGTCGCCACACATCATGAACTTGATGACTCGGTTGCAACAACACCTGACGTGGGAACAGCGCTTTGTCATCAAGATAGAATTCTCGCAGACGATGGCCGAGCATCTCAATCGGCTCGTAGCCCAATAACAGTTGCGCGAATCGGTTCACTTCTTGGATGCGGTTGTGACTGTCGAGCGTCACCATCATCACGGGCTGCTGCTCGTAGTAATTACGCAAGCTCGACTCACGCTGATAGAGCTTATCTTCCATCAACTTACGGCTGGTGATATCACGCGCCTCAAACAGATACTGCTTTTGTTTGCCCACCTGCTGGGAAAATGGCTTTAAGGAAATTTCGAGCACCATAGAGCCGTGCTCTTTGCTCCAGATTTCGGCTTCAAATGTCGAAACTTGTTGCTGCGGTGCGTCAAAATAATCGGCGATCGCGTGGCGTGCTTGCTCACTCCAGTTTTGATGTAACCAAAGTGGCTTATCTAAGCGTAATTCCTGATGATAGAGCAAAGATTGCAGACGATCGTTGCCAGATTTAAGCAAACCATGTTTATCCAAAATCCCCATGTACTGCGTACTTTGGTCAAAAATGGACTCTAAAATCGCCTGGCTTTCACGAGCAGCTGTCTCGCTGCGACGAATGCGTTGCAAGTAGTAGCTCAGTAGCAAAATGGCCACCAGCATCAACACGAACAAACTGCCAAACAAGCGAATTTCTTTGGCGAAACGCTCCGAAAATTCCATCGGCTTATTAAAAAAGACTGCCGAGGATTCTTGCTCTGCGCCCAACC
>NZ_JAWOVY010000080.1:0-1355 GCF_033340155.1 Vibrio sp. 1562
TCGGTCAACCCGGATGGCAGCGTGACCTACACGCCGAATGACAACTACCACGGTACAGACAGCTTCACCTACATCGTTACGTCGGGTGGGGTATCAGAGTCCACCACGGTGAACGTCGATGTCACACCAGTCAACGATGCGCCAGTGGCAAACGATGACACGGCCATTACTGACGAAGACACGCCAGTGACAATTGATGTCCTGCCAAACGATACTGACATCGATGGTGATACATTACGTATTGACTCGGCGTCTGTGCCGAGTGACCAAGGGACAGTTGAGATTGTTGATGGCAAACTGGTGTTCACACCGGCTGAGAACTTCCATGGTGATGCCGAAATCACTTACACCATCACCGATGGTTCGCTGACTGACCAAGCGACGGTCAACGTCACCGTGAATGCGGTGAACGACACGCCTGTGGTTGAAAGCAACATTGCAGATCAAACCTTGGCGGAAGACTTTACGCCATACAGCATCGATCTGAATACGGCCTTCAGTGATGTGGATAACGCCGATGGTGAGTTAACGTTTAGCTTCTCAGGTAACAGTAATGTCTATGTCTCAATAGAAAATGGCATCGCGACCATTAGCCCAACGGCAGACTGGAACGGCTCAGAAGCATTGACCTTTACTGCTACCGATCCAAGCGGTGAAAGCGTTAGCCAAACGGTGAACTTCACAGTTGCGCCTGTGGCGGACATCGTGGCAGATAAAGCAACGGTCGTGGAAGACACGCCGACCGTCATCAAGGTCTTGGGTAACGACACGTTCGAAGGCGACGACAAAGTGGTGTCGCTGGATACCAACAACGGTCCAGCTAACGGCACGGTCTCGGTCAACCCGGATGGCAGCGTCACTTACACGCCAAACGACAACTACCACGGGGCAGACAGCTTCACCTACATCGTTACCTCGGGTGGGGTATCGGAGTCCACCACGGTGAACGTCGATGTCACACCAGTCAATGACGCGCCAGTGGCAAAAGATGATACCGCTGTTACTGACGAAGACACGCCAGTGACAATTGATGTCTTGCCAAACGATACTGACATCGATGGTGATACATTACGTATTGACTCGGCGTCTGTGCCGAGTGACCAAGGTTCTGTCGAAATTATTGATGGAAAACTGGTCTTCACACCGGCTGAGAACTTCCATGGTGACGCTGAAATTACTTACACGATTACTGATGGTGCACTGACTGACCAAGCAACGGTCAACGTCACCGTGAATGCGGTGAACGACACGCCTATGGTTGAAAGTAGCATTGCAGACCAAACCTTGGCGGAAGATTTCACCCCATACAGCATCAATCTGAATACCGCTTTCAGCGATGTGGATAACGTGGATGG
>NZ_JAWOVY010000081.1:0-1346 GCF_033340155.1 Vibrio sp. 1562
AATTTAAGTTGCTCAGCACCTATCGCATACAATGTTACGGTTGCACGAACTTGCTTAGGTAGATATAAGTCGTTACCTGAATCGGAAATCAGTACAGAAGCCTGACCCGCAGAACCAAGAGAATAAACAACGCCGTTATCATCAACACGAATGAGGTTCTGCCCGCTTTCGACTTGGTAACTCAGTTTACCTTTCTGCCCGCGCACGGTCAGAGCTTTCCCGTCAGGATCGAGTGCTACTAGGCTTAAATCACTGGCAGAAAGATCATTGTTAAAACCTCGTTCAACCGTGACCGAAAACGTCGTTTCAGAAGATTCATACACAGAACTGGTATCTGTTGCACGAATTATCGCGGTGCCTGGACGCAGGATTTGAAATACTCCCGAATCATTCACTCTCACCACATTCGGCGGATTTGAATCAATGACTTGGTAAGATACTGAGCCGCGAACGTTGCTCAATAGTGTCTGAGTGATGGTTCCCACACCCTCAAACTGCAACGAGGCATCTTCAACAATCAGCTGTGGACGACTCTGCTTCGTGATAGAAGTTGGAGAGCTTGTATTGCTCGGCTTAGAGTCACCTCCTCCACCGCAACCAGCAAGTAAAGCAGCAAGAAAAATCAAATAATAATTTCTGTTCATTTTTAGTAATAATTTGTTACATCTCAAGGGGCGAGATAATAATACGATGTTTTATTAATCGCTATCCCTATTGTTGATGACTTTATTACTTAAGTATTTACTACTATATTAAGGGTAAAAATAAATTCTGATAAATGGCGAGAAAATTACCCGAAAAAACGCGAAGCAAACGTTTAAATTAATGTAATTAATTAATTTAGAAAGAGTGAATATTCAACAAAATAAAACAGGAAAAATAATGAAGAAAAATTGCGTTAATTTTTGGCGGGCTATGCTGTATAGACATTAACAGATTAGAAAAACATAATTATCTAATACACAAATAAAAGCAAGAACGAATCTCGTTTATATTTAATAAAAGAGATTTGTATTTTAAAACTGGAATAATGTCACTCTTACATTCCATTTTAATGTCTCGTCAGTAACAACTATTATTCCAGTAACTGTAAACTTAGATTAGCTTCGAATTGGCAACTCAGTGGTATATTTAATCGACTCCATTGCAAATGTTGAAGTCACGTTAGAGAGCCCCTTTACACTATTCACTAAGCGCTTATAAAACTCGTCAAAGCACTTCATATCTTTCACCAGCACTTTCATCATGTAGTCATACTCGCCAGCCATACGATAAAACTCCATCACCTCAGGGAAATCACTCACTGTTGTGACAAAATGGTGATACCAATCTTCTGAGTGATCGAT
>NZ_JAWOVY010000082.1:0-495 GCF_033340155.1 Vibrio sp. 1562
TATTGCATTTCTGGTAGGTGCTGACGAATTGCTGCTTGGCTCAATTTTAGAACCTATCGGAGGTGATCTTGGTGTTCCACCGAGCCAGGTGACACTCTTTATTACGGCGTATAGTCTAGCGATTGCGTTTTGTGCGCCTTATTTAGGGCGTTGGTCGGATCGAGTAGGGCGTCTTCGCCTTATGCTGCCTGCTTGTTTCGTTTTTGGCATCTCCTCGATTCTGACTGGCTTGGTTAGCCAGTTTGAATGGGCTTTAGCCACTCGTGTTGTTACGGGCATTGCTAGCGCAGGAATGCTGCCAATCGCATTTGCGTTGGCTGGTGATGCAAAAGGTGGGCGCTCGATGCGGCAGATTGTGATGGTGCAAGCTGGATTGACATTAGGAATGATAACCAGCCCTGCTATCGGCGCACTGATCACTCAGCTCTTATCATGGCGAGCTGCTTTTATCATCTTAGGGATGGCGGCACTTGCTGTTGGGGCCTTAGTTTGGGG
>NZ_JAWOVY010000082.1:505-1332 GCF_033340155.1 Vibrio sp. 1562
TGGGGATGCATGAGAGAGCCTCACGATCAGAACGAGCGGTTAATGACATTACCTCCCGTTATAGAGGCATTTCGCCTTCCTGGAGCGTTGGGTGCGATTGCGGCTATGTGTTTTGGCTTAGGTGGTGGTATTGGTGTGTTCAATCTCATTGGGCTCAATATGCGAGATGTCGCGGGAGTGTCGATAAGTTGGATTGGCATGATGTACGCAGCTTTAGGAATCGTGAGTGTTCTTGGAAATCTACTCACGACTCGAGCTTCTCATCGCCTTGGAAGTGGCCGAGCTGTAATGCGTATTGCGCTTATGGTGTGCATGCCATGTAGCATCTGGGCATTTGCGTGTGGTGCGAGCCAATTCGTGGCCTATCTTCCCATATTGGCAATTTGGTCGTTGGCAGGCGGTATAGGCTCTCCGGCTCTACAGGCTTATATAGCGAGCTTATCGGATGAATATCGAGGAGTGTTAATGTCATCTGCGATGAGCATGATGCACTTTGGCGTCGCAATTTGGTCTGCGCTTGCTGGATTTGCCTATGATGTAGGGAGTGAATGGGTCGCTGTATTGGCCGTATTACTCTTTGGCTTCGCTATCGCAGCATTGAAGCCCATTCAGGAAACGGAGCAACTCCAGCGCTACTCATAAAAGAGTGTGAATCGCGTGATGCGAAAGTGTCACGCGTGTTTCTTCACTAATATTTTTAGAGCAGTAGATAAAGAAAAGCCGCTGCCCGAAGGTAACGGCTTGTTCCAAATACTTTTGAAATCCGGTCTTAGTTCATGCCGTATTTCTTAAGTTTCTTGCGAAGAGTACCGCGGTTGATACCCATC
>NZ_JAWOVY010000083.1:0-1313 GCF_033340155.1 Vibrio sp. 1562
TTACAGTGTGCCCGGACTTGGTGTTCCAGTGGTATGCATAATCACCTCTTTTTTAATACCCAATCTGAGAGTTTTCATGACCTCAACTTTGTTAGCCGAACAATCAGACTTACCGGTAACGCCTCAACGTGTGTTGGAGGAAGTTTTCGGTTATCAAACGTTTCGTGATGGCCAGCAAGAGGTCATCGAATCGGCGGTCGAGGGCAAAGACAGTCTGGTGATCATGCCGACAGGTGGTGGCAAATCTCTTTGCTATCAGATACCTGCGTTGGTTCGTAGTGGCATCACCTTGGTGATTTCGCCGCTGATTTCTTTGATGAAAGACCAGGTCGATCAGCTCAAAGCCAACGGCGTTGCGGCAGAGTGTGTGAACTCCACCATGAGTCGTGAAGAGCTGCTGAGTGTGTATAACCGCATGCACAGCGGTCAACTCAAATTGGTTTACGTCTCACCAGAACGCGTGTTAATGCGTGACTTCATCGAGCGACTCGAAAACCTGCCTTTGGCGATGATTGCGGTGGATGAAGCGCACTGTATCTCGCAGTGGGGACACGATTTCCGTCCCGAATACGCCGCGCTGGGTCAGTTAAAGCAGCATTTTTCGCATGTGCCATTTATGGCGCTCACCGCCACTGCGGATGACGCTACACGTCGCGACATTCTTGAACGCTTACGTTTGCATGAACCTCATGTCCACTTAGGCAGTTTTGACCGTCCGAATATCCGCTACAACCTGGTCGAGAAGCACAAGCCGATTTCTCAGATCATTCGTTATCTCGACACCCAAAAGGGCAATTGCGGCATTATTTATTGTGGTAGCCGTAAGAAAGTCGAAATGGTGACGGAGAAGTTGTGCAGCAACCACATCCGTGCGGCGGGCTATCATGCAGGGATGGACGCTGATGAGCGTGCTTACGTTCAAGAGGCGTTTCAGCGTGATGACATGCAAATCGTGGTCGCGACGGTTGCCTTTGGTATGGGCATCAACAAGCCGAACGTCCGTTTTGTGGTGCACTTTGATATTCCGCGCAATATTGAATCCTACTACCAAGAAACGGGACGAGCAGGGCGAGATGGTTTGCCTGCTGAAGCGATGATGTTGTACGACCCTGCAGACATCAGTTGGCTACGTCGTATGCTGGATGAAAAAGACGATGGACCGCAAAAGCAAGTAGAAAGCCATAAACTTAATGCGATGAGTGCCTTTGCGGAAGCACAAACCTGTCGTCGTCAGGTTCTGCTCAACTACTTTGGTGAGTACCGCGAGAAGCCTTGTGGTAACTGTGATATCTGCCTCGATCCACCCAAACATT
>NZ_JAWOVY010000084.1:0-1299 GCF_033340155.1 Vibrio sp. 1562
TTGCGAATGGCGGCTTGTTATTGGTTTTCCCTGCGGGTGAAGTGTCAAAGTTGGTGGATGCCAAACAACAGCGTTTAGAAGACAAAGAATGGAGCCGCAGTGTCAGTGCGTTAATTCGTAAGAACAAAGCCGCCACTGTTCCCATCTTCATTAGTGGGCAGAACTCAAAACGCTTCTACATGGCAGGTAAAATCCACCCTCTTTTACGCACCTTGATGTTAGGAAGAGAGCTACTCAACAAGAGCGCAAAAACCATTGAGTTGTCCTTTGGGCAAGCAATCAAGTTTAAAGAACTCAATAACCTCAACGATGATCAGATCGTCAATTATCTGAGGCTCAACACCTACCTGCTTAACCGCGATGTAAGTACCACTCAGCAAACGGTCTCAGACAATGATCTCTTACCTATTGCGGTAGGGTTACCCATAGGCCAATTACTTGAAGAGCTGCACAGCTTACCGGCAGAAACCCAATTGCTTCAAAATGGCGAGTTCGACGTGTACTGTTCCAGTGCGCAGCAGATCCCATCTCTCCTGCATGAAATTGGCCGCTTGCGAGAACATAATTTCCGTCAAGTTGGCGAAGGGACCGGACAAGCGATAGACATCGATCATTTCGATCATGATTACCTGCACCTGTTTGTGTGGGATCGTGAGAACCAATGCATGGTAGGAGCTTACCGTCTTGGATTAGTTGATCAATTATTGGCGAAATATGGCGTAGAAGGATTGTATTCGCGCACCTTGTTCAACTATGACCAACGCTTTCTCGATCAAATGGGCAAGTCGATTGAAATGGGTCGTTCTGTGATTGCCGAGCAATATCAAAAAAGCATGAGTGCCCTACTCTTACTCTGGAAAGGCATAGCGACTTTTGTTCATCAACATCCTGAATACACGCACTTATTTGGCCCAGTGAGCATCAGCAACGATTACAGCCATACCGCGCGTCAATTATTGGCACAATCGATGACCCTACACCACTACGACAACGACTGCGCCGAATACGTCACTCCGTCAAACCCACTGCCAGAAACCAACTTAAACTGGAATACCAGCATGCTAACCGCATTGGGAGATTTACAGCTGCTATCTCGCGTGATCGCTCGAATTGACGAAGGCAAAGGCGTTCCGGTATTACTGCGCCAATATTTGAGTTTGAATGGTAAGTTGGTGTGTTTTAACGTCGATCCGGCGTTTAACAACGCACTGGATGGATTGATTATAGTGGATTTACGCGATGTGCCTGAGAAAACGCTGGCACGTTATATGGGCAGCGAAACCGCGCGCGAGTATTTAG
>NZ_JAWOVY010000085.1:0-1297 GCF_033340155.1 Vibrio sp. 1562
TTCAATGCTAAGAGATGGTGTTATGTGGGATACAGATAGCCTCAAAAATTAACTATTGACGCCATAGTCTCTTGTTAGCATTAAAGCGGCATCCTCAGAAGTGGCATAGATATACCTAAACAGCCAGCTGTCCAATACACCAACATAATTGAAAAGCCTATTACTAGCGTCGTAACTCCTCGGAAAAAAATGTTTCGGATGTGAGCTTTACGCTCCATACGATCAATTAGCTGCTCTTCCTGCGTAAAAGAAGTATGGTGATTGTACAACTCACCATAAGTTTTCAATAACTGCTGTTTATAGCTAGTGTCACTAGGGTCTTTAAGCGAACGCTCAACCTTTCGATTAAACTGCTCCAAGTTGTCGAAACGAGCCCTATTGAAACCTAGTAATCTCTGAGTTGCGTGATTTAAAGACGAGTTGCCACTGCCTAACTTGTCTTCTTTTGAATTCGCCATAGTTTCCAATTTCCTCGTTAATGCTAACGCCCTGCTAAGGGGTGAGCAACGCAATACCGAAGCCGCTGCATACCACCTTAATCACTAAAATCAACGCATAGTAAAAATGCCACGCGTTGCGAATCCCTCTTGAGCAGTTTGTTAGTCGCGAGGCACCGAGCGACAATTTTAAGCCGAACCAAACTTTACGAACAACAAACTTTATGTGCTTTGATGCACTTTAGTCAGGCGTAGTCTCAAAGCGGCTATTCAATGAAACCACTTGGAACAAACAACGCCGCAGAAAACGAACTGACAACACCAAAAAGCGCTTTTGGAAAGCCAATCTCACAATGCGGACTTTCAACAAAGTCACTGAAACCACGTGGAACTTACCACACCAGAGAAAACGTCATTTCAGCGAGTAAATCTGCTTTTGTAACAACAAATTCAACGAGCGGAGTTGCAACCAAAAACAAACTCTCGATTGCCCTGCTATGTCAGCACCAAAGAACAAAACAACCGCGAGGACACTTGCAAAACTTTGGACTTAAAACAGCTGAAAATGAGTTTGGACCAACGACGATGAACCTGTGAGCCGAACAATCAGCAGCCAAATTTTGAGCTTAGAAACATGATTGTGATTACCAGCTTTTTCTGGCGACTAACGCCGCGTTAAGGGGTGAACAACGCTATACCACCCAACTTAAACCATTATGCCATATACACAAAAGCCAAACTTTGAACCAAAACTGCCAAGCGTTGAGAATCCCTCTTGAACGCTTTGTATGGATAATAAGTACTCCAATCGGGTAAGGTGAGACCCAGACTTTAGCTGCAACTAAAGTTCTTCTATCTGG
>NZ_JAWOVY010000086.1:0-1291 GCF_033340155.1 Vibrio sp. 1562
CTGCACTTTACGAAGCCAAGCAGCGTAATCCAGGATTAGACATTAATATCTGTGTTGACTGGCACCGAGCACAACGCGGCCTTATTGGTGCAGAAACATCAGAAGGCAACTCAGCGCTTTATAAAGCGTTTGCTGACCAATACCAACATGCCATCCCTGTTTATGGTATCCCCGTTCGCGGTCGAGAAGTATTTGGTGTACTTCATTTAAAAGGCTTCGTCGTCGACGATACCGTGATTTACAGTGGCGCTAGCCTTAATAACGTTTATTTGCAGTACCATGGTCGCTATCGATTTGATCGCTACCATGTTATTAAGCACAAATCCCTTGCAGATACGATGGTGAACTTCGTTCAAAATGAAATGATTGCTCACCCTGCAGTAAACGACTTGGCCGATCGAGATAAGCCGGAAACCAAAGAAATTAAATCGGCAATTCGCCAACTTCGCTCTTCTCTTGCTCAAGCCAACTATCAATTTGCCCATGAGGCAGCGGCGGAAGATAAAGTAAAGATCACACCTCTTGTTGGTCTTGGTAAGCGTCGAAACTTACTAAACCAGCAAATCGTCAAGCTACTAGCAGCAGCAAAAAACGAAATTTTCATCTGTACGCCATATTTTAACTTCCCTAAATCAATTCACCGGGAAGTAAAACGTGCAATGAAACGTGGAGTAAAAGTAACGATCGTGGTAGGAGATAAAACCGCGAACGATTTCTATATCTCTCCAGAAGAAGATTTCAAAACCATTGGTGGTCTTCCTTACCTTTACGAGGTAAATCTGCGCCGCTTTGCCAAAGCAAATGAGGCGAACATTGCAGCTCGTAAGCTTTCAGTGCACTTATGGAAGCATGAAAACAACAGCTTCCACCTAAAAGGTATCTGGGTTGATAAACGATACATGCTGCTTACGGGTAACAACTTAAATCCGCGTGCTTGGTCTCTCGATCTTGAAAATGGTTTATTGATTCAAGATGACTACGCAAACCTTACTCATAAGTTTGAAGATGAAGTAGCCCGAATCCTTGAACATACGCAGCTAATCTGCACTTACAAACAGTTGGAAAAAGTCGAAGATTACCCGCTTGCTGTGCAAAAACTCGTGAGAAAAATCACTCGCTTAAAAGCTGACGGTGTTTTAAAGCGTATCCTTTAAATATCTTCCGCTTATTTGTCTTTCAAAAGTCCAACGTATGTTGGGCTTTTTTTGTACACGGCAGATCAAGTGATTTCCATTTTTCAAAAGACATATCTCACCCTGAAGGCCCCACACACTTTTTAAACATAAATACA
>NZ_JAWOVY010000087.1:0-1289 GCF_033340155.1 Vibrio sp. 1562
CGTTTTATCTTTGTCTTTTCGCTTTTTCAGGCCGTAGGATACTGCCAGTAAATGCAAGTCATGATTGCCGAGTACGACTTTTGCGCTGTCACCGAGTGACTTTACGAAGCGCAGTGTTTCGAGTGATTTCGGGCCGCGAGCCACCAAATCTCCTGCGAGCCAAAGTTGGTCATGTTGAGTGGAAAAGTTGACGCGCTTGAGTAGCTGCTGTAGTTCGTCAAAACAGCCTTGGATGTCACCAACAATATAGGTAGCCACTGAATCTCCAATCTTATTAATTTAAAACGTTCGGAATCGCTAAACGAAATGGCTCAATTTCAGTGATGAATTCCTGGCCTTTTTCATCCAGCATTTTGTAGTGTCCTTGCATGACACCAACAGGCGTTTCTAACGCGGTACCACTGCTGTAAGTGTATTCATCGTTGCTTGGAATAAACGGCTGCTGCCCAACAACACCTTCTCCCTCTACCGTCATTTGTTTACCGTT
This sequence comes from Vibrio sp. 1562, assembly GCF_033340155.1. Taxonomy (NCBI): domain Bacteria; kingdom Pseudomonadati; phylum Pseudomonadota; class Gammaproteobacteria; order Vibrionales; family Vibrionaceae; genus Vibrio; species Vibrio sp. 1562. The sequence continues at coordinate 488 of NZ_JAWOVY010000087.1, forward strand.
GGAATCGGTAATCAACCATCGGCGACTTATGAGCTGTACTGTCTGTTGGCTGAGGTTTTTAATGGTAATGACGTAGGCGAAAACAAAGCGTTGTAGCTCTGGATTGGATTGTTCTTCGATGTATTTGGTGTGAACTTGAATTTTGATGCAAGGTTGAATGACGTCCATGTGCACTCCTTGATAAACTTAATAATAAGCCAAACCGGCAAGGGTTTGGCTTATTGTTTGAGTTATTAGTGCTGCGGGTTGTCCGCTAGCCAGTTCGCCATCGCGACGAATTGTTGTAGCGTTAGGTTTTCTGGACGCATGCTTGGGTTTACACCTAGCTCTTCCAGAATTTCTGCGCTCAACAGAGATTTGTAGCAGTTACGCACGGTTTTACGGCGTTGGTTAAAGCCTTCACGACAAACGCGATCGAGTAAACGTAGATCTTTCGCTGGGCATGGTAGCTCTTCATAAGGTACTAGGCGAACAACAGCGGAGTCTACTTTCGGTGGCGGAACAAATGCGGTTGGTGGCACTTCTAGTACAGGTACAACTTTACAGTAGTACTGCGCCATTACCGTTAGACGACCGTAAGCTTTACTACCCGGGCCTGCTGCCAAGCGATTCACCACTTCTTTTTGAAGCATAAAGTGCATGTCTTGAATGTCTTTATGGAATTCAAATAGGTGGAACATCAAAGGTGTAGAGATGTTGTACGGCAAGTTACCGAAGATACGCAGCTTGTTGTTTGGCTTCACTAACTGAGTGAAGTCAAAGCGCATGGCATCGCCTTCATGAATCGTTAGTTTGTCTGCTA
>NZ_JAWOVY010000088.1:0-1285 GCF_033340155.1 Vibrio sp. 1562
GTGAACTTCTTCTTGAATAGGAATGTTGCTAGTGCCATACCTAGAGGAGGCGTACAGATTGCGATACCAACACCACCCATTAGCCATGGTTGAGTATCAACTTGAGTTTGAGCGAATAGCGTTGCTACTTTGTTGATTGGACCGCCCATATCGAATGCAGTCATACCACCAAGAATCGTACCTAGAACCACTTTAGAAGCGCCAGCCATAGAAGCTAGGAATTCGTTCATAGAAGCCATGAAGATCTTGATTGGCTCACCGATACCCCATAGAACGATACCTGCAGAGATAAGCGTACCAACAAGTGGGTAGATGAAGTAAGCGCCCAACGCAGTCATGTTAGCAGAAAGAGGGATCTTCTTAAGTTGGAATACCACACCACCAGCGATGAAGCCCGCTACGATACAACCAAGGAAGCCGCCGCCCATGTCAGCCATGATGCCAGAAGAGATCATCGCTGGAGCAAGTGCCGGTTTGTCTGCAATTGAGTAACCAATGAAGCCACCAAGAATAATTGGGAACAGCACCAGACCTTTAATACCAATATTAGAAATATCAGCCAATAAACCGTCCGCAGGAACCGCACCTTTACCTGATGCCATTACCGCCAGCGCCAGTAGTACACCACCCGCAACGATAAATGGAAGCATGTGAGAAGTACCGAATAAAAGGTGACCTTTCATGGTACTGAGTAGTTTTTTGAAATAGCTATTATTAGTAGCTTGAGCTGTGATTGTACTCATAATTTCACGCCTTATGAATTAATTAAAATATTTAGTATTTGGTTTTCGTCTTTTGCGTTATGAATATCTTCAATAAACTCTTCGCTAAATTTTCCGAATAATTCTTGAAGAACATAAATATGGTGGTCGGCACCGTTATCTGGTGAAGCAATCATGAAGAATACGGTCGGTTTGACTCCCTCTTCGTCGCCATACTCGATGCCTTCGCGCTTTACGCCAACAGCGATTGCAGGCTCTGTGACCGCTTTGCTTTTTGCGTGTGGGTAGGCGATGCCGTCCATTGAAGTCACGCTTAATGTTTCACGTGCTTCTATGTCGGTTAAAAAAGCCTCTTTGCTGCTGATTCGATTATTTTCGAATAGCATTTTCGCTAGCTCTTCAAAGACTTCTTTTTTATTATTTGCTTTAAGATTGCCTTTAATTAAATTGACGTTTGTTAGTTCTGTAATCATTTTGTGACTCATTGGTACTGAAGTAATGAGTCAAATTTAATTAATGAAGTGGTTTTCGGAAATAGTAAAAAAAATACAATAACTATACTT
>NZ_JAWOVY010000089.1:0-1274 GCF_033340155.1 Vibrio sp. 1562
CTGTTTGAGGTTGGTCTGTTCTTTGCTCGTTTTTACACTCGTAAAGATGAGGAAGAAGAGGAGTAATCCTTCAGTTTTTAGACAGTAAAAAGCGGCTCAAATGAGCCGCTTTTTTGTTGCGGTTGGTTTGCTATTTTGGGCTAACTACTTAACTTTCAACACGTAACCACATTTAGTACAGACATAAACTTCTTTGATGCCTAGCAGCTTTTGAAAAAAGTTGCGTGGTACGCGTTGCAAGTAAGCACCATGTGTACACATTTCAATATCCGTATTCATGTTGTTTTACACCTGTGCTAAGACGTAGGCGAATAGCAGTATAAGAAAAGAATGTGTCGAGTTGTCGACAGTCACAAGAAGCGTACTGATGGAATACGCATGATGCGAAGTGGGTAGGGTTACAAGTTAATAGTTATGTCTATCAACACTACAGTATTGCTAGTTGAATCGTTTCAGGTTTGGCCTTTTCACCCAACCGTTTAGGCAATAAAAAAGCGACCTAGTGTGGCCGCTTGTTGCGTTTGTTGTCTTGCTTAAATCTTGAATAAGCTTTTTGCATTTTCCGTGGTGATAGCATCTATGGTTGCGACCTCTTCGCCACGCAAGTCTGCCACTCGCTGCGCGACGAGCGATGTGTAAGCTGGCTCCTTGCGTTTACCGCGATGCGGCACCGGCGCCAACTCTGGGCAGTCTGTTTCTACGATGACCCATTGCATGTCTAAGTGTGGAATGACTTGGTCCATGCCGCCGTTTTTAAACGTCGATACACCGCCTAAACCAAGGTGGAAGCCCAACTCGTTAATTGCTCGTGCCTCTTCTAAGCTGCCACCAAAACAATGGAACACGCCACGCAGGCGACCGTCTTGCTCTTGACGAAGCAGAGTCAGCGTTTCTTCGATGGAATCACGGGTGTGGATCACCACAGGTAAATCCATCTCTTTTGCCCAATTGAGTTGGGTTACGAAAGCCATCTCTTGCTCTGCTCGGTAGGTTTTATCCCAATACAGGTCGATGCCGATTTCGCCCACGGCGATAAAGTTGTGTTTTTCGAACCAGCCTCGGATGATTTCTAGCGTTTGATCAACGTTGCTATCAACGTAACATGGGTGCAAACCCATCATTGAGTGGCACACTTCCGGATACGCTGCTTCGGTCTGCAGCATCGGTTCAATCGAGTCCAGATCGATATTCGGCAGCAAAATTTTAGTGATGCCTTGAGTTAAGGCGCGCTCAACCACTTCATCGCGGTCGTTATCAAATTCGCTCGCGTATAT
>NZ_JAWOVY010000090.1:0-1259 GCF_033340155.1 Vibrio sp. 1562
CCATCGGTGTATACATTAACTGGGCAGTCGTGCATAAAGACGATATCTAAGTCTGAGTTGTAGCCCAACTCCCATCCACCGACTTTACCATAACCGATCACGGCAAAGCCTTTGCCTTCACGATCTTTCACGTGTGTTGGCTCGCCGTATTTTTCAGACACTTGAAGCCACGCTTGGCTGACCACCGCTTCAACAATGGCTTCTGCTAGATAAGTTAAGTGGTCACTTACTTTCATGACTGGCAGCACGCCAGCGATATCCGCCGCCGCGATACGCAAAATACAAATTTGCTTAAACTGACGCAGCGCTTCCATTTGCTGCTCCATATCATCTTCGGGAATACGGGCAAGGAAATCGCGCAATTCAGTGCGATAGCTATCGAGTGGAATTGGGTTGTACAGCTGTTGAGGATCTATCAACTCATCCAGAAGGATTGGATAACGAGACAACTGTTCGGAAATCATCGGACTTGCGGTACACAAGCGCACTAACTGCACCAATGCGGCAGGGTGTTCATCCAACAATTCTAAGTACGTCGTGCGCGTGCAAATATTGTGTAGTAAATGCAACACTCGCGGTAAACCAAATTGAGCATCTGGGTGGGCAAACACCGCATCAAACACTTTTGGCATCAAGCGGTTTAAGACTTCTCGCCCACGGGGGCCGAGCGTTTTCTTGGCCAAGTCGGCTTTAAAGTTGATGATAGCTTTAGAGAATATGGCGGGTTCTTCAACTTGAATGTCCTGCTCTAAAATCAGCTCTAGCACATCTTGTTTATTGGCCATATCCCATAATTCATGGAAATGACGAGCAATCGTGCTGCCCTCATCTTCTTCGTCGTCACCAATCAAGGTTTCAAATACTTGATGCACTTTATTCATGTGCTGCTGAGTTTGTTCGATGAGCAGCTCCCACGACTCTAGCTGCATCGCAGTTGCCAGTTTTAAACGCTCAATGTCGCAATCGGGCAGCGTTTGAGTCTGCTTGTCTGCCATTGCTTGCAGTAGATTTTCTAGCTGGCGTAAATATTTATATGCCGCTTCCAGATTGCTGACTTCTTGCGGGGTTAACAGTGCAAGTTCCTCAATACCATTTAAGGTTTCGAGCAAGCCACGATTGCGCAAAGATGGCTCTCGCCCGCCACGAATCAGTTGGAAAACTTGCGCGATAAACTCAATTTCTCGAATACCACCAGCACCCAGCTTGATGTTGTTGGTTAAACCGCGACGTCGCACTTCACTGCTGATCATTGATTTCAT
>NZ_JAWOVY010000091.1:0-1242 GCF_033340155.1 Vibrio sp. 1562
CCGTATCACATCAACGACAAGTTGCTGGTGGCGTACCGTCGTAATCATAAAAGTAACTTGACGATCACGTACAGCAGCAGTGATGAAGCGTATCCATTTCTCTACCGAGATTCGCACACGGGTAAGCTGGACGGATTCTTCCCAGACTTTATCGACTTAATTCAGTCGCGTACGGGTTTGGCCTTTAGTTATGTGAAACCGACGTCGAGTCTTTCTAATGGGTTGACGGCGTTTGATGCCGATATTGTCCCGGTATCTTATGTGGGCCCAGTGCCTAAGTCAGACTGGCTGATCACTAAACCATTCATGCACAGCAATTACGTTTCTATCCAAGCAGAAGAGAGCGAACGCGACAAGTCATCACCAGAAAAAGCGGGCATTCTACTGAGTTTAAAGAAGCAAGGGTTGGTGCACTTAGGTGTGTGGCAACAGGACCGTTTTGACCGTTATGACGATTTAAAACAGTTGCTTGCGGATTTGAAATCAGGCGTTTTGGACGTGGCTTACATTCCGGATGACGTTGTTCATAGCATGATTGCGCAAGATCAGGTCGATGGTTTGGTGATCAATGAGCAAGACGTTCTGACGTTCTCGAATGCGTTTGCAGTTGCAAAACACAATACGCAGCTCCAACACATGCTCAACAGCATCATCGAAACCATTGACTCAAATGAGATAGAAAAACTTCTGCGCTCGCACCGAAGCTTCAACCTAGTTTATGGCTACGACGATGAGCAAATGGCAAAATTTTTCTTGGCAGGTGCGGTCGCTTTTTCTCTGATGTTTGCTGCCGCGTATTTCATTCTTGCGCACCTACGTCTAAAGGTGAAATTAGCTGAGCTGAATGCCAACAATGAAGAAGCGGAAAAACAATGGCTGATGGGCATCATTCAAGAAATTAACAGCTTGGTGTTTATTCACGGTGAAGATAACCAGTTGGAAATGAGCAACTGTGCCAACTACAAGAGCAAGCAATGCCAAGAATGTAAGCTGAAAAGCTGCTCGACTAATGCGCCTCTCGTGAACAACTCGGATGAATTGGCCACTGTAATTGGCGGACAACGCATCTCGGAAGAGGTCGCGTCTGCGGGGTGCGAACTCGGTATTAAACATGTGTATCGAGAGCGTAAAACCATCGCGTCTCCAAGCGGGAAGAAGAAGTTTGTGCTGACGGTGATTCAAGACATTACCCAGCAAAAAGAGCGTGAGCAGGCGTTAATTGATGCGGAAAAAGAAGCACAA
>NZ_JAWOVY010000092.1:0-1241 GCF_033340155.1 Vibrio sp. 1562
TGAGTTTATTGAGCTAAACCTAACTTAGGTCAAATTAGCTATTCATAATTCTTCATAAAATGCGGGCACCTTTTCCTTCTCTATGATTGTGAGCATATGGAACTCTTGTGTCCCGCGGGTAACCTGCCTGCGCTAAAAACCGCGATTGATTGCGGTGCAGATGCCGTGTACATCGGCTTCAAAGACGATACCAACGCGCGTCACTTTGCTGGTTTGAACTTCAACGGTAAAAAACTAGAAAAGGCCGTGCAATATGTGCATGACCACAACAAAAAGATCCACGTTGCACTCAATACCTTTGCTCATCCAAACGGTTTTGAACGCTGGACGAACGCCGTCGATAACGCAGCGGCATTGGGCGTAGATGCACTGATTGTCGCTGACATTGCTGTTCTTGAGTACGCTGCTCGCAAATACCCTGAGCTTGAGCTACACCTTTCCGTGCAAGCTTCTGCTACCAACGTAGCTGCGATTGATTTCTACAAGCAAAACTTCAACGTTAAACGTGTGGTATTGCCTCGCGTGTTGTCCATTCATCAGGTGAAACAACTGTCGCGCAACATCACCAGTGATGTCGAGCTGGAAGTATTTGCGTTTGGCAGTCTGTGCATCATGTCTGAAGGTCGTTGTTACTTGTCGTCTTACATGACGGGTGAATCACCAAATACGGTCGGAGCCTGCTCTCCAGCGAAATACGTGCGCTGGCAAGAAACTGAACAAGGCTTGGAGTCTCGATTAAACAACATTTTGATCGACCGTTACTGCGCGGGTGAAAACGCAGGCTATCCAACGCTTTGTAAAGGCCGCTTTGAAGCTGAAATTGAAGGCGAGAAAAAACGTTACCACGCGCTGGAAGAACCAACCAGTTTAAATACTCTCTCTATGCTTCCTGAACTGTTTGCAGCAAACGTAGCGTCGGTAAAAATTGAAGGCCGTCAACGCAGCCCTGCCTATGTAGAGCAAGTTACTCGCACTTGGCGCGCAGCAATTGATCGTTACCAAGCAAACCCAGAAGCTTACCAAGTCGAAGCAGCTTGGGATGCCGCACTGGCTAACGTTTCTGAAGGTACGCAAACCACGCTGGGTGCATACCACCGTAAATGGCAGTAGAGGTTAAGATGGAAAATTCAATGAAATACGCACTTGGCCCACTGCTGTACTTCTGGCCAAAACAAGATATCGAAGCATTTTACTTACAAGCAAAAGAAAGCTCGGCAGACATTATCTACTTGGGTGAAACC
>NZ_JAWOVY010000093.1:0-1226 GCF_033340155.1 Vibrio sp. 1562
CTAATGCAGCTCTACTTCAACATTGGTGGAGAAGCCGTGTTGCGGTCTGTGAACATCAAAGCCTTGAACAAGGCATTTAGAATGTATCACGCAATCCGCAAAGAAGTGCCCGGAATGAAAGGTGCTCGGTGGGCTCCGTTTGATATTACTGATGCCTGGTGTCTTGCTTCGGAGCTGAGAAGTGGGGACGCAATGCTGGAGGTGTGCGACAACTGCAAGTGTACGTACTTCACCTCTGTTAATCAAAGAACCTGCGTTGAATGTCCGTTCTGCAAAGAACAAGGAAGGCATGGTGGTGGGGAGAAAGAGTGTGCTTGAGTAGACTATGACATTTCGGACCAGAAGATGAGCGCCCAAACTTTGCGGCGCTCATTTTTTTACTTCTTCTGTGGGATACGGTAGCGCTCCAGCTCGACAGCTCCCAACCCCTTGAAAGCATCCGGGCGACGTCCTTGCCCACTCCACGAAACTCCGTCTTTTGAATATTTAGCATTATCAGGTTCTGATCTGCTCGTGAACATTTCGTTGAGCAAGCCGATGTCCACACCGCAGGATTCCATGTCGCTCATTATTCGCTCAGCCTGAGCTCGCTTTTCTTTTTCTTCTTCTTCTCGCTTTTTGTACTCTTCCTCCAGTTCATTGAGAACGCCCTTCATTCTGTCAATGATCTCCCGAACTTCATCTAACGGGAGTCCTCGCAACAGGGTGCGAATGCGGCTTTTACGCTTTAACTCTGCGATTATTAACTCTCTACGTTCAGCCGCTGATAGCGTAGAGAACTCCTCGTGGTCTTTCATGTCATACGGAGCCCATCAGTTTTCCTTTAAGTGAATCACGTTGAGAGTTCAGTTTTGCGTCAGTCTGCACTGGCGAATTTTGATGCTGTGCAGGTTGACTCTCTGAACTCTGTTGCTCAAAAGACCCAATGTTGCCAGAAAATCGAAGAGAATAAAGACCCAATAGAGCAAGGGCGCGGAGCCGATCACTACGCGCCTTATGCTGCATCTGGGACAGTTCACGATAGAGCTCCGGAAAGGCTTGCTCCGATATGTTCAGATTAGATATTTTTCCATCCCATTTGCTACCAGCCACAACGACCTCCTATCTATCAGCCGCAGAACCAGAAGCCCCTGGCATTGGATGCCACGGATTCGTTGGGCAGTACGATCCTGCTCTTAGGGAAAAGCTCCTTGGCCGCATCTTGGTAAGCCTCGGCACCGCCGCCA
>NZ_JAWOVY010000094.1:0-1225 GCF_033340155.1 Vibrio sp. 1562
TCTCGATTGAATTGGCCTGTTCAGCAAATTACTGCGCACGGTCGATTGGAGTTGTCCGATCTTATCGGTCACCACACACTGGTTAATGGCAACATGACCTTTGTGTATGGGCCGCTGGCACTGGCTGTCAAGCATGGCCATTTGCTGATCATTAATGAAATGGATCTTGCTGAGCCTGCTGAACTGGCTGGGCTCAATGACATTTTGGAAGGTGCCCCGTTGGTCATCGCACAAAATGGCGGTGAGATCATCATGCCACATACCAAGTTTCGTTTTATCGCTACCGGCAACAGTGCGGGCAGCGGTGACCAAACGGGCTTGTATCAAGGTGTGCTCCAACAGAATTTGGCTTTTCTTGATCGCTTTAGAATCATCGAAGCGACCTATGCAGAGCCTTCTGTAGAGGAAGCCATTCTGGAGAACGTTGCGCCGGGCTTGCCAGAAGTCTTTCGCCAAAAAATGGTGAAAGTGGCTGGTGACATTCGTCGTCTCTTTATTGGGGGCGCGGATGGTGGTGCTGAGCTTAGTATCACTATGTCCACTCGGACCTTGGTGCGCTGGGCAAAGTTAACACTTGCTTTTAAAGGCGCTCCTAACGCAGTGGAGTATGCACTGGTTCGGTCTTTGACGGCTCGTGCTGAGTTGGAGCAACGAGAAGCCATTCACCGTATTGCCGCTGATGTCTTCGGTGACCATTGGGAGGATTGATGATGGATAAGTGCTTTGCTCTTTACCGTTACCGTCATTCTGATGGGACAGCCAAAGAATGGGCCATTTACGTTGGATCGGATACCCAGGAGATTGAAGTTCGGTTTGGAAAAGCCGGTCAATTGTCGCAGCAGCGATTGATTGATTCGACTGATCCTAACGCTGAAGCAGACCGACGAATCAATGAGAAAATCAACAAGGGTTATCGATTGGTTGGACAAGTCGGCATTGATCATCAAGGGCGGCCATTTGAACTCTCAAATGCGCTAGATAGTGTCGCGTGCGTCAATAACGTCAGTTGGGAGTTTCGTACTCGCAAGGACGTCAATGGCCAAATATCGCTGGCGAAAAAAGCGTTGTTCGATATGGCAAAGCTGCTTGAAGCCTATGGCTTGGCTGTTATTGATGATAACCAGGTCAGGATTGGAGAATGGTCATTAGGGTTTTGCAAAAGCGGATTACCTAGTACCAATCAAATCAGCATGGTGTCAGGTGAAGGCGCTGGCATTGTTAACAC
>NZ_JAWOVY010000095.1:0-1225 GCF_033340155.1 Vibrio sp. 1562
TCTCGATTGAATTGGCCTGTTCAGCAAATTACTGCGCACGGTCGATTGGAGTTGTCCGATCTTATCGGTCACCACACGCTGGTTAATGGCAACATGACCTTTGTGTATGGACCGTTGGCACTGGCTGTAAAGCATGGCCATTTGCTGATCATTAATGAAATGGATCTTGCTGAGCCTGCTGAACTGGCTGGACTCAATGACATTTTGGAAGGTGCCCCGTTGGTCATCGCACAAAATGGCGGAGAGATCATCATGCCACATAACAAGTTTCGTTTTATCGCAACCGGCAACAGTGCGGGCAGCGGTGACCAAACGGGCTTGTATCAAGGCGTGCTTCAACAGAATTTGGCTTTCCTTGATCGCTTTAGAATCATTGAAGCGACCTATGCAGAACCATCTGTAGAGGAAGCCATTCTGGAGAACGTTGCGCCGGGCTTGCCAGAGGTCTTTCGCCAAAAAATGGTGAAGGTGGCTGGTGACATTCGTCGTCTTTTTATTGGGGGCGCGGATGGCGGTGCGGAGCTTAGTATCACCATGTCCACTCGGACCTTGGTGCGCTGGGCAAAGTTAACACTTGCTTTTAAAGGTGCTCCTAACGCAGTGGAGTATGCACTGGTTCGGTCTTTGACGGCTCGTGCTGAGTTGGAGCAACGAGAAGCTATTCACCGTATTGCCGCTGATGTCTTCGGTGACCATTGGGAGGATTGATGATGGAAAAGTGCTTTGCTCTTTACCGTTACAGTCATTCTGATGGGACAGCCAAAGAATGGGCCATTTATGTTGGATCAGATAACCAGGAGATTGAAGTTCGGTTTGGAAAAGCCGGTCAATTGTCGCAGCAGCGATTGATTGACTCGACTGATCCTAACGCTGAAGCAGACCGACGAATCAATGAGAAAATCAACAAGGGTTACCGATTTGTTGGACATGTCGGTATTGATCATCAAGGGCGGCCATTTGAACTCTCAAATGCGCTAGATAGCGTCGCGTGCGCCAATAACGTCAGTTGGGAGTTTCGTACTCGCAAGGACGTCAATGGCCAAATTTCGCTGGCGAAAAAAGCGTTATTCGATATGGCAAAGCTGCTTGAAGCCTATGGCTTGGCTGTTATTGATGATAACCAGATCAGGATTGGAGAATGGTCATTGGGGTTTTGCAAAAGCGGATTACCTAGTACCAATCAAATCAGCATGGTGTCAGGTGAAGGCGCTGGCATTGTTAACAC
>NZ_JAWOVY010000096.1:0-1213 GCF_033340155.1 Vibrio sp. 1562
CATTTGCTGTGTGTCCACCATGTACTCAATCACTTGCGAAATACTGCGCCGGGTTCCGGGGTAATCCTTTGCCAATTCGTTTTCAATGCGAACGTCCTCAATGATATTGAGAAGTGCCTTACGGATCGGCTTGGACGACGCCTTCTGCACCATGTCAAAATTGGTATGCCGAATATGCGCCGCTTCATGAGCCAGATAACCCCAAGCTATCTGTTGATAGTGTGGGTCGTCTGGGTTTGCTGTTGGGATCACAATCCGCTCACCATCGGTAAACGCATCTTGTCCTTGAATAAGCACCTTCACACCAAACTTTTCGCCATAAGCGGCGGCAACGATTGGCAGTGCGTTTTTTAATGGATGATTCATGGGAGTCTCCTAATCATTAGGGGGAATACTCCCTCAGCGGGAGCGTTTCCCCGCTGGGAATGTGAGTGTTTAAACCTGTGCTTTTAGCTTATCCAGATCGTATTTTTGACCTAACCAAGCCACCAATTGAGCTGGACTCTCGTGCTGCTCAAATGACGTTTTAAGCTGGTCTAAACTCAGGATGTCATCCAATGTCAGACCGTACTGGTCTTGTAACTGAGTAGACACCTCGTGTTGATATTGCAGCCAGGCCCGCTCAAAAGCGGTTTGCTGCAATGCCATGTTTGGAACAAATACCATGGCCGTTACCCAAGCTCCTTGTGCGTCCGCATCTGCGATCAAAACAGGGTTCTTGGGGATCACGACACTATGTGTTGAGTACGACCGTTGTACTAACGTTCGACAACACGCCACTTCTGGTATCGATTCACTTTCAACCGCATCAGTCACACCACGAAAATGTGCTTCAAACTGGTTCAGTTGGCTGGGGTTATGGATGGTTGATTGCATAATTTCCTCTTACATAGTTCAGAGGACATGCGCCCTTAAGGGCAACATGCCCTCAAGGACGTTAGAAATAAAATGAGTTTGGTACAGTCGAACCAAGGTTTGGTCTGACGGTTGGTTGTGGTATTGCACGTAAGTTATCTGCCTGAGCAGATACTGGCTGTGCGGGTTTAGGTTCAGGTTTGGGCATCAGTTGTCTGATATCCAATTGACCTTCACCGTGCATTCTCATCTTGTCTGGATCAGACAAAATTAAAATGGTCGCCATCAGTTCGTGATAGAGATTGTCTGTCACAGGGCCGGTCTTCGGCAGACGAACAAATAAATTGTCCATCGCTTC
>NZ_JAWOVY010000097.1:0-1195 GCF_033340155.1 Vibrio sp. 1562
TAATTTTGCTCACTAAACCAAGTATCTTGAATTACTTAGGTATCATTTAGATTTATATTTTTATCGATAGTAATCTATTTATTTGAGCAACGATACGGGTTTACTCAAACATTTGACTGAAATCAGCATCACATACGTTTTTTACCGCAGGATGCTGAATCATTCGCTCGGCGAAAATAACGTAATACTCTTCTTTCAAATCCTCAACATGACCGATCAACTGTAGGCTGCGGTCATCTTCGATTTCTGACATGTAAACCGTCGGCGCCAAAAAGATCACATCATCACGGTATCTCGCAAAGGCTTTCATCAACGCGACGTCATCAAACTCTCCCAAGACATCAGGTTGTAATCCTTGGCGATCAAACCATTGAATGACTTTTCGCCCCATCGCCGTTCGACTTGCTGGGATCAACAGCTTTTTCTTTTCCAAAATTTCAGGGAACTTGACGTCTGGAATGTCAGAAGATGCAAAGAAACTCATGCTACTCTCGCCAAGCTTCTTACTATAAAGGCCTGGGCTTTGCGTCGAGTCCACCGGGCAATCAGAAAGAATCATATCCAACTTGTGCTGCGATAGCCGTTCTAACAACAGTTCGTGCGTCGACTCGTAACAACGTAAGTGGATACTGTTGTCTTCAGGCACGGTTGTCATCAGCACTTTACTAACTAGCCGTTTTGACAGCGCATCGGCGACACCAACTTCAAACAAAATATTGGAGTGCTGACTGTAGTTCACAATATCAAGCATCTCATAGCTTAAACCAAACATACGATCCGCATATTTGAAGACCAATTGTCCGAGTTCTGTTGGTTCGACAGTACGGCCGTTTCGCTTGGTTAGCTTACCTTTCATCCGCTCTTCAAGCGCTTTGATTTGCCCGGTCACCGTTTGAGGAGTGAGAAAAAGCGCATCCGCGGCCTTGGTAACAGAGCCTTGCTTGCACACCATCCAGAAGTAATAAAGATGGTTGTAATTTAGATGTGACATCGGCCAATTCCAGAAAAGAAGGTGATGCTTTTTATACCAAATGTGACAGAGACAGACAAGATACTCGGCAAAACCATCACTTTAACCAACTAAAATTAAGTTTTACCGAAAATACAATCTCAGTATTGTCATAAAACTTGAAGTAAAACGCACTTTTTATCGAATTCTCATCAAAAAAATCTCAGTTTATAAAACCAATAAATC
>NZ_JAWOVY010000098.1:0-1191 GCF_033340155.1 Vibrio sp. 1562
TAACAAGAGACTATGGCGTCAATAGTTAATTTTTGAGGCTATCTGTATCCCACATAACACCATCTCTTAGCATTGAATTTAAGATAACAACCATCTTTCTCATGCAGGCAACAATGGCAACTTTTTTCGGTTTTCCTGCCGTAAGTAGTCGTTCATAAGTTGCTTTGAAAACAGGGTTGCATTGGATAGCCGACATCATCGCCATATACATAACGGTCCTAACTTGAGACCGCCCTCCTTGTATCAGCCGCTTACCTTTAAAGCGGCCACTTTCTCTTGTTATTGGTGCGACACCAATGAGAGAAGAAGCTTGTTTGTTAGTGATAAAGCCCAGCTCGGGTACATTACTAATTAGAGAGGCAGCAAGGACTTTACCAACACCAGGCATGCTTTGGAGAATAGTATTTTTGGCTTGATACTCAGGACAACTCTCAATCAGTTTCGCTATCTTTGCTTCTACTTTTTCAATCTGATTTTTCAGGGCGGTAAGGATAGGGGTAATCGTAGACGAGATATTCTTAGGTAATATTTGTAGTCGGTTTCTTTCCATGGTTTGCATGGTGAGTAGCTGGTTACGCCTTGTGACTAAGTCACTCATAAGACGTATGTTTTCGCTTTTTAGTTTGGTCAGTTCTGGCTGAACACGTTCGGCATAATGTGCGATGAGAGCGGCATCTAAACGGTCGTTCTTAGCTCGTTGACCAATGGCACCAGCAAACCTTTTAATACGTAGTGGGTTGGCAATAACATAAGGTAATTTGGCTTTGTCACAGGCGAGTATAAAAGGCATTTCTAATCGACCTGTAGCTTCGATGACGACACGTTGAGGTTTGTGTTTCTTAATGGTTTTTATGGCATCGCTGATGCCTTTTTCGGTGTTCGGGACAGTGAAGTAAATATCGAGTGGTCGGATGTAGATGTCTAATTGTGACTTACCAGTATCAACGCCGACATTAATGTTTTGAAGTGTGTTTGTATTCATAATAAGCTAACTCTTGCTTGCAAATGCGGGCTCGAGACCCAGAAGACTATTCGAGTGTGGTGCTTGGAGTTCTATCTGGCGTTCGTACTTGTTACCGGTCTCTCAATTGAGGAGCCATCGTTCAATCGAACTACCAGATAGAAGAACTTTAGTTGCAGCTAAAGTCTGGGTCTCACCTTACCCGATTGGAGTACTTATTATCCATACAA
>NZ_JAWOVY010000099.1:0-1191 GCF_033340155.1 Vibrio sp. 1562
AGGGTCATCTGGTGATACAGATGGTTCACTCTTGTCGTGGTGAACAACGCTTCATACGACTTCAGGTCGCACGGGCATAAATGAGTTAGAGCCGAAGGACGGCTCTGTGCCAATTGCAGACATTAGCAACGCCTGAGCTCAGGTGCATTTGAGACAACGCCTGCTTTTGCGTTAGCAAAAAAGTGGGTGGCGGATCAAATGTCATCTGCAGAGACTTTTTAGGCAGCGTTCACCGTATTCTAGGAACGAGCGTTTACGAGGCACGTGCCGAACTGGCCTTTATGACTTTTGTAAACAACAAAAAAATATTTGGATCAAACTTCGTGTCCACTTCATGCTTCAAGATATTCATAGTTTCAAGGTGCGATTTAGCCATGCGGTATGGCCTGCTAGTCGTCAGTGCATCATACGCATCAATGATCGAAAGTATTCGACTACTCAGGGGAATATCGGCACCAGCCAGTCCGTCCGGGTATCCGCTTCCATCAAATGCTTCATGATGATGTCTGACAATAGACGCGACCTCGTCTCTGTTTGTCAGGAATGTCTCACTAATTATTCTCTCACCGATAACCGAGTGAGCCTTTATCTCTTCCCTTTCATCAGGTGTGAGCTTTCCAGGCTTCGAGAGAACAGTATCACGAACTCCAATCTTACCCACGTCGTGTAATTGACTGGCAATACGCAAGTCATCTAATGAGGGGGCACTCAAATCGGCCGCACGCCCCACTTCCAACGCAAGCGCACAGACGCGGTCACAATGGCGTCTAGTATACGCATCGCGCGCACAATGCCGTAATGAGTGATGGGTAAGCATTTTCTTGATCTGGTGCGAGGGCAAAAGCCATTGAATATCTCTCCTTGTTCAGCAACGCGTAACAATTTAATAGTGCGCTCATCACGCATATTTTTGCTGACTTCAAGCTCATCTATCCACATTCCAACAAATAACCGAGGGTATTTCAAGATTTTAAATAAATTTAAATGTAGGATATACGCGTTGCTCGTTTGCTTGACTATATGAATAAACGACACAACTTTATCTATTAATTAGCCCAAAATTTAGCCATCCTCAATGACCGGTTATCGCTCTTTTGAGGCATTCGCCTCAACACGTTTTTGTCGAGTAGACGACACTTGTTACCAAGTGCCGCCCCTCTAAGAACCGTACGTGCAACTTTCACTGCATAC
>NZ_JAWOVY010000100.1:0-1190 GCF_033340155.1 Vibrio sp. 1562
TGTCTAAAGAAAAATTTGAACGTACGAAACCGCACGTTAACGTTGGTACTATCGGCCACGTTGACCACGGTAAAACAACTCTAACTGCAGCTATCTGTACTACTCTTGCTAAAGTTTACGGCGGTGTAGCTAAAGACTTCGCATCTATCGATAACGCTCCAGAAGAGCGTGAGCGCGGTATCACAATCGCAACTTCTCACGTTGAGTACGACACTCCATCACGCCACTACGCACACGTTGACTGTCCAGGACACGCTGACTATGTTAAAAACATGATCACTGGTGCTGCACAGATGGACGGTGGTATCCTAGTTGTTGCTGCGACAGATGGCCCAATGCCACAAACTCGTGAGCACATCCTACTAGGCCGTCAGGTTGGTATCCCATACATCATCGTATTCATGAACAAATGTGACATGGTTGACGATGAAGAGCTACTAGAACTAGTAGAAATGGAAGTTCGTGAACTTCTATCTGAATACGATTTCCCAGGTGATGACCTACCAGTTATCCAAGGTTCTGCACTAGGCGCACTAAACGGCGAAGAGCAGTGGGAAGCGAAAATCGTTGAACTAGCAGAAGCTCTAGATACTTACATCCCTGAGCCAGAGCGTGCGGTAGATCAGCCATTCCTAATGCCTATCGAAGACGTATTCTCAATCCAAGGTCGTGGTACAGTAGTAACTGGCCGTATCGAGCGTGGTATCCTAACTGTAGGTGACGAAGTTGCTATCGTAGGTATCAAAGACACTACTACAACTACATGTACTGGTGTTGAGATGTTCCGTAAGCTTCTAGACGAAGGCCGTGCAGGTGAGAACGTTGGTGCACTTCTACGTGGTACTAAGCGTGACGAAGTTGAACGTGGTCAAGTACTAGCTAAGCCTGGTTCAATCACTCCACACACTAAGTTCGAATCAGAAGTATACGTACTGTCTAAAGATGAAGGTGGTCGTCACACTCCATTCTTCAAAGGCTACCGTCCACAGTTCTACTTCCGTACAACTGACGTAACTGGTGACATCCAGCTACCAGACGGCGTAGAAATGGTAATGCCAGGCGACAACGTACAGATGACTGTAGAGCTAATCGCACCAATCGCAATGGACGAAGGTCTACGTTTCGCGATCCGTGAAGGTGGCCGTACAGTAGGTGCTGGTGTTGTTGCTAAGATCTTCGACTAATTCATA
>NZ_JAWOVY010000101.1:0-1190 GCF_033340155.1 Vibrio sp. 1562
TGAGTATGGTTTTGTACCAGATGAACGCCGAAGATAAATTAAAAAACATCAACGAAGTGCGCACTCAAGTGGTAGCGGGTACTCACTATGCGTTTGAGTTCGAGCTTCAAGACGGTGAAGTGTGGAACGCAATGGTCTTACGCAGTGCAAGAGGCGATTACATGATCGAAAGACACGCCAAAAAAGGCGAACTTTGCCCGAAGTAGAATGCCACCAACAAAAACCTGATGAAATGGAAGAGCCAGTGTTCAAACTGGCTCTTTATGTCTGACTAGACGACTTTAGCTACCACTTTCTCATCGACCTTATCGCAAATGTACTCTCCGATAGGCATGGCAGATGTGGCCGCTGGGGAAGGCGCATTACACACATGAAGGCTTCTTGCGCTCTCTGCAAATAGGAAATCGTGCACTAGAGTGCCGTCCGACAACACCGCTTGCGCGCGAATCCCTGCAGGGTAAGGCTGGAGATCCTCAACACGAATACTCGGACAATATTTATTGACCAGTTTTAAATACCCAGGCTTCCACCACGAGTTTTTAAACTCTTCCAAGCCCGTTTTTAAGTTCTTTTGCGTGACTTTCCAAAAGCCAGAAAAGCTCAGCATTTGCAGTGTATCTTGCAGGTTAAAGTTCACTTTTCCATACCCTTCTCGCTTCCAACCCTGAACGGCATTTGGACCAACCGTCACAGAACCATCAATCATACGAGTCAAGTGCACCCCCAAAAATGGCAAATCTGGATCTGGAATTGGGTAGATTAAGTGATTCACCACTTGGTTATGCTTACTGTCTAATCGGTAGTATTCACCACGATAAGGCACGATTTGAAAATCGGTCGGAATGCCCATCATTTTTGTCATCCGATCGGCCATCAATCCACTGCAAGTGACTAGAAACTTGCAGTTCAGCTGCATAGATTGTCCATCGGAAACGCAAGTCAGTTGTACTTCTTCATCTTTCTCATCGGCGGCAACCACCTTGGTTCTCAAGCTAATATGACCACCTAAACTTTGGAACTCTTGTGCCATATGCTCTGTTACCAAGCGGTAATCAACAATACTGGTGGTTTTCACGTAAATCGCGCCCAACCCTGTGATGTTAGGCTCCGCCAACTTGAGCTGCGCTTCATCAAGCAATTCCACATCAATCCCGTTGACGTGGCAGCGTTCATAAAGGGCGTTCATTCGT
>NZ_JAWOVY010000102.1:0-1187 GCF_033340155.1 Vibrio sp. 1562
TGTAAATACCCCATCCTTAACACAACTCTCTCGTAGAATTTAAGCTGCTAATTTATATTCAATTGGCGTCATGTCATTCAATGAATCATGAGGCCGTTCTTCGTTGTAGAGTTTTATCCAGCTCTCAGTCATATCTACCACTTCTTGTAAGTTAGTGAAGATATATAAATCTAAAACCTCATGCCTATAAGTACGATTAAAGCGTTCAATATAAGCGTTTTGGTAGGGGCAACCAGGCTTGATGTAATCAATTTTTACACCGTGCCTTTTAGCCCATTCCATGAATTCGAAAGAGGTGAATTCAGGGCCGTTATCAACACGAACTTTATCAGGATAACCATGCCAAGCCGCTAGCCGGTCTAAATACCTTGTGACCCTAGCTGAAGGCATACCTGTGGCAATATCTATGCCTAGCGCTTCACGGTTATAGTCATCGATAACATTAAAGGTTCTAAAACGTACCTTGTTGTGCAACGTGTCGCTGACAAAATCCATTGACCATGACTTGCCTGCTTCCGCTGGCACAGCTAATGGCTCTGGATTTCGCGTGGGCACACGCTGCTTGGCCTTTCTGCGCAAGCTTAGCTTCATTTCCTTATAAACCCTATGAACACGCTTATGATTCCAGTGATAGCCTTTTGCACGAAGACGCTTATAGCACTTAGGGAATCCCCAGCGTTGATGCTTTTCAACAATGGCATTCAATGCATCGATAATCTCACTATCATCAACCTGTTTAGGCTCATAATAAAATGCCGTGCGGCTAATGCCTGTTACCTCGCAACTCAGCACAATGCTAATATTATGGGCAGCTAGCAGCTCTTTGGCCCACGCTTTTCGCTCAGTGACAGGCACTACAGCTTTTTTATGATGTCTTCCTGCAACTGAGA
Organism: Vibrio sp. 1562; assembly: GCF_033340155.1. Classification (NCBI taxonomy): domain Bacteria; kingdom Pseudomonadati; phylum Pseudomonadota; class Gammaproteobacteria; order Vibrionales; family Vibrionaceae; genus Vibrio; species Vibrio sp. 1562. The sequence goes on from NZ_JAWOVY010000102.1 coordinate 891, forward strand.
CTTTAAACTAAGGTCAGCATACATTTGTTTTAAACGACGATTTTCCTCTTCAAGCTCTTTCAGCCTTTTTACATCAGAAGCCTCCATACCTCCGTATTTTTCACGCCATTTATAAAACGTTGAACTGGCCACGCTATATTTACGACAAACCTCTTTTATCGGCATGCCCGCATCAGCTTCTTTCAGTATTGCCACTATTTGGCTTTCAGTTTTTCTTTTGCTCATGTGTAAAATCCTCTTAGGTTATTTTAAAGAAAATTCTACGTTTGAGCTGTATTATTTTAAGGGGTGGTTACA
>NZ_JAWOVY010000103.1:0-1170 GCF_033340155.1 Vibrio sp. 1562
ATGTACATGGCCGCGTTCTTTTTTATGACGGCCAAAATGTTCTGCCAAAATCAGGCAGTTTTTTGCAAACGACTGCAAAGCAGCTTGCGTATCATCAAGGGTCATTCTGGACCTTTGTCGAAAATGAGGTTTATCAGACCTACCCAAACAAAGAAAGGCAGTTGGTCTTTAGCCTTAACCCCGGGTCGCAAATTAGAAAAATAGGTTCATCAGGTGATTATATTTGGGTAAGTGATGGCGCACATTTTTATACCTACAACATCAAAACCAATGAACTTGATTCTTTTTCACTGCTTGAACTGTATCAACATAGCGATAATAGTTATGTGTACATCAATGATGCGATTTTGGTCGAAACCAAATGGGCGTTGGCTACAACATCAGGTGTCTATCTCTCTGAAGGTAATAAATTTGATCATGTGATTTCATCCGGTCAAAACTACATTGAAAAAGTGTACTACTCGCATACGAGACGCGAGATATTGGTCGGCACCTTAAAAGGCGCGTTGATCTTCAATATTTACGAGCCGAACAAAGAGATCGTCAAAATTGGCGGCTCCCACGTACTGACGTTTTCAGAGACCAATCAAGAGTATTGGGTTGGTACTGAGCACGGTTTGTATCTCTACTCGTTTTTAACAGGTGAAGTTACTGAAGTTGAGCCTGCGAGCTTCTTAGAGTTAGAGCTCGATAGCACTAAAATTTATTCCTTACTTAGCGACAACATGGGCGGAATGTGGATAGCGACCAACCAAGGCATTCGTTATTACTCTTTGTTCAGCAAAAAATTTGAGCGAGTCACCTTTAGTAGTTATGACTCGCAAACCTTATCTGGTCGTATCAGACAAACGGTAACAGGGCCAGATGGTGTGCTTTGGTTTGCCGATGACCGCAAGCTGTATCGTTCTGGCGCGGAAGGGATTGTAAAAGTATTAGAATTAGATTCTCAAATTAACGAATTTGCGTTCCAACGAGGCATGTTATGGCTTGCCACTTCAAAAGGCTTGGAGATATTCCAATTGGAAGGGCTGCAAAAGGTCAGCTTCCCTTATTTACAAGTGATGGCTGGGCATGCTGTTGAGCATATTGCTCTAGACGACGCAAACCGTTTGTGGGTATCCAGCGGTTACCAACTTTACAACGTTGATATCGACAAGCAATCCGTCAGAA
>NZ_JAWOVY010000104.1:0-1166 GCF_033340155.1 Vibrio sp. 1562
CGCGCTGGATCTTCTAGTAGCTCTTTAATCGTTACTAGGAAGCCAACTGACTCACGGCCATCGATCAAACGGTGGTCGTAAGATAGCGCTAGGTACATCATCGGTAGGATTTCAACTTTACCGTTTACAGCCATCGGGCGTTCTTGGATTTTATGCATACCAAGAATTGCCGATTGCGGTGGGTTGATGATAGGCGTAGACATTAAAGAACCGAACACACCACCGTTTGTGATAGTGAAGTTACCCCCCATCAACTCATCTACTGTTAACTTGCCATCACGACCTTTGATCGCTAGCTCTTTGATGCCTTTTTCAACATCTGCAAAGCCAAGCTTGTCGCAGTCTTTTAGCACTGGAGTTACTAGACCGCGTGGCGTTGATACCGCCATGCTAATGTCAAAGTAGTTGTGGTAAACGATGTCATCACCATCGATTGATGCATTTACTTCTGGGTAACGTTTTAGTGCTTCTGTCACTGCTTTCACATAGAAAGACATGAAGCCAAGACGAATACCGTGACGCTCTTCGAACTGGTCTTTGTATTGCTTACGAAGATCCATGATTGGCTTCATGTTCACTTCGTTAAACGTCGTTAGCATTGCGGTGCTGTTTTTTGCTTCCAACAGGCGGTTTGCAACCGTCTTACGTAAGCGAGTCATTGGCACACGCTTCTCACTACGAGCGGTTGAAGGTGCTTCAACTGCTGGGGCATCAGCTTTTGGAGCCGCTTTAGCGTTTGCTAGATGCGCTTCGATATCTTCACGAGTAATACGACCGCCAACACCTGTACCTTTAACTTGGTGTGCTTCTAGACCATGTTCCGCAAGTAGACGACGAACGGCAGGGCTAAGTGCATCATTGCTTTCTTCAGTCAGTGTCGCTTTGTGACGCTTATCTGGAGAAGCTTCTGTTGCTTCTGTTTTGTCTGCGGTTGGCTCGCCCGCAACAGCGCCGGCTTTCAATTTAGCAAGAAGTTGCTTTGAAAGTACTGTTGCACCTTCTACTTCAAGAATGGCTTCTAAAACACCAGCTTCTGGAGCTGGCACTTCTAGTACAACTTTGTCAGTTTCAATATCAACCAAAACTTCATCACGCTCTACGGTGTCGCCTGGTTGTTTGTGCCATGTCGCTACGGTTGCATCAGCAACTGATTCAGGTAAATCTGG
>NZ_JAWOVY010000105.1:0-1165 GCF_033340155.1 Vibrio sp. 1562
TGGTTTTATCGTTGGTTCCAGTAATCCGAAAGCCATTATTTTCTTTACGGCACTATTCCCACAATTCATTGACCCAACCGCTTCGCTGCTGACCCAATATGCGATTTTCGCGGGTACGTTCGTAGTATTCGAATTGAGCTGGTTAACCTTTTACGCCTTATTAGGGGTGAAAACATCCAATTGGTTATTTGAAGCAGGACGAGCTAAGTTGTTCAATCGCTTAACGGGTGGAGTGTTTATCAGTGCTGGTGTGATGCTATCTACGGCGAATCGCAGCTAGATTGTGAGGTAACCCCTAATTTAGGGATAGCTTATTTCCAATATGGAAATTAACGGTTTGTTTTTTTTCATTAGTGGCAAGGCTTAACTAGGCGTAAAATTCACTCTAGCCCTTTAGGGGTAATGGTCTGTACCTACCCAGATCCAGATGTCGTGGTCTTTTTTGCAGGAACATCCTTGATGACAAGCCTATCTGAACTCCAACAGCGTTTTCTCAATATCGCAACTGACGGCCGTTTGTCTCCGAAACAGAAGTCTAACTTCCTCGCTCTAGAAGCCGAAGCATGTATTCCATACATGCCCATTTCTGAAGCACTTCGTGAGGCGATGAGCGATGGCGTAATCTGTGACATGTTTGAAGGTCATGCGCCTTTTAAACCGCGTTACGTTTTACCTGACTATGCTAAGTTTTTATCTCAAGGCTCTGAGTATTTGGAGTTGTCACCTGCAGAAGATTTTGATGATGCGCTAAATATGCTTACCATCATCTATCATCATGTGCCGTCAGTTACTAATATTCCCGTGTATTTAGGGCAGTTAGACGACGTCCTGATGCCTTATGTAGGCGACCAAACTGAAGCGCAGATTTACAAAAAACTTCGACATTTCTGGATCATGTTGGATCGCACGTTGCCGGATGCCTTCATGCACGTGAATATCGGGCCGACAGACAACATTATCTGTCGCACTATTTTGCGTGTGGACGCAGAGCTCAAGCAAATTGCACCAAATCTCACGTTTATGTACGACGAATCGATCACTCCAGATGATTTGTTACGTCAGGCGATGACAAACATTTGTGAGTGTAGCAAGCCTCATATTGCGAATTACCCAATTCACGCAAATGCTTATGACGGAGCACAGTTTGGTATCGTCAGTTGCTACA
>NZ_JAWOVY010000106.1:0-1162 GCF_033340155.1 Vibrio sp. 1562
GTTTTGCAGGACTAATGGAGCAGAAAAAATAATCAATATGCATTTATGTAACTGCGACAAATTTGCAAAAATGTGTTTGTAGTAGTTTCGATAAATAGAGTTGGACATCGGACAGATAGCTATGAGCGAGGAACTGACGTGGCCAACCAAAATCGACCAACCCAGCTAAGCCACTTTTCTCAATATCTTCATTTTTAATTCATACATATTTGGGCTTGGATACCTCAAATATGTATGCAAACGTTCTGTATTGTAAAATGTCATGCTAAGCTCGAAAGCACGATTGAACACCTTGGTGTCGAGATTGAAGATGTACTAAGGATTTCAGATAGTTGTGACGGATGATTCAATGCCAACGGCTTAAGTTGTAAATATTCATGGCAGACGTTTGTGTCCCCAACGCTATATCTTTCACACAAATATGAGAAGTGTATTTATGACTATTCAGCAAATTAAAGTTGGCAGTGTTCCTGATATTATTGAGCTAACACCAAACTCCAATGAGCAAAGTGATTCTTATCCTTTTATCCTATCAACGAATACTTCATGGGGAGAACAGGGTTCTAAAATATCAATAGAGAAATTACGCCAAAATATTGAGCCTTGGTTAACAGCACTTTTTCAATCCGAACATTTAAATCTATTGATCGGTGCGGGTTTAAGTACGTCTATTCAAATGTCGGCTACAGGCGTGCCACCCGTTGGAATGGGGTGGATCAGTGATCTAGCGGTCTGTCAAAGCGAAATAAATGAATTCGCTACAAAAGCTGCCAAATCGGCTGGTCGCGCACAAGGAAATATAGAAGATCAAATTAGAGCTATTAATGAACTTATCAAAGGTCTTGAAATTTTAACAGTGTTGGATAGCCCGCAACCTGAAAACCCCCCGGCTCCATATGCAGCCTATAGAGACCTAAAAGCTGATTTAGCTGCAATTAAGGGGGAATTGTCTCGATGTCTAGGTGAGTTTTCAAAATCTGTCAGTACAGGAGAACACTTAATTAAAAGTGCTGAAAAAAACGAAAAGAGGAAATTTTCAATTATCTTGTGAGTTTCTTAATGAGCTTTGCAAGTAGAACCGCTACACGCGACAGATTGCATATTTTTACAACGAACTATGACCGAATTATCGAGGTTGGTGCTGAACTTGCTGGTTTAAGAC
>NZ_JAWOVY010000107.1:0-1160 GCF_033340155.1 Vibrio sp. 1562
GCGTATTCTTTCCGAAGCGAAACCAACACATATCATCGCGGTGTTTGATCACCATGAACAAGATAGAGGTTGGCGCGCTGAAATCCTTCCTGACTACAAGCAAAATCGCAAACCGATGCCAGAGCCGCTGATGCAAGGTTTGGATGCCATCCAACAAGCATGGTGGGAGCAAGGTATTGATTCACTGCTATCAGAAGGCGATGAGGCGGACGATTTAGTTGCAACACTGGCGACCAAAGTGGCAAGCGACGGCGAGAAAGTAACGCTCGTTTCAACCGACAAAGGCTACTGCCAGTTACTTTCACCGACGCTGCAAATTCGCGATTACTTTCAACACCGTTGGTTGGATGAACCGTTTATCGAGAAAGAGTTTGGCGTAAAGCCTAGTCAACTCGCTGATTATTGGGGGTTAACTGGCATTAGTTCGAGCCAAGTGCCGGGCGTTCCGGGCATTGGACCGAAAGCTGCCAAAGAGATCCTAACTCAATTTGAAGATATTGAAGCGGCCTACGCCAGCGATGAACTTGCACCGAAATATCGCAAGAAGCTGGATGAACACATTGAGTCTGCACGTCTATGTAAACGAGTAGCGGCGTTGAAATGCGATATCGAGCTCGGCTTTAACCTGCAAGACATTCGCTTTACCGGACCAAATAAAGCCGAGTAAGTACATCTCTTTTACGCTGTAAGTTTTGGGTTAGACAACACGTTTATAAAATCTGTTGTGTATCCCTTTACATTCACGGCAATGATATTTGCCTCATCATTAACCTACAAGATACTGATTAATTTATAAGCCAATTCACAGTCTTAGTGAGTAATTTCATTATTTTTAAATCTCTTAATAACGGAGAAAAATAATGAAAAACATCATCTTAGTATCTTTAGTCACACTCCTATCCTTCCCTACTCTTGCTGAAACTTGCGGTCAACACCTTGATAAAGGCATACCTTCAAGCAACAGCGATCAGTTCCTTTGCCGAGATGGCTATGCGGTTGGGTACAACTACAACACCAAAAACGCAGACTGGGTTGCTTACCACATTACCGCGGAAAGCGTGAACATCACCAACAAACGCAGTAACGCCTTCCAAGAAGACACTGAAATGCCGGATTACGCTCGCTCTACCCTAGCGGACTACAAAGGCTCAGGATACGAC
>NZ_JAWOVY010000108.1:0-1157 GCF_033340155.1 Vibrio sp. 1562
TGTCACAGCTTGCCTTTAACGCTTCATAAGCCTCTATAAATGCTTGCTGTTGTGCTTCATCAAACTTGTGTGGTACGCCTTTCGGTTGCTTGTAGCTAAAACCATTGTGGTGAAGCCATTTATTCATACCAGAAACCGTGTAATCCAGTCCAAATGTCTCTTTAACGTAAGTGACAATTTGATGCGTATGAGAATAGGTTTTCTCAGTCAAATGCTCGATTAGGTGCATGGTTTGAGTAGCAGAGAGCTTGCTTTGGCTTCCGCCATTTTCAGGCTTAAGTTTTTCAGAAAGAACGTAGTCGCTGAGATGACGAGCAACGGTCGATTCATGAATACGAAGAGCTTGTGAAATCATAGTCTGACTCCAGCCTTCAGAAGCCAGCAAAACAGCCTTAATACGGTCGCAAACTCGACTATCACGTTCAATGTCGTGCATTTGTTCGAGTTGCAGTTTCTGTTGAGGAGTCAGTGTAATTTTCATGGTTCGTAGCATGATCCTGATTCTATCGAAAATCAAGCATCTTCAATGATCACGGGTATAGTAAATCATAGACTTGCAAATTATTGAGTTTAAACTTATAAACATCATATGAAACAATGCTATAACTATTTTAATTTCTGATCAATTTCGTTTAATATCTCGGCGTCATTTTCTTGTCGCCAAGCAAAGTAACATTGTAACGATTAGCATACAGCGGATTGTAAGCCACAACGCACAACAACAGTAAACCATTGATTATAAGGCCTTTTGATGTCAGCAATCTCCGGGTTATCCGCAATTACTTCTGAACGAGAGATAAATTCTGTTTATGTAAACTTATTTACACATAAGCAAATGGTTATTGATTATTTGTTCAGTACGCTACCAGCAAATAACAACACTTCACTTACAAGCTTTACAGACAAGGAAACTTTTTTGTCTGCATTGAATGATGAGGCCTTATGCAAATTCAATGACTTATCTAAAAATTATCTTGAACAGTGTTTTTTTCTTAGCCACAAATTCACAAATAAAGCGCCAAACGCTATAAAGCTTGCAAAAGATATTCATCAAACAAATATAAACAAACTCTCTACATATATATTAGTAGTTCCAGATTCACTGGTATCATCAAGTGACGATTATTTTGTAAGTATTTTCCTACAAGACTTAAATG
>NZ_JAWOVY010000109.1:0-1135 GCF_033340155.1 Vibrio sp. 1562
GTATTGGGTTTGCTGCCACACTCCGAGGTAGTCGATGTCGTGCTCGCTGGTGTTAGGGTAGGAAAACCACAGCATTTCAGTGCGGTTGCTGTGTTGGATGTGTTTGTTGCGCCCGAGACCTTGTACTTTCTCCATAAAGAGCTCAGTGCTTGGGTCAAAATTCATCGCGACTGAGCGATATTTCCAGTCGCCTTCATCGTCAAAGTCTTCGAGAGAGAAGCCGTTCAAGTCGTTGCGGGTGCATCCTGTGATAGAGCAACCAACAAGGTTAAACCAATCCGCAAATTTGCTAATCGGCTCGACAATATCTTCCGTAATTTGGTGATTCGGTGATATGAAGCAACCTTGAAAATGGTCGCCAACACTCGGGTGTTCAATTAACGAATCTTTGGTGATGGTGAATCGGGTCTCACCAAAAGGGGGGCGATATTTGGGGTGATGTTTATAGCGCAGATCGTAGGCACAAGCGCGGCCCTGCCAATCTTTCTTTTTGATCACGATGTTTTTGAACGTGATGCCGCGAGGTTCAAAGATGATCTCATCAGAGGCAAAGTTTTCCTCAATGTACTGCTGGCTTTCGTTCAAGTGATCAATCGCCTCATCGACAGAAACCCAGTCGAGGTTGAGATGTCGTTTAGCGTCATCCAGATAATTGAGATCGAGACTCTTGAGCTGGCTTTGAAAGCGAGGATCAGACAACACACGGTTGGCTAAGACAATTTCCTCACGATTCTCAGGCGTGCTGTCGAGAGAAAGCAGCAGACGCGTCATATTGATGCTGCGACTGGGTTTGGTGGTTGCCATCGTTGGCGTAAGCACTTCTTGGCTCGATAAGGTTGTCAGCAGATACCCCTTATCATCGTTGCCAAGGAAGAAGCTAATCACATCACCAGGTTGGTAGTGAAATGCCCCTTGTTGGGTAACGCCAGTGATATTGGAACTGGTTTTGTAATACAGGCCAGTCACTGGAGAGTCGATAAAGTAGCCTTGCTTCAAGGTTGAAGCTGGCGGGTGTGAAGTGGCTGCAGAAGCATCTGCCGCCAAAGTGGACGTAGCTGTCAATGCAGACAGCCAAAATACCACTGAACGTGTATACATCTTGTTTTAAGCCTTATTGGTTGGTGCTGTCCTTAGA
>NZ_JAWOVY010000110.1:0-1124 GCF_033340155.1 Vibrio sp. 1562
GGGTAAGCGGATTAAATGGTTGATCTTACCTTTGCATGAGAGTGAGACAGACCGGCATCTCATCGGATTATCTGGTTGATGCTTCACCTACTGCTGGTGCATGTTTCCTTCGCTAATTCCAGCAAGAACCCCACACGCCTCAACTTCCCGGTCATCGTTGCAACTCGCTCTCAGTGAAACGAGTTGTTTCTCAAGCGCTTGCAGAGCGGTTATCTGCGACCGCACATGAGAGATGTGATCATCGAGCAAGGCGTTGACGGCGGTACAAGGCTGATGAGGGTCGTCCTCATAGCTCTGTAGTTCGTGAATCTCAGCCAGTGACAGGCCCAGGATTCTGCAGCGACGGATGAAGGCCAGCCCCTCACCATGCTTCTCGGTATAGACACGGTAACCGTTGTCCTGCCGATCAGGCGGCGGCAACAAGCCCTGCTGTTCATAGAAGCGGATCGTCTGTGTGTCGACCCCTACCAACTGCGCCAACTGACCAATGCGCATCAGCCTCCTCCCCAACGGATTCTTTACTCTATTGACCTTATAGTAGCTTTATAGTTTTAAATGGTACCACAACATTGTTCAAGTGGAGTCGTATCATGAGCAAATCCTGTGGTGGCGCCTGTGGCGGTGATGCAACGTCCGCAGCGGATACCGATATACAGGCCTCCTCCGAGGCGCCAGGGAGATGGGTCAGTGTTTATGCCGTGCCGAAGATGGACTGTCCATCAGAAGAACGAATGATTCGCCTAGCCCTGAACGGCTTTGAGGAGATTCGGGCGCTGTCTTTCGACCTGTCGAACCGCCGGTTGAAGGTCGTGCATGATGGAGAGGCTGATCCTTTCACTGCGAAACTGAAGACCTTGGGGCTAGGCGCCTCGCTTCAGGAAACCGTCGCTGCAAATCCGGAGACCATCAAGGCCGCCGAGTTTTCGGCAGCTTCTGCTAAGCAAGAATCCGGGACCCTGCGCTGGTTGCTCGGCATCAATGCACTTCTGTTCGTGGTGGAAATTACTGCCGGTCTGATGGCTCAGTCAACTGGCCTCATTGCAGAGTCCCTGGACAATTTTGCTGATGCGGCAGTGTACGGACTCGCTCTTTATGCGGTTGGGCATAGCGTGAAAAGGCAGGTC
>NZ_JAWOVY010000111.1:0-1113 GCF_033340155.1 Vibrio sp. 1562
CGCCAAACTCGCACCTATGAGTTTGACATCGATATTGAGCAATACCGTCCAAAGCTCAGTTGGATGGATACGTATGAAGGGCAAGCTAGAACGAAGCGCGTTCGTGAAAAGTTGACCCAAGAGCAAAACCGGAGGGTGAATGATGCGAACCAAAATTAGTCGATGGATAACACCAAGCTTAATCGCAATGAGCTTGAGTGGCGTCCTGTTATCTCAAGCGTCGTATGCAGACGTGGAATTGCCAATTGTGCCAGCCAGTGTGATGAAGCAGTCCGCTACTGCAAATCCACCGACTCAAACCAATTCGGTTGCAACGGATGTGCCAACAACGCTACTAATGACACCGGGAGTCAATGAACTGATCCCTGTGGCACTTGGCCATCTGAACCGGATTGTGACACCGTTTGAATCGCCTCAGGTGAGAACAACCAGTGATGCTCAGACGCAAATCAAGGCGAATGTTGTATATGTGGCCACGGACAAAGAATCACCGGTTTCACTTTACATCACTCCGCCTGGTCAGGAAGCGCCAGCATTATCTGTCACCTTAGTACCTCGTCGTATTCCACCGCGTGAAATTACCTTAGCTATTGATGGTCAGCAGTGGCCTATTAAGGGCGTCGTGAACCGCAAAGCCGCCACTTGGGAAACGGCTCAGCCATACGTCGATAGCTTACGTGATTTACTCAGACGCCTTGCACTAAATGAGTTACCACAAGGCTATGACATCCGTTTAGCTGGCCAAACTGACACAAGCCCGAAATGTTTTCAGCCGGGCTTAAAGTTTGGTTTTAAGCAGGGGCAAATTGTGACGGGACATTACTTCACAGTCTATGTAGGACTGGTTGAAAGCTTTGCCGATGAGCCGATAGAAGCCAGTGAAATAGCCTGTCATGCACCAGATATAGTGGCAAGCGCTTACTGGCCTCGCAATATCTTGTTGCCGGGTGAAAAGACTGAGTTGTATGTGGTTGTTCGCAATCATCGTGAAGAACCAGTGGAAAGTCAGCGACCTTCGCTTCTTGTGGGAGGTAAGTAACGATGAAAGCACAATGGGAACAAATGAGCCCGAACATGAAGCGGGGTCTATCGGTTGCTGGTATTGCTGGTGGT
>NZ_JAWOVY010000112.1:0-1101 GCF_033340155.1 Vibrio sp. 1562
TACCATGTGCTGCCAATGGACTGAACGATGAAACTGAACCTGATTACCACTACTTTACTGCTTGCGTCGGCAAGTGCCATCGCCGAGCCTAACATCACCATTTCTACCACGACCAACAGCCGTGACTTCCCGCTAAGTGCAGAGCAGCCTTTGGTTGTGCCTCTAACCAAAGACGGATACACGCTTAAAATCACGGGCGTTGAAGGTGACTGCGTTGCACCTGATGGTCAGAAAGTGAAGTTCAATAAACCTATCGCGCTAAATTGTGGCAAGCCGACCGAACTGCCACTCAAAGTTCGCTTTACTGGCGACTATTCCTTCGCTTATGACGACGCGGCTAAGACGTTGCTGTTTAAGCGAGAGCCGAAAAAAGCAGCAAAAACCGAATTTAAACGCCCGATCCCGCAAGTACAATGTGAAGTCTACCAAGGCGGTGAAGTGACGATCGCTGTGGGGGATAGCTTTCCTGAAGGCACCAAGTTACGCGATGCTTATTCAGGTCAAATGGTTGAAGTGAAAGAGCAGAAAGTATCGCTGACGCCAAGTAAAGACTCTGGCGGCGTAGTGCTACTAGAGCCTGTGCAGAAAACCAAAGAAGCGGTGCCATTTGATTACCGAAACGCGAACATTTACTTCGTGATGGTTGACCGTTTCAACAACGCAGACGCAAGTAACGACAACAGTTATGGTCGTAAAAAAGACGGCAAAGATGAAGTTGGCACGTTCCACGGCGGTGACCTTAAAGGTGTAATTGAGAAACTGGATTACATCAAGAGCCTAGGTACAGACGCGATTTGGTTGTCGCCAATCGTTGAACAAGTGCACGGCTTTGTCGGTGGTGGTGATAGTGGCTCATTCCCGTTTTATGCTTACCATGGCTACTGGACGCGCGATTTCACCAAGATTGATGAGAACTTCGGTAACGAAGAAGATTTAAAAACGCTGGTGGAAGAGGCGCACAAGCGTGGCCTCAAAGTCTTGATGGATGCGGTTATCAACCATTCTGGTTACTCAACATTGGCAGATCTACAGTTCGACGGTATCGATGTGTTAAAGCCTAATGCCGAACTGCCCAAGAAATGGGGCGACTGGCAACCAAAA
>NZ_JAWOVY010000113.1:0-1100 GCF_033340155.1 Vibrio sp. 1562
TCTCTTGCTGTGTCGAATTGAGGCTGTTCAGGGTAAACGCGTAAGGAGTTTGGGTAATCCATAGTAATACGCGGTAAGTATTCGGCTTGTGTACCGCGAGCTTTGATTTGAATGGTACGAGTAATAGACGAACCTTGTTTCACGTTATTTACCGTATTGGCGGATAGTGTATTGCCTTGATCGTCTTGCCAGCTCTGAGTCATTTGCAGTGCCGATGCGGGTAACCAACTGCCTTTAAACTCACTAGGTATGGCTTTTACCGTTATTGGCATTTGCTCCACTTTTGTGCTGATCGGCATGATCTTGGTTGAGCCCGTCAGACTATCGCCATAGATATAAGATCCAGTCAGTTGTGGGCCAAGGAGCGTGAATGTTCCCGGTTGTTCTGCGGTTAAGCGGAAAGATTGCTCCACCACTGTCACTTCAAGCCCAGAAATGACTCGCTGCCCTTGTTGCATTTCACCAACAGGTTCAAGCTTCATGCCTTCAATACGTGGTGGCACAACTTGTGGGTTGTCTAAACGGCGAGTGTCGGCCTTGATGATCAGTTGCATGCGTAAATTCGCAGATTGCTGCGGATATAGCGTATGGTTATCGACACTCATATTGAAGCTGAACAAATCATCCAGATCGGGTGCCGATTTGTTCGCCGTGACTTTTAGCTGAATTGGCTCGGTTTTCATGCCATCGGCCGAAAAGCTCGGGATCGTAATTATCCCTTCTTTCATTGGCGCTATAGAAATGCTCCATTCTGTGCGCTGATATTTTCGACCATTGATGTTGTTACTCGAACGCCCGTAGCGAGGCTGTCCTAGGAAGAAGTCTTTTTCCAATACGCTGAAGTCGATGGCGTCGGACGCAACTTCTGAGTCTGCCATTATCCGTAGGTTGATGACTTCATTTTTAGCCACTTCAGTTTTGTTGACACTTGCCTGGAGGCTTTGTGCCATCACCGAGAAACTAGATAACAGGCTGGCCACAAGAATAAAGACCAGATGTACGCCTTTTTTCATCACGGGCTTACCACTCCTTCTGAGATTGTTGTGGACGTTGTTTTTGTTGAGCTTGCAACTGCATTTGTGCACGAATCAAAAAGCTTG
>NZ_JAWOVY010000114.1:0-1081 GCF_033340155.1 Vibrio sp. 1562
CACCACTAAACCGTAACCTCTTAAATACTCTGCAAATACGACTGTGCCAGGGTAAACCGCTTTAACTTGTTGACCATAGTTAGCGGAAAGCACCATACCTTTCCAGTTTACTTGTCCGGTTTGACGCGTACCGAAGTTATGTAACACACTGCCTTTGAGTGGCCATGGTAGTTTGCCGCGCTGTTTGCCGAGCCCGTCCATTGGTACCGCATTTCGCTTGGCGGCTTTTGCAATCTCGGCTTTTAGACGGGTTTCATTGCGTTGTAGCTCAGCAAGGTAACGTTTGTCGTTTTTAATGCTGCTCTGAATTTTGTTCAGCGTTTGCTTACGATTCGACTGCGTACTGGCCAGTGCGGTACGCTTTTCTGATTGCTGCTTGAGCAGGGTTTCGATCTGCTCTTTCTCTAGCTCAAGTTGGTTTTTGTTGTGCGCCAACTCTTGAGTGGTTTTGGTGATGGCATCAATCACTTCGGCACGAGCCTTGGCTAAGTGCTGAAAGTATTGGCTAATCCGGTCTTCTTCTACGCCTTGATTCAATAAGTGCCCATTCGCTTTCGCTCGCTCGGTCACGTAATACGTTTGCAGCAACTGCTTGAGCTCTTCCTCTTGTGCTTGGCGCTGGGCTTCTTGCAAGGAGATTTTCTCTTCCAGTTTATTGATGTTCTTGTCTGCTTGAGCAAGGTCGGCTTTGGTTTGCTTGATTTCTCGCTCCAGCTTAGAAATGCCAAGCTCTTGGTTTTTGAGCGATTTTTGCAGCTCGTTAAGCTGTTTCTCTTGCGAGGTTAGCGCCTTCTTTTGGCGATTGATTTCGCTGGAAACGCCTTTGAGCTCTTGCTGACTTGCGGCGAAAGAAGAGAGGGGATAGGTGGCAGATAAAGCACAAGTTAATAAAATAGCCGAGCGGAGCACTGGGTGATTTTGTTTTCGCACTTGAGAGTTACCTACCACATTATTGTCAAAGGATCAGAAGACGGTTAAATGCCATCTCCATGGAGAAAGCTTTGTGATCTACCGTTAAAGCCTTGGTGCATATCGAGAGACGGTTTGTATGTTTGTGGTCGACCGACGATTTTCGCGGGTA
>NZ_JAWOVY010000115.1:0-1078 GCF_033340155.1 Vibrio sp. 1562
ATTTGACGTTAGCGACAGAAGAAGCACCGGCTAACTCCGTGCCAGCAGCCGCGGTAATACGGAGGGTGCGAGCGTTAATCGGAATTACTGGGCGTAAAGCGCATGCAGGTGGTTTGTTAAGTCAGATGTGAAAGCCCGGGGCTCAACCTCGGAATAGCATTTGAAACTGGCAGACTAGAGTACTGTAGAGGGGGGTAGAATTTCAGGTGTAGCGGTGAAATGCGTAGAGATCTGAAGGAATACCGGTGGCGAAGGCGGCCCCCTGGACAGATACTGACACTCAGATGCGAAAGCGTGGGGAGCAAACAGGATTAGATACCCTGGTAGTCCACGCCGTAAACGATGTCTACTTGGAGGTTGTGGCCTTGAGCCGTGGCTTTCGGAGCTAACGCGTTAAGTAGACCGCCTGGGGAGTACGGTCGCAAGATTAAAACTCAAATGAATTGACGGGGGCCCGCACAAGCGGTGGAGCATGTGGTTTAATTCGATGCAACGCGAAGAACCTTACCTACTCTTGACATCCAGAGAACTTTCCAGAGATGGATTGGTGCCTTCGGGAACTCTGAGACAGGTGCTGCATGGCTGTCGTCAGCTCGTGTTGTGAAATGTTGGGTTAAGTCCCGCAACGAGCGCAACCCTTATCCTTGTTTGCCAGCGAGTAATGTCGGGAACTCCAGGGAGACTGCCGGTGATAAACCGGAGGAAGGTGGGGACGACGTCAAGTCATCATGGCCCTTACGAGTAGGGCTACACACGTGCTACAATGGCGCATACAGAGGGCGGCCAACTTGCGAAAGTGAGCGAATCCCAAAAAGTGCGTCGTAGTCCGGATTGGAGTCTGCAACTCGACTCCATGAAGTCGGAATCGCTAGTAATCGTGGATCAGAATGCCACGGTGAATACGTTCCCGGGCCTTGTACACACCGCCCGTCACACCATGGGAGTGGGCTGCAAAAGAAGTAGGTAGTTTAACCTTCGGGGGGACGCTTACCACTTTGTGGTTCATGACTGGGGTGAAGTCGTAACAAGGTAGCGCTAGGGGAACCTGGCGCTGGATCACCTCCTTAAACGATGATTA
>NZ_JAWOVY010000116.1:0-1067 GCF_033340155.1 Vibrio sp. 1562
CTTTGAAATGGGATTAGAACAACACCTATCGGGGCGTGGTCTCGAAAATCTGCGTCGCTTTACACAATGGTTGGTGGCGATTGCCGATCAAGCTGAGCGAGGCAACACAGTAGAAGCTGTTCGTTCCTTGGTTCGTGACATTCATTACGAAGATTGGCTGTACGAAACCTCAGCCAGCCCGAAAGCCGCTGAAATGCGCATGAAGAACGTTTCGGATCTCTACTCTTGGATTGTGGCCGACTTAGAAGGTGACAATTACGACCAAGAAGAGAAAACGCTGAAAGAAGTGGTTCAACGTTTGACCTTGCGTGACATGATGGAACGCGGCGAAGAAGACGAAGACAGCGATGCCGTTCAATTGATGACATTACACGCATCAAAAGGCCTAGAGTTTCCTTACGTTTATTTGATTGGTTCGGAAGAGGGCATATTGCCGCATCAAACCAGTATTGATGAAGATAACGTCGAAGAAGAGCGACGCTTGATGTACGTAGGCATCACCCGCGCACAGCGAGAGCTGACGTTTACCATGTGTAAAGAGCGTCGCCAGTTTGGTGAGTTGATCAAGCCGACTCAAAGTCGTTTTTTGGATGAGCTGCCGTTTGATGATGTCGAATGGGAAGTGAACAAAAAGCCTGTGTCTCAAGAAGAACGAATGGCAAAAGGTCAGGCGCACATTGCAAACCTGCGCTCGATGTTTAAGAAGTGATCACTTTGATCTCACGGTAAATCAAGTTCACTCCAAACAAAAAGGCTTGCCGATTGGCAAGCCTTTCTTATTTCAGATGAGTGGCCGCTGGATTACAAACCATCAATCATGTGGTCGATGGCTGCAATGATTTCATCATCAGAACAGTCCATACATGTACCTTTTGCTGGCATCGCGTTGAAGCCTTCAAGCGCGTGCTTCACTAGCACGTCTTTGCCTTGCGCGATACGTGGAGCCCAATCGTCAGCATTGCCCGATTTTGGCGCGCCGTTTACACCAGATGCGTGACAAGCAATACAAAAAGTACCGTAAACTTTGGCGCCATCACGTGGACCGGTTGGTTCTTCCTTCACAGGCT
>NZ_JAWOVY010000117.1:0-1067 GCF_033340155.1 Vibrio sp. 1562
CCACCATCATTTTGATACTTTTGTTGCCAGTTATGATCAGTCGAAAACGAACACCAGAACCTCAGACAGTCATCCATTCGCTGCCAGTCAATAAAAGTCACGAATTTTAATAATCAAGGATTTGATCAATGAAATACTCTATCGCTCGACAATTTGAAAAGAACCGAGAACTTCGGGCTGATAACTTCATCTTGGTGTATCAAATGGGGAAAGTGGGCTCATCGTCTATCGAGCATACTTTGGAAGCGCGTAATATTCCGAGCTATCACATCCACACGTTTGACGATCATGAAGAATTTCACATGTACCACAACAAAAAGGATGTGAGTAAATTCTTCGATTTTAAAAATCGCGCGATGTACCGCTTGGTTCTGAATCAACGCAAGCGCATTTTGCAAAAGCGCGAGCAAATCAAGATCGTTACATTAATCCGTGACCCGATTGCGACCGTTTTCTCCCGTTTTTTCCAAGATTTGCACCTGCAATTTATCGAAGGCAAAAAGAACGATGCCATCCACCGCGATATGGAAGTGACCTACAAGCATCTCGAGCATTGCTTTGATAACTACATCAACCTGAACTACTTCGCAGATTGGTTCGATAACGAGCTAAAACGTAACTTCAGCATCGATGTCATGCGCCAAGAGATCGATAACACTCAACCATTTTTCACGTTCAACAATGACAAAGCTAGCGTCATTCTCATTAAGTGCGAGCAACTGAGTTCCCTCGACAAAGAGATTGGAGACTTCCTAAATGTCGACAACTTTGTTCTGAAAAACAGCAATGAAGCAAAGAACAAATGGTATTCCAACATCCACCAATACTTTAAACAGCATTACGATTTTTCTAAGTTGTTTTACATGTATGACTTACCGCTTTATCGCCATATTTACTCGCAGCAAGAACGAGAAGCTTTCAAAACCAAGTGGTTAAAAACTCCAGGGACAAAGTCAGCATGAAAAAAGTACTTCATATTACCGAAGCCTTTGGTGGTGGTGTTCAAACCGCACTGTACAGCTATGTACATTCATCTCGACATGAACCGTATGAACACTTTTTGCTTG
>NZ_JAWOVY010000118.1:0-1062 GCF_033340155.1 Vibrio sp. 1562
CGTCGTGCTAATGAATGAACTACAAAAACAAGTCACGAAGTTCAGAGAAGCATTACAAGGAAAAGCGACGTCGGTTAAAACAGACAACGTAGTCGCCTTCAACAGAAACGATTTCTACTGATGTGAGAGTCACACCTTAGGCAGAGACTCCCACACTCATAAATCACTGTGGCTCAGGACCGTATTTATTCGGGCCTGATGTGCCTTTCAAAAAACCACACTCAATCAAAATCCAAAGCCCACAAATTAATGAAATCGAAGCAATGAACAGCTGTGGCGTTGAAGGCTCTTGCGCCATTGGGCTTGTCATCGGCGTTGCGATGCGACCAATCACCAAAGGAATATTCAAGCCTAACCAGTAAATCGATTTGTTGCGGTCATGCCATCTCTTTGTCGTAATAGCCAAATCAGGAATGAGCAGTACCAACAAGAATATTGGCAGTAACAGGTAAGAAAACGCAGGAAACAACTTACTGATACCCGCACCAAAACCTATAATCGAAATGTAGTAAATCACATTCCAAATCCAATAGGTTTTGCGATCGATACGTCCGTGAAACGAAAACAGTAACTCTTTAGTCGACATCAATTTTTATCCAAAAATAGAAAGAATACAGAGTAGCCGAGTCGGGTTAATTTGGGAAGAAACAACAAGTCGTGAACAACGTCGGCCAAGCCTTATATTCAGTTCACCACTTTTTGAAAGCTGTCCACATCCATATCTCTAATGTTAACCGTTAAACTGTGTACATGACTTACCTGTTCTTGAAGCACAGCCATTAAAGCTCGCGATAATTCTCGCTTTTGTCCAGGCGTTCGGCCAGACAACAAATCAAAATTGATATGGATAAAATCGGGGCTGTCACCCGCTTCACCAATTAGCCAGTTATGACATCTTAACGTTCTTGATTTCACAGAGGCCAACTCAAAAAGGCCACTCTCTAACGCAGCCTTATGTAAGTCTTCCAGCAAACCTTGTACATTGACTCGCTCTTCCACTGAGTTCGAATACTCTAAAACTAAGTTTGGCATTTTGATTCCTTTCTACAACATAAAAAATTC
>NZ_JAWOVY010000119.1:0-1054 GCF_033340155.1 Vibrio sp. 1562
TTTTAAGCATCTAGATAGCTGTTTGGCTCATCCGGAATCCCACCTAGATTTACTAGAGCTAATGTACGTATGCTTATCTTTGGGTTTTATAGGTCAGTATCGTTTAGAAAAAAATGGGCTTGAAGCTCACCGTAGATTGAGAAAACAAGTTGTATCAGTGCTTAAGTCACATGGTCGCGGAGTACAGCAAGAGCTTAGTAACAAAGTAGAACAACATATATTGGCAGGTGCTCAGGTTTCGGAACGTGCTCCTCTATGGGTGGTTTGTTCGGTAACTTCCGCACTGCTTGTTTGTATTTTTATGTACTTCAGTTACGAGTTGAACAAAGCTTCCAACCAAACTTTTGCTCAATTGGTAAACCTGATTCAATCAACCCCAGCAGTCAGTAATCCTATGGTTGAGTCAAAGTCAGCACCTATTGCCGAAAGAATATCTATGTATTTGGCAACGGAGATTGGCAAGGATCTTGTCACTGTGGAAGCGTTGCAAGATAGAGTTCGTATTTCTCTTAAAGCTCAAGACCTATTTGAATCTGGTAGTGCGAGCGTTGTGGCTTACATACAGCCAGTTATTTCTAAAGTTGCACGCACCTTAGAAGCGACACAAGGGAAGATCATAATTACCGGGCATACCGATGACCGTCCGATATTTACCAGCAAGTACCCATCCAATTGGCACTTGTCTTTAGCTCGCGCAACTTCTCTTTCCGAACAGTTAATCGCCAACAGTGCACTTAAAGGCAGAGTGATTCCTGAAGGGTTGGGTGATGCGAGACCTTTGGTAGAAAATGACAGCGAAGAGAACCGAGCAATGAATCGTCGAATTGAAATCGATCTTATTGTGGGCAACTAACGGTTGGGCAAGGAAATGAGTATTAAAGAAATAGGCAGAGTATTTACCCAAAGATGGTTTCTTGGTTTAGTCGGTGTAGCCGCGTGCTCCATTTTTATTTGGGTTGTGGGTCCTCTGATCACGGTTGCAGGTTACGAGCCGCTTAAAAGTGATTTTCAACGTTTAGTTACGATCTTAGTGATTGTTTTTGCTTGGGCGCTT
>NZ_JAWOVY010000120.1:0-1052 GCF_033340155.1 Vibrio sp. 1562
GTTTGGTCTGCGAGGTTGCTTTCAACCACAGGCGTGTCGTTCACCGCATTCACGGTGACGTTGACCGTCGCTTGGTCGGTCAGTGCACCATCGGTGATGGTGTAAGTAATTTCGGCGTCACCATGGAAGTTCTCGGCCGGTGTGAACACCAGTTTTCCGTCAACGATCTCAACTGTACCTTGTGTTTCAGGTACGGAAGCCGATTGGATAGACAGCGTATCGCCATCAATGTCGGTGTCGTTTGGCAGGACATCAATTGTCACTGGCGTGTCTTCGTCAGTAACAGCGGTATCATCGTTTGCCACTGGCGCATCGTTCACTGGCGTCACATCGACGTTCACTGTGGTGGATTCACTGACCCCACCGGAGGTAACGATGTACGTGAAGCTGTCTGTGCCGTGGTAGTTGTCGTTCGGCGTGTAGGTCACGCTGCCGTCCGGGTTGACCGAGACCGTGCCGTTGGCTGGACCGTTATTGGTATCCAGCGACACCACTTTGTCGTCGCCTTCGAACGTGTCGTTACCTAAGACCTTGATGATGGTCGGCGTGTCTTCCACAACCGTCGCGTTGTCTGCCACGATGTCCGCCACAGGCGCTACTGTGAAGTTCACCGTTTGGCTGACGCTTTCACCGCTTGGATCGGTGGCCGTAAACGTTAGGATTTCAGAGCCGTTCCAGTCCGCCGTTGGAGTGAACGTAGCAATACCATTGACGATCGCCACTTGAATGTTGCTGTTGCCAGAGACGCTAAACGTTAACTCGCCATCCACGTTATCCACATCGCTGAAAGCGGTATTCAGATTGATGCTGTATGGCGTGAAATCTTCCGCCAAGGTTTGGTCTGCGAGGTTGCTTTCAACCACAGGCGTGTCGTTCACCGCATTCACGGTGACGTTGACCGTCGCTTGGTCAGTCAGTGCACCATCGCTAACGGTGTAAGTGATTTCAGCATCACCATGGAAGTTCTCGGCCGGTGTGAACACCAACTTGCCGTCAACAATCTCGACTGTCCCTTGCTCACTCGGCACTGACGCCGATTGGATAGACAGCGT
>NZ_JAWOVY010000121.1:0-1044 GCF_033340155.1 Vibrio sp. 1562
TCCACTGCAAACTTTGTCGGATGCACTCTCTGAACTGTCACAAGGTGAAGGTGATTTGACGCAGCGCATCGAGATTGAACGCATGGATGAAATTGGTGAACTGGCCACGCACGTCAACCAGTTCCTTGCTCAGATGCAATCAATGCTAAAAAACATCGTCGAAAACAGTCAGCAGTTGTCAGAACAAGCACAACAGGCGAATGAACTCTCAGCCATGGCGGCAGGACGCGTTGAGCACCAACAAAATGACGTAAACCAAATTGCTACGGCCATTCATGAAATGTCGGCAACCGCTGCAGAAGTCGCAAGTCATGCAGAATTGACCGCAAGTGCATCCCAAAACTCCGCATCTGCGTGTGTGGAAGGTCAAAGCGTTATTCAGAAAAACCGAGAAGCGATTGTGTCGCTTGCTGAGCAAGTGAGTGATGCGGCAAATGTGATTTCTGAACTGGAAGCGAACACCCAAAGCATCAACCAAATTTTGTCTACGATTCAAGGCATTGCTGAGCAAACCAACCTGCTCGCTCTCAATGCGGCCATCGAAGCAGCACGCGCGGGTGAACAAGGACGCGGATTTGCCGTGGTAGCGGATGAAGTACGTGTACTTAGCCAACGCACTCGTGGCTCAACAGAAGAAATCCGTACCATGATTGAAACGCTGCAAAGCAATACCAAGCTTGCCGTAAACAGCATGCAAGCCAGCACTAGCTTGGCAGATACCAGCGTGGATTACGCACAGCAAGCGCACGACAGTCTAACCAGCATCACCAACTCTATCACTGAGATTAATGATATGGCGATGCAGATTGCGAGCGCAGCAGAAGAGCAGCGAGCGGTAAGTGAAGACATCAGCCGCAATACTCAAGGTATCAAAGACGATGCAGATGTCATTGCTGAGCAATCACTGAAAAGCAGTGAAGGCGCACGCAGAATGTTCAACACGGCGAACACCATGCGAGAAAACATCAGTCGCTTTAAAGTGTAAACCGCCCCGAAAAAGCAGCTCCCAGAGCTGCTTTTTTATTGATGCTATCTAGCCCTTTA
>NZ_JAWOVY010000122.1:0-1039 GCF_033340155.1 Vibrio sp. 1562
CCGTACTGATCTGCAACCACCAAGAGCGCCATCATCTGCTCATTGGTCGGTGCACTACCGTCACGTTGCTTGAATGCTGTTGCTTTTAGGGTATCGAACAACTTGTTTGGATCGACACTAAAGCGCTCAGCAAAGCGTTGGATTAGCTTTGGTTTTTCCATTATGGACTCCGACAATCAAAGTGGGAGTCTGCCCCTGACGGGAAAGTACTCCCGGCTGGGTTAAAGCGTTATCGCTCGGTTAAAAATCTGGTTCAGGATAAGTTTGTGCCCAATTAGCTTGGGAGCTCGCATCATCCGCCGGTGATGGCTCAGATGCTTTGTTCACACTATCAAGAAGCAGAAACTCATCCGCGTCCACTTCGGTCAATCGATGCTTAATGCCATCTTTCTCCCATGAGCGCGTGCGCTGAGGCCCTTGAACAAAAAGCTTCGCTCCTTTTTGGATCAAATCTTTTGCTCTTAGCCCTAACTTAAATCCACCACGATCTCGAAAAACGACCCGATGCCATTCCGTATGCTCTTTGAGCTCATTGGATTGACGGTCGCGCCATTTCTCAGAAGTGGCCAGTGAAATGCTGGTCACTAAATCACCTGATGGATAGGCTCGCGTCTCTGGCTCAGAGCCAACGTAGCCTATGAGTGTTACTTGGTTTTTCATGATGTTCTCCTCGTCTTAGTTGAACTCTGTGCACACAGTTGCTTCTACCCGACTGGGCAAAGAAGACTGACGACGCAGATAGGTTGGTATTTCGAGTAAAGCCATGTCGTACTGATGTGGCTCTTTGTAAAACGCAGATGTCAAACGGGGCATACCAGGAGCTTTAGGCACTGCCATTGGACGACGTTTTGGTGTTGGTGTGAGCAATCGCTTGATTTGAGTAAGTACAAATCGAAACGAGCGCACGCATTGACGAGCAAGCAATCGCAAAAGCGACCAGCTCAGTTTTGCAAGCAACATAATGCCTGCGATTTGGATAATAAATCCGAAGATATATTCCATTGGTGACTCCTTAATTTGGTTGTGAAGGAGTCACCCC
>NZ_JAWOVY010000123.1:0-1039 GCF_033340155.1 Vibrio sp. 1562
TGCTTGGGCAATAACGCGATAGAAACTTCCTGATGAATACCAGGAAAATAACTGACCGCAGGTACAACACCCGGTATGCCTTCCAGTGCCATGGCCAAAGCCAAAGCAGCTTCATTGGCAACATGAAAGTACTTTCGATTACCTTCGCCAATGGGTTTACCCATTGAACCCGATATATCGACAAGCAAGTGCACAGCGGCATTGGGGGCAATGCGAGGTTGCCTTTGAATAAACAATCTCGACTCACCGGCTTGTGAAGCGGCAAGACGATGGGTTGCCACTCGAAGACCGTGCCTTTTGGCATGATTCCGATTGTCCTGACTGGACTGAACCATGCCCCTAAGTCGGGCTCGAATTTGAGCAGACTCCGACGCCGATAAGGTCAAGATGGCCTCATCACCCAACATAGCTTGCTCTGCTTGGGGCAAACTGAGAGGTGTGACGCCCTGATGTCCTTCAGCTTGTTCCGACAACACTTCTGCCACTTGGGCAAAGGTATCGGGTTCAAACTGAGCGGCACTGGCCTCTAAGGCTTGTCGCAAATTGTCAGCTTGATCAGAGTTATCTGAATCCCCCGTTTCAGCAACATCCGCCGTTGCAGACGAGTCTGTTTCAGGGATTTGACTGTCACTACTGTTATTGCTGTCATTACTCGCATCTTGTCCAATGTCATTACCGCTATCAGCATCCGACTCATCCTGTGGTGGACGAGATTCTTCTTCCAACATGGCAACGATGGCATCGACAAGTTTCAGCACTTCACCTGTAGATGCCAGGCTAGGCACTGCTGTAAGCATGGCGCTTAACCGGCTCATCGCTGCGGCAGGAAAGAGTTGTCTCACTCTTTCATCAACCGCTTGATACAGAGGTGTCAGCGCTTTCTGACCCAGAAAATGGCATCTCAAGCGGAACAACAACCATGCTTGCAAGTTAGATGCAGGCTCAAGCTGTTCAGGTACACTCATTTGCTGTGTGTCCACCATGTACTCAATCACTTGCGAAATACTGCGCCGGGTTCCGGGGTAATCCTTTGCCAATT
>NZ_JAWOVY010000124.1:0-1039 GCF_033340155.1 Vibrio sp. 1562
TGCTTGGGCAATAACGCGATAGAAACTTCCTGATGAATACCAGGAAAATAACTGACCGCAGGTACAACACCCGGTATACCTTCCAATGCCATGGCCAAAGCCAAAGCGGCTTCATTGGCAACATGAAAGTACTTGCGATTACCTTCGCCAATGGGTTTACCCATTGAGCCCGATATATCGACAAGCAAGTGCACAGCAGCATTGGGCGCAATGCGCGGCTGCCTTTGAATAAACAATCTCGACTCACCTGCTTGGGAAGCGGCAAGACGATGGGTTGCAACTCGAAGACCGTGCCGTTTGGCATGATTCCGATTGTCCTGACTGGACTGAACCATACCTCTAAGTCGGGCTCGAATTTGAGCCGACTCAGACGCCGATAAGGTCAAGATGGCCTCATCACCCAACATAGCTTGCTCTGCTTGGGGCAAACTGAGTGGAGTGACGCCCTGATGTCCTTCAGCTTGTTCCGACAACACTTCTGCCACTTGTGCAAAGGTATCGGGTTCAAACTGAGCGGCACTGGCCTCTAAGGCTTGTCGCAAATTGTCAGCTTGATCAGAGTTATCTGAATCACCCGTTTCAGCAAAATCCCCCGTTGCAGACGAGTTTTTTTCTGGGGTTTGACTATCACTACTGTTATTGCTGTCATTACTCGCCTCTTGTCCAATGTCATTACTGCTATCAGCATCCGACTCATCCTGTGGTGGACGAGATTCTTCTTCCAACATGGCAACGATGGCATCGACAAGTTTTAGCACTTCACCTGTAGACGCCAGGCTAGGCACTGCTGTCAGCATGGCGCTTAACCGGCTCATCGCTGCGGCAGGAAAGAGTTGTCTCACTCTTTCATCGACTGCTTGATACAAAGGCGTCAGCGCTTTCTGGCCCAGAAAATGGCATCTCAAGCGGAACAACAACCATGCTTGCAAGTTAGATGCAAGCTCAAGCTGTTCAGGTACACACATTTGCTGTGTGTCCACCATGTACTCAATCACTTGCGAAATACTGCGCCGGGTTCCGGGGTAATCCTTTGCCAATT
>NZ_JAWOVY010000125.1:0-1036 GCF_033340155.1 Vibrio sp. 1562
CCATTTCTGGTGCAAAAAACGCAGCACTGCCTATTTTATTTGCGTCTATCTTGGCTGAAGAGCCTGTAGAAGTGGCAAACGTACCACATCTTCGCGATATCGACACAACCATGGAGCTACTAAAACGCCTTGGCGCTAAAGTAAGCCGTAACGGTTCTGTTCACGTCGATCCAAGCAGCATCAATGAATATTGCGCTCCTTATGATTTAGTTAAAACCATGCGTGCTTCTATCTGGGCGTTAGGCCCACTTGTGGCTCGTTTTGGTCAAGGTCAAGTTTCTCTACCTGGTGGTTGTGCTATCGGCGCACGTCCAGTTGACTTGCACATTACTGGCCTGGAACAACTAGGCGCAACCATCACACTTGAAGATGGTTACGTGAAAGCTGAAGTTGATGGTCGTCTGAAAGGCGCGCACATCGTGATGGACAAAGTGAGCGTTGGCGCGACCATTACCATCATGTGTGCAGCAGCTTTGGCTGAAGGTACCACAACGTTAGATAACGCAGCGCGCGAACCTGAAATCGTCGATACGGCGGATTTCCTAAATAAACTTGGCGCGAAAATCTCTGGCGCGGGTACAGACACCATCACTATCGAAGGTGTTGAGCGCTTAGGTGGCGGCAAGCACCGTGTCGTAGCAGACCGTATTGAAACGGGGACATTCCTAGTAGCTGCAGCGGTATCTGGCGGTAAAGTGGTTTGTCGTAATACCAACGGTCACTTGCTTGAAGCGGTTCTAGCGAAGCTAGAAGAAGCGGGCGCATTGGTGGAGACAGGTGAAGACTGGATCTCTGTTGATATGACAGACCGTGAGTTAAAAGCAGTAAGTATTCGCACTGCGCCTCACCCTGGTTTCCCGACAGACATGCAAGCGCAATTTACGCTATTGAACATGATGGCGAAAGGCGGCGGCGTGATCACTGAAACTATCTTTGAAAACCGCTTTATGCACGTGCCTGAGCTGATGCGTATGGGGGCGAAAGCGGAGATTGAAGGTAACACGGTTATTTGTGGTGACGTTGAATCTCTAAGTGG
>NZ_JAWOVY010000126.1:0-1035 GCF_033340155.1 Vibrio sp. 1562
CTTGCTATACCAATGGTGCTTGCTCAATTTGGCCTCCTTTGGGGCACTCTTCTTATGTTGTTCATCTGGGCTGGAACCACTTATGCCGCTTTGCTTCTACTTGAAGCGAGTTGCAAAGTCGGTGGTGGCGTAAGTATGAACGCAATCGCCCGCGAAACACTTGGTAAAGGCGGTCAGTTAGTGACCAATGGTCTGCTTTACGCGTTGCTTGTTTGTCTATTGATGGCTTACATCATTGGCGCTGGCGATCTAGTGCAAAAAATCACGGCATCAGTCGGCCTTTCTGTTTCCACTGTTTCTAGCCAAGTTGGCTTTACCATCTTGGTGGGTCTGATTGTTTCTGCTGGCACTGGTGTGGTCGACAAGCTTAACCGTGGTCTGTTTATCGGTATGATTGTTGCGCTTGTTTTAACGCTGTTTGCTCTTGCTCCTAGTGTTTCATTCGAAGGCCTAAACGAAGTCGTGAGTAGCGACAAAATGGCACTGATCAAAACCAGTTCTGTGCTATTCACCAGTTTTGGCTTTATGGTCGTCATTCCTTCGTTGGTGACTTACAACAAAGAAGCGAGCAAAACTCAGCTGCGCAACATGATCGTTGTTGGCTCTACGATTCCTTTGGTTTGTTACCTATTGTGGTTGTTTGCGGTTGTGGGTAACTTGCCGCCACATGAGCTGGTACAGTACTCAAACGTCACTGAACTGATCTCGGTTCTGGGTCAACAGTACAATGGTTTGGAGTTTATTCTGTCCATGTTTACTGGTTTGGCATTGCTAACTTCATTCTTGGGTGTGGCAATGGCGCTTTACGACCAAAACGCGGACTTGCTCAAAACCAGCAAGCCAGTGGTATTCGTCACCACATTTATTCTGCCGCTACTTGGTGCTGTATTTGCTCCGGAACATTTCTTAGCAATTTTAAGCTACGCAGGCATTATTCTTGTGTTCTTGGCAGTTTTTGTTCCATTGTCGATGACAATGAAAGTGCGCCGTGTACCTGTCGAAGACAACAGCGTTTACGAAGCTGGTGGCGGTGTG
>NZ_JAWOVY010000127.1:0-1028 GCF_033340155.1 Vibrio sp. 1562
GTTACGTCGACCAAGTCGCAGCGCATCGCTTGGCGCGCCGCCACAATTTCAACATGACGGAGTGTGGAAATTGGGGTTAGCCACATTGGTTGCCATCTGTGCCGCGTTCCCGATGGGCGGTTTAGCCATTGTGAGCGTTTTGCTTTTGGACTGGGTGGTGTTCCGCCGTGTCGAGAAGCTAAAAGCAGCACTGAACTAAGGTGTCGTATTGGTATAAAACAAGAGCCAGCGAATTGCTGGCTCTTTTTACTTCTGATAAAGCTCCAATGGTAAGCCATCGGGATCTTGGAAGAACGTAAATGCTTTGCCCGTAAACTCATCAATGCGAATGGGTTCAACAGCGATGTGTTTGGATTCCAGATACGCTTTTACTTCTTCAACGTTATCGACTTGAAACGCCAAATGTCGCAAGCCTTGCGCCTCCGGAAAGCTTGGTCGCTCCGGTGAGCCGGGAAAACTGAACAGCTCGATTTGGCTTCCGTCCGGCAACGCAAGGTCGAGTTTGTAGGAGTCTCGCGCTTCACGATAGTTTTCTGCGATGATTTGTAGCCCTAGCACTTCGGTGTAAAAACGCTTTGATGTTGGGTAATCACTGCAAATGATAGCGACGTGATGAATCGCATTAAACATGGTTGGGTTCCTTAGACACGAGATGTTCGTTTACAAAGTCGAGAAATACACGTAGACGTGCAGGCATGTATTTGGTTTGTGCGTACTGCATGGCGACCGCACCGTGGTAGTTACTTTTGATCATCCAATCGGACAACACTTCGACCACTTCTCCGCGCTCTAATGCCTCTTTCACCACGAAATCGTGGAAGATGCCAATTCCTAAACCGGCCTTGACGCCATTTAGGCGCATTTGCGAATGGTTGACCGCATACCGACCACTGACCGCGATGGAATGAAACGCCTCTTCTTTAAAAAACGACCAAATGTTGTCTTTGTCGTTTTCTGCTAGGTAAATACAGTCGTGCTGTTCAAGTTGCGTAGGATGTTCTGGCATGCCTCTTTGTGCGAGGTAGTCT
>NZ_JAWOVY010000128.1:0-1010 GCF_033340155.1 Vibrio sp. 1562
TCTGATCGGTTACATCAGTTAATCATCGTAGCCTTATGCCGAAACCTCGTTACAAAACAACTAACTGGAAGCAGTACAATAAAGCCTTAATCAACCGTGGTTCTCTGACTTTTTGGATTGATGAGGAAGCGATAGCCGAGTGGAAGCAAAACAAACAAGGCAAGCGTGGTAGACCTCGCCGATTCAGCGACTTAGCCATTACTACCGCACTGATGGTTAAGCGCGTCTTCTCCATGCCATTGAGAGCGCTGCAAGGCTTTCTAGACTCAGTATTTAAGCTGGCTCACATCCCGCTTGTTTGCCCACACTACACCTGTATAAGCCGCCGAGCTAAGGAAGTTGAGGTTTCATTTAAAACCAAAACCAGAGGAGCAATACAACATCTGGCCATTGATGCCACTGGCCTCAAGGTTTATGGCGAAGGTGAATGGAAGGTCAAGAAGCATGGTACTGATGGGAAGCGCAGAGTCTGGCGTAAGCTGCATATCGCAGTAGATACAAGCACCCACGAAATAGTCGCAGCAGAGCTGAGCTTATCTAACGTAACCGATGCCGAAGTGCTCCCTAACTTACTCAAGCAGACACGTCGCAAAATCATTGAGATATCAGGCGATGGCGCTTATGACACAAGGAATTGCCATGATGCCATACGGATCAAGCGAGCGGTTCCGCTTATCCCGCCACGAGAAGGGGCTGCCTTCTGGGAGCAAGGACACCCTCGCAATTTAGCAGTAGGTTGTCAGAAGCTCTACGGCTCCAACAAGAAGTGGAAAAAGCGGTATGGTTATCACAAGCGTTCGCTCTCTGAAACAGCCATGTATCGCGTGAAGCAGTTGCTAGGTGGGAGGTTAAGCCTGAGAAACTACAATTCTCAGGTTGGCGAAACCTACGCCATGATTAAAGCGCTGAACAAGCTTACAGGGCTTGGTATGCCTGAAACTCAGTATATTGTTTAATAATTATTCAATTTCGGACGACTTGGTTTTCTGTCCGAATTACGCAACAAAGCC
>NZ_JAWOVY010000129.1:0-1008 GCF_033340155.1 Vibrio sp. 1562
ACCAAACGCTTGCTTCGCATAGCCTTTACGTTCACTCATCTTGTTACCAATCAAGGCTACCAAACAAAGGTCATGTTCTACTTCGACCTTACACAACTCTTCCAACTCTTCACGTGCTGCTTGAGGAAGTTGTGGTGCGCCTCCTGAGGTATCAGTTTGATCCAGTGTGAGTGACACACTGATTTCTGATGTGGTGATAAGGTCTACCGAAATTTTGTGCTTGGCTAAAATCTCAAATACTTTTGCTAAGAAGCCGTACGCATGGAACATGTTCGCACTACGCAGAGTGACCATCGTTTGATTACAACGCAGAGCGAGAGCACGGAACAGCGGTGAGCTTTCGACTTGATGACGAATCCACGTGCCGCCTTTTTCTGGTTCTTTGGATGAGCCAACAAAAACCGGGATATCATGGCGCAGAGCAGGGACCAGTGTTGATGGGTGTAATATTTTCGCGCCAAAGTTAGCCATTTCAGAGGCTTCACTAAAACTGATCTCTGGGATTGGTGATGCTTTTGGTGCGATGCGAGGATCGGTCGTGTAAATACCAGGAACATCTGTCCAAATTTCAAGTCCAGATGCTTTCACACCTTCAGCAATCAAGGCTGCACTGTAGTCGCTACCACCACGGCCTAACGTTGTTGTATTGCCTTCTTCGTCAGAGCCAATGAAGCCCTGTGTGATGACGACAGAATCAAGACATAAAGGGATAAGCTTCTCTTGGGCTAGTTGAGCAATGGCTTTGATATTCGGTTCTGCGCGACCAAAGTTGTCGTCGGTTCTTAGCACTTCACGAATATCAAATCGCACTGCATTGATACCACGCTCTCGCATGAGTTGCGCCAAAATGTGCGTCGACATTAACTCACCACATGCCACAAGGTGGTCGGTCAGTTTGGTGTTTGCTTGAATTGAGGCGGCTTCTGCAAGGCTGGTCACGGTATCTAAAATTCCGTACACCTCTGAAGAAGCTTCTGTCGCATCTTCCAATTGAGCCAAAATGGAATC
>NZ_JAWOVY010000130.1:0-1007 GCF_033340155.1 Vibrio sp. 1562
CCAATGGCGCTCCGCGCTTATTCAATATTCTGGTGTTTTGTCGTTGGCTTTGATGTCTATTGCGATGGTGTTGGCGCTGCGCTTACCTGTGATCGAGCAATGGGTTCACGGGATGGATAAGGCCTATCGTGTGCATAAATGGCTCGGCATTGCGGGGGTTAGCCTCGGAATCGTGCATTGGTTGACGTATAAAGTGCCAAAATGGCTAGTGTCGGCAGGAGTGCTCGAAAAACCAATCAAACACACCGGGGTTGGGCCTTCTGGGAACAACTTTGTCGGTTTAGAACTCTGGGTCAAAGAGTTGCGCGATGTGGGGCTTGGTTTGGGGGAGTGGGGTTTTTACCTGCTCTTAGCATTGCTCGTGGTGTCATTGTGGACGGTTGTTAAATACAAGCCATTTAAGTTGTCGCATCGTTTAATGGCGGCAGTGGATTTGATGATTGCTGTTCACTCCGTTTTGTTGATCAAGCACGCGTACTGGGGTGAGCCAATTCATTTCGTTGCTTTGTGCTTTGCCTTGATGGGCTCTGCAGCTGCCGTTTATAGCTTGCTTGGTTTTGTCGGACGAGCGAATCGCCATCTCGCCAAAGTGGTGTCGACTCGCTACTTCCCTCAAGCGCGAGTGATGGAGCTGGTTTTGGCGCCAAGCAATAACGGTCAAGGAACTCCTTGGCAAGGACACAAAGCTGGGCAGTTTGCTTATGTTCGTTTTGGTAATGAAGATCCGCATCCGTTTACGATTGTTTCAGGTGAGCATGAACCAGAGGTACGCTTTTTGATCAAAGAGCTGGGTGATTTCACCACGGATTTGTACCACAGGGTTAAAATTGGTGAAGAAGTGATGGTTGAAGGTCCTTACGGACGCTTGGCGTTTGACGTCAATAAGCCGCAGATTTGGATTGCGGGTGGTGTTGGGGTCGCGTCGTTCTTTGCCATCTTAGCGTCACTCAAATCGCTAAAAACGCATCCTCCTGTGCATTTGTTTTACTGCACGCGAGGTTTGGATA
>NZ_JAWOVY010000131.1:0-1005 GCF_033340155.1 Vibrio sp. 1562
TGGCTTGGCGACATCTTCCGAACTGACGGTGAAGATGACGCCTAACCCAAGCATCCCAGCTACCAACCACCGCAGAAACATTGCTTTCATAGCTCTTCCTTTTCTTGTCCTTAATTGTCAAAGCATTGTGTTCAATGACGAATTCAACGGTAGTCGTATACCTTGTGAACCTTATCTACCCCTTGTGACTGACCAATAGCATGGCAAGTTGCACATTGTTCGGAGCCCGTTGCTTGTGCTGCTGTGTCTGCTCCAAATACCGCGCCGTGATTCAGCATATGGTTCAGAGGCGCATCTCCTGCCACGGTATCCGGGTCAGCATTAGCTAAAGATGACTCTAGGTGACACGCGCCACAGGCGACTAACGCAGGACTAAAGTACTTACCACTTGCCAGAGAAGGGCGCGTATTTTGTTGGCTAGGTAAGTTGTATTGAGCATTGGTATGGCAGGCCTCACAGTTGTTGACTGCGCCAGGGAAAGACGCTTCACCGCTATGAGCGGAGCCAAAGGCGTGGAATGAGTGCACGTGGTACTTTAGATCAGCCGCCATTCCAGGATAAAACGCAGAACGTTCAGAGTTATGGCAATTTTTACATTGTTGGAAGTCGGTGGCGGCATGTGGATGCTCACCGAGCTTATGGACAGTCAGCTCTTTGTGACAATCGTTACACGATGAAATGTCCGCGCCCACTGGCAGTTTGTGTTGCTTGTTGATACCAGACACATCAAACGAGCCGGATGCGTTATTGGCGGCAATGACGAAAGGCGATTTGATAAGATCGATGCCTTCAAACGTGACGCATTCGGCGAGCTCGCCATCTCTACGGTTGGCGCAAAGTGGCATGTCGGCGATGTTAACCGTCAACGTAGAGTTGGAGATTGGCTTAATCGCTGCGTCAGTGAAGTCTTTATGACACAAGAATAGGCCTTCTCCTTGAGCCTCACAGCCGTCACCAAGTGCGCCAGCATCGGCGACGTTGAGACTGTTGTTTGCGACTATCGGG
>NZ_JAWOVY010000132.1:0-998 GCF_033340155.1 Vibrio sp. 1562
TGACGGGCAGGTGCAACACTGTCCGATAAATCAAAAGTTTGATATTAGCTCGACGGATTTTTACATTGTCTTAAACCATAACTGTGCTTTGGAGTTATGTGATTCTAAAGGTATTAAACAGTTTATCGAACCACCTTGCTTGGTCGCTATTGGCGCGGATTTCAAAGGGCAAATCGCCATCAATTCGTTCGTAGAAAATGCCAATATTTCGGGTTTCAGACTGGCTGCGTGTTTCATTGAAAAACTCAATCAACAGTTGAACTTCCGCGAGCTTTGCGATGGCGTGTTCTCGGGGAATGTGGCGGTGAGTTTCACTTTACGTCCGGGAATCGTGGATATTTACTCAGCATTAAAAGCAATGGTGAAAAAGGGCTGTGGTAACCGTTCAAATGATGAATTGCTCGATATCAACAGCATGCTTTTGTATTTGTTGATGCACTTTGAGCAGAGCGCCAGTCAGGCAGAAACTCGTTCATATTCTTCGTTGTCTTCACGTATTCGCGCGCTGATTTCTAAAGATCTAACGAAGCCGTGGACGCTCAAAGAAATTGCGAAACTGGTTTACATGAGTGAGTCGACGGTAAAAAGAAAGTTGAACAAGGAAGGGACGACGTTTACTGACGTGCTGCAGGCTGCACGACTAGATACAGCACAACAAATGGTGTGCAACAGCGACGCGAGTGTCAGTGCAATAGCTGAGCTATGTGGTTTTAAGCATGCCTCTTATTTTGGTGCCTGTTTCAGAAAAGAATATGGTGCCACACCGCTTGCTTATCGAAAACAAGCCCAGCTCAGAGCGAGTTGATCGTATTGAATAACAAAACGCCCGATACAAAATCGGGCGTTCTATTGAATATGATGGGGATGATTACTTAAACCGTTATTGCTTCTTTTCTTGCGCGCAACGACGTTAAAATTTGAGGCAGTAAAGACATCACAATCATACCCACCATCAAGCTGTATTGGAGTGGGGTAAAGTTTTCACCCAACAGCAATAA
>NZ_JAWOVY010000133.1:0-995 GCF_033340155.1 Vibrio sp. 1562
AACCTTGCACAAAAAGACTACGTTGAACGTTTCATTCAAGGCGATCCAGACCTTGCTGACATTCCAGTTTTGAGCGCGGCAGCGCCGTTTAAAGTGGGCGGACGTAAAGATGATCCGAACGGCTTCACTGAGGTAGAATCTGGCCAACTGACTTTCCGCAACGCCGCCGACTTGTACCTATACCCAAATACGCTCGTCGCAATGAAGGTGAAAGGCAAAGAAGTACATGAATGGCTAGAGTGCAGTGCAGGCCAATTCAAGCGCATTGATGTCAATACGACTCAGCCACAATCGTTAATTGATTGGGATAACTTCCGTACGTACAACTTTGACGTGATTGATGGTGTGGAATACCAAATCGACATCACTCAACCACCGAAGTACGACGCGAGTTGTAAAGTCATTAATCCGGACTCCCAGCGTATCGTGAATCTGACTTTCAATGGCAAACCAGTTGATCCGAAACAAGATTTCATCATTGCGACTAACAATTACCGCGCGTACAGCAATACCTTCCCTGGCACGGGTCCGGACTTCATTGCATTTGACTCTCCAGACGAAAACCGTTCTGTGGTTGCTGCGTACATTTCTCGCGTCAGTGAGGAAAAAGGCGAAGTCACGCCAAGCGCTGACAATAACTGGTCGTTCGCACCAATTAAGTCAGACAAAAAACTGGATATTCGCTTTGAAACCTCACCGAGCGAAAAAGCTTCGAAGTTTATCCAAGACAAAGGCCAATACCCGATGAAACGCGTCGCAACTGACGAAGTGGGCTTTGCGATTTATCAGATCGATTTAAACAAATAAGCGACTCCATGCTCAAACTAGCGGCTTCTCAGTGAGCCGCTTTTTGTTGCTGCGCAAAGCAGTTAAGATAGTTCAAATGCGCTAACCCTTTCACTGCAGATAACCTTCATGCAAAACGACGTATTTTTCGATCTCACTCAACATGGCTTGTCAGAAGATGAAGCCTCACAACTCATGGTCTATGGACA
>NZ_JAWOVY010000134.1:0-991 GCF_033340155.1 Vibrio sp. 1562
GCCGGTTATGTTCTCGAGAAGCGTCGATAACGGAAGCAGCACTAAGTGTGAGTGCGCCGTGCCGTTTACTGCGTCGGCGAGCGATTTCGCCACCAAACACAAATGATCATTGCTTAAACACACGCCTTTAGGCTGACCAGTCGAGCCCGACGTAAATGTGATTTTTCCGGTTTCTGGTAGATAAGCTACCTGTGTATCTTCATCTCCCAACTGGTTACGATGCAGCAAAGGCAAATTTGCAATGGAAAACGAATGGTCTTGCTGGTTAAAGCTTTGCTTAGGATTAGAAGCCAACCATGCTTGCCAATCGCCGACTAAAGCATCGACGCCTGATTGCTCTAATGTGTGTTCAACTTGTGCATCAGAGAAAAAAGTCGGAATAGGTACGACGACTATGTCTGCCGCCATCGCCGCCAAATCAACAATGGCCCAATCGATGCTGTTTTCTGCGCGTAGCGCGAGTGCTTTGATGTTTTGTGCAATAAGCTCGGCGGCAACGAGTTCGATCTTGTTTAACAATTCAGAGTAAGTCAGTTCAACCGTTTGATTCGCTTCGTAGCCGACAAGTGCTACTCGATCTGGTGTCGTTTTTGCCCATTTTGTAATGGCATCGAGGAGAATATTCATACATCACCTATATTCTGGCGTTGTGTTTAACCAAGTTGTTGTGGTTGTGTTTGCGTTTTTAACGACGTTTACTTTTCTATCTAGGCTTGTTTGCGTTTTCTTTCTTGGACTAATCGAAGACGCTCTAGTCCTTTTTGCAAATTGCCAGCTAACACACGCGGTTGATGTTCGTAGTATGACCCCCAAGTGGACTCGGCATCGGGGACTTTGTTTTGATCGGCCTGCGCGATGATATGAGGCTCCAATCCTAGGCGTGCCATCATGGCGTGAAGTGGGTCTGTCGCGGTGAAGATGCACCATTCAAAACCGAGGTTGACCAGCATTTCTGCGATGAGGTAGAAGTGCAGAGATGACATGCCCTTAG
>NZ_JAWOVY010000135.1:0-988 GCF_033340155.1 Vibrio sp. 1562
CGTGTTTGATAGGAATCCATTGGTCTTCACGGCCAGCGGCAGTATCGGTGTAACGAGGGTCGATACAGATCGTACGTGTGTGGTTAATATTTTTTGCGTCCACGTAGTTGTGGATTTGACCACCGCCCGACATACGCGTCTCGGCTGGGTTGTTACCGAACATCAGACAAAGATCTGCGTTTTGTACGTCGTCAATCGAGTTGTTGTCTACCCAAGTGCCGTAGAAGTACTCAGACATACATTCGATGTTCGCTGCTGAGTAGTCGCCGTAGTGATTCAGGTAACCACCACAAAGGTTCATCATACGTGCAACCAATGTCGCGCTCGGATCCCAGCTCTTAGTTACCGTACCACCCAAGGTACCCGTACCGTAGTTTAAGTAAACCGCGTCATTCCCGTAGTCTTTAATGATGCGTTTTAGGTTGTCACCGATGAGGTCAAAGGCTTCGTCCCAAGTGATGCGTTTGAACTTACCTTCACCACGTTTACCAACGCGAAGAAGTGGGTATTTCAAACGGTCTGGCGAGTAAACACGGCGACGCATAGAGCGACCACGCAAACAAGCACGAACTTGATGATTGTGGTTATACACATCATCACCCGTGTTATCGGTTTCTACCCATTTGATTTCACCGTCGACCACGTGCATACGAAGCGGACAACGAGAACCACAGTTTACGGTACATGCCGACCAGACAATTTTTTCGTTTGGTTTTGCTGGTGTTTCTTTGGCAACCGCTTTAGTTGCAAACGGGAGAGAAAGCGCGTTTCCTGCTAACGCTAAAGCGCCAAGTGCAGAACCGCCCTTTAAAGCATCACGCCGAGTAATATTAAACTTACCATTTTGACTCATGGTTTTTTCCTAAGTGCATTTAAAATTGGGAGTGGCGCTTAATTAATAACAAGTGGGGAAAGAACACTAATTAGAAAAAAATAAGATATAGAGATCGTACTTTCAAAATAGGCATGATTTGAAAATATCTAAAAC
>NZ_JAWOVY010000136.1:0-986 GCF_033340155.1 Vibrio sp. 1562
GCTGGAGGTGATGCAGCAGTTGAAGGCACAAATAGCCGTTTCGAAGTGCCTTTATCTGCCATGGAATTGCCTAAAGAAGAAAAGCCACTGCCGTCTAACCCAGACGACTATTTTGCCAATGCGCCGCTGCCTGATCCGCTCTATCAGCAGCCAGTCAATGGCCAAGGCACACGAGCACGGGATGTTCCATTGCCGCCAATCACGATTCGTATGATTGAGCCTGAAGTGGTTGCTGAACCAGAGGTTGTTGTGCAAGAAGCGCCGCCTTTGTATTTACCGGCGGGCAGCATCATCTCAGGTACTTTGATCACAGGTTTGGATGCCCCTACTCACGAGTCCGCAAGACGCGAACCTTTTCCTGCATTACTGAGGATTCAAAAGGAAGCCATTTTACCCAACCGATTCAGAGCGGATATCAAAGAGTGTTTCTTGATCGCCGCAGGTTACGGTGATTTGAGCTCTGAGCGTGCCTATTTGCGAGGCGAGACCATTTCATGTGTGAGAGAAGATGGTGGCGTCATTGAAACGCGACTGGATTCTTATGCCGTGGGTGAAGACGGTAAAGCCGGTATTCGTGGCCGATTAGTGTCGAAACAAGGCCAGCTGGTGGCCAAATCGATGATGGCCGGATTCCTTCAGGGCTTGGCAGGCGCATTTGATGTGAATCCTGTACCAACGATTCAGACGGGTAATGCCGGTGATACTCAGTTGTACCAGCAAGTCATGAGCCAAGAAGCATTACAAGGCGCTGCGATTAAAGGCACTGGTAAAGCATTGGATCGAGTGGCCAAGTTCTATTTGGACATGGCAGAAAATATGTTCCCAGTCATAGAGGTAGACGCTGCAAGGAAAATAGAAGTCATAGTCACTCGTGGGGCCTCGTTGTCGTTGGCCACTTCGCAAGGGGGAGGTGCAAGAAGATGAAAAAATCCTGCATGTTGCTAACCGATCGAAGTCCGTTTCAGACAATAAGATGTGTATCCAGA
>NZ_JAWOVY010000137.1:0-986 GCF_033340155.1 Vibrio sp. 1562
GCTGGAGGTGATGCAGCAGTTGAAGGCACAAATAGCCGTTTCGAAGTGCCTTTATCTGCCATGGAATTGCCTAAAGACGAAAAGCCACTGCCGTCTAACCCAGACGACTATTTTGCCAATGCGACGCTGCCTGCTCCGCTCTATCAGCAGCCAGCCAATGGCCAAGGTACACGAGCACGAGATGTTCCATTGCCGCCAATCACGATTCGTATGATTGAGCCTGAAATGGTTGCTGAACCAGAGGTTGTTGTGCAAGAAGCGCCGCCTTTGTATCTACCGGCGGGCAGCATTATCTCGGGTACTTTGATCACGGGTTTGGATGCACCTACTCACGAGTCCGCAAGACGCGAACCTTTTCCTGCATTGCTGAGGATTCAAAAGGAAGCCATTTTACCCAACCGATTTAGAGCGGATATCAAAGAGTGTTTCTTGATCGCCGCAGGTTACGGTGATTTGAGCTCTGAGCGTGCCTATTTGCGAGGCGAGACCATTTCATGTGTAAGAGAAGATGGTGGCGTCATTGAAACGCGACTGGATTCTTATGCCGTGGGAGAAGACGGCAAAGCCGGTATTCGAGGCCGATTAGTGTCGAAGCAAGGCCAGCTGGTGGCCAAGTCGATGATGGCCGGATTCCTTCAGGGCTTGGCTGGCGCATTTGATGTAAATCCTGTTCCGACGATTCAGACGGGTAATGCCGGTGATACTCAGCTGTACCAGCAAGTCATGAGCCAAGAAGCATTACAAGGCGCTGCGATTAAAGGCACCGGTAAAGCATTGGATCGAGTGGCCAAGTTCTATTTGGACATGGCTGAAAATATGTTCCCAGTCATTGAGGTAGACGCTGCAAGGAAAATTGAAGTCATAGTCACTCGTGGTGCCTCGTTGTCGTTGGCCACTTCTCAAGGGGGTGGTGCAAGAAGATGAAAAAATCCTGCATGTTGCTAACCGATCGAAGTCCGTTTCAGACAATAAGATGTGTATCCAGA
>NZ_JAWOVY010000138.1:0-981 GCF_033340155.1 Vibrio sp. 1562
TCCAGCCTAGAGCACGATTTCTTGACTTGATTGGTACAGGGAATCGTTTTTCTACTTTCCACCAGCGCCAGAGCGTCTTAGGGGAGCGTCCCATGATTGCTGATACTTCTTTGACGGTTAGTAATCTATCAAATGGTTTGTTTACTAAGGTGTGCATATATTTTCCTCTTTGTGTGTGTTGAGGATCTATACGTTGCCATTGAGAATTGTTTGTGCATATTTCGGAGCATTCCGATCAGTCATTTCGGGATTATCCGATCACCCATTTCGGTTTAAACCGATCACTGATTCCGCGATTATCCGATCACTTTTAGCCTAACTCCGAAATCGGTGATCGGAATAGCGAAAACCCCGATCGGAATGCCCGAAATCCTTCCTTTTTCTCTTTTAAATCAATAGCTCGCTATTCTTTACTTCTTAAACAAGAACGTAAGGAAGCGACAATGGCCAAAAAGAGAACTCCAATGAACAAAATCAAAGAGGTATTACGCCTTAAGTACGACTGCGGTCTCTCCAATCGTGGTATCGCTTCTTGCTTGAAACTCGGCCCGTCCACCATATCGGAACTCCTGACTCGCTTTAAACAAAGCCAACTTGGCTGGCCTCTACCCGAAAGTTGCAGCGATGCTGATCTCACGCAAGCGCTGTATCACAGCAAGAAAGCCAGTCGCGATAAAGTCATGCCAGACTTCACTCAATACGCAGTCGAACTCAGACGTAAAGGCATGACGAAGATGCTGCTCTGGCAGGAATATCATGAGCAATATCAAGAGCAAGCTTACGCTTACACTCAGTTCTGTGAGCACTTCACTCGCTGGTTCAAAACCCAAAAGCGCAGTATGCGTCAGCTCCATGTTGCAGGTGATAAGCTGTTTATCGATTACTGTGGGCCTCGGCTTCAAGTGGTCAACCCTGATACAGGTGAAGTGCGCGAAGCAGAAGTGTTCGTGGCGACCTTAGGAGCGTCCAATTACACCTATG
>NZ_JAWOVY010000139.1:0-977 GCF_033340155.1 Vibrio sp. 1562
TGTGGCAAGGATGGGTCGAAACCTGCAAGCTCAGCGGTGCCAGCCACTCGTATGCGGTCATCAAATCGAGTCATAGCGACTTTGTAAGTCTCGTCCATGACGGTAGAGCGCGGTGCGTATTCTTCATTTTCTATCGGAAGCGTCAGTGAATATCCTTTAACCGGATACACTGGAATATCAATATCGAGCTGCTTTAAAAGCGCAGTGGAAAAGCTACCAGAAGCAACGACAAATTGGTCTGCCTTAAACAAACCGTGGTTCGTTTGGACACCTATGATCTTTTTGCCTACAGTAACCCAATTACTCACTTCGGTATTGAATTTAAACGTGACACCATGCGCTTTTGCAAGTTCTGTCAGCTGTTGGCAAAACTGAAAGCAGTCACCTGTTTCATCATCAGGCAAATACAACCCGCCTACGATTTTATCTTTGACCAGCGCTAAACCGGGTTCTTGTCGAAGGCACTGTTCAACGTCCATCAACTCAAATCGAGTACCACTTTGCTCAAGCAGCTTGAGGTCTTTTTCGATTGCGGTTAACTGTTGAGTTGTGCGAAACACTTGCAAGGTACCAAACTGGCGTCCTTGGTATTCAATCGCGTGCTCATTACGTAATTGTTCTAAGAAAGCTCGGCTGTGGTTGGCGATAGACAGCATGCGAGCTTTGTTGATTTGATAGCGAGGCAAGGTGCAGTTCGCAACCATCTTGCTTGCCCAACTGATCATGTCTGTGCTTAGCGACGGCTTTATTTTTAGTGGAGCGTGTTCTTCCATCAGCCATTTGATCGCCTTGAGCGGGATACCCGGAGCTGCCCATGGGGATGAGTAGCCATAAGAAATTTGTCCTGCATTGGCAAAGCTTGTTTCCATCGCGCTGCTTGGTTGGCGATCGATGACCGTGACTTGATAGCCTGCTTGAGATAAATACCAAGCAGAGGTTAAGCCGATAACGCCGCTGCCTAATACGATGACTTCCAT
>NZ_JAWOVY010000140.1:0-976 GCF_033340155.1 Vibrio sp. 1562
TTATTGGATTTCGTAGAGCGCATCGATCACCCACATCACAAAGAGCATGCACATAATGTCATTTTTGACCACGAGATTTCCGATGCTGAACAATCTAGCCCGATGATTGGTTGTCATGAATTGCTGAACTACTTGGAGAAAAAAGCGATTAAAACCGCCATCGTGACGCGAAACTGCCTAATTGCGACACAAAGAAAATTGGAACATAACCAAATCACCGTTGAGCAAGTGATCACGCGTGAATGTTATCCACCAAAACCCGATCCTTTATCGCTACAAGTGCTCGCCAAGGAGTGGCGTTTGATGCCAAATGAAGTGCTGTATGTCGGTGACTTCCTTTACGATTTACAAGCTGCGTACAATGCACAAATGCCGTCTTGTTTAGTGCATCACGGCATCACCGAACAATTTCAAAATTCGGCATCACTTGCGGTGAAAGAACTGTCCGATTTGCTGGCGTACTTTGAATCAGCGCACTGATCCCTTTGTCCGAAAAGCTCAACGAATTAGTTTGCCAATTCTCAGAGACAAAAAAAGGAGCACTCATGTGCTCCTTTGGCTTATTCCCGAATCGTATGTAAATGTTTGAACTTAGCCTTGTAGGTAAGCGTTAAGCATCCACATCAGTTTTTCTTGCTCACGGATGTAATCACCCATCAGTGCCGCAGTACCTTCATCGTCTGCTTCACCAGCGTTTTGTAAAATCTCACGCTGTTTAACAAGCAGAACACCAAAACCATCAACCAAGCCTTTCACGCACTCTTCACCCGCAGTCGCGTTTTGATGCTCTTTGATTTCGCTTGATTCTAAGTAATGGCTAAACGCGTGTGCTGGTGTGTAACCCAACGTTAAAATACGTTCTGCAAGTTCATCAATTTTGGTTTGAAGATCTGTGTAGATCTCTTCAAATTTTACGTGCAATTCAAAGAACTGGTGGCCTTTGATGTTCCAGTGATAACCGCGTGTGTTCATGTAC
>NZ_JAWOVY010000141.1:0-975 GCF_033340155.1 Vibrio sp. 1562
CCGCGACGGTTGACTTACCTGCACCAGATAAACCAGTAAACCAAAGCACTGCTGGTTTCTGTTTTTTCAGCTCAGCACGAAACTGTTTATCAACCGTGTGCTGATGCCAGACAATGTTTTCATCTTTTACCGGTGTTTCAGCGGTCATAACGAATCCTTGTATTTATCGGAATTAAAACGGAAAGAAGACCGGTATCAATGTCAGTACCAATACGGAATACACAATCGAAATCGGCACACCAATTCGCACATAGTCGGTCAATTTGTAATTACCTACACTGTAAACCAACAAGTTGGTTTGATACCCGTAGGGAGAAATAAAGCTCGCGCTTGCGCCAAATAATACCGCCATAATAAATGGCATCGGATCCACCCCGTACCCGACAGCCATACTATAGCCAATCGGAAATGCTAACGCGGCAGCGGCATTGTTGGTCACCAATTCAGTCAGCACCAAGGTCATGATGTATGTGGCCACCAGCGCACCAAATACGCCCCAGCCGTTAAAGGCTTCGATAAACATCTCACCCATCCTGACGGACAAGCCCGATGAAATCATCAGCTGCGCAATAGAGAGCGCAGAGCCCACAATCACCACAATATCAATGGGAAAACGGCGGCGAAGCTCAGAGATTTGCACTATGCCAAACGCAATGAGTGCAATGATGTATACCGCGAGCCCTTTAATGATCGGCACAAGTTCTAGTAGTGCACAGGCGATAACCGCAGCAAAACCAATCAACACAATCGTCGATTTATTGGAGTCCAAACGTGCGCTGGAATCTAAGTCGTGCACTAACACAAATTCTTTACGGTGCGCTCGACGCTCAGACTCGAAACGCTTGCCCGGCACCAACACTAAAGTATCGCCCGGAGCTAAGGTAATACTGCCCAATCCACCTTCTAGACGCTCATGTCCACGACGAATGGCGACAACAACCGCATCAAAACGATCGCGGAAGCGGCTTTCTTTCA
>NZ_JAWOVY010000142.1:0-972 GCF_033340155.1 Vibrio sp. 1562
TGTTCAGATTTAGACAGTCGCATCCATTGACCTTGAAACTCGTGAATACGAATTTGGCAACCAGACAAACATTCCAAAATGCTCTTCAATGCACCTTTACTTCGTGTTGGAGATGCATACATGCCGCCATAATGCAGTGCTAGATCATTCCCATCGCCAGTCAATGACGACATGCAATCAGTTAATGGGGAGCGCTGATTTTTTGCATGCGCACGCGCTTGTATGGTTAACTGACTCAACTGCCAACTTCGATAATAGAGGGATAAAAGCCGATGGTTAAAAATGTCATAGAAGTCCACCATCGCATGATCGCCTTCTTTCAGTCGATGTAATGCAAGCTCACTGTAATGCTGAGGCAGTACACCCTGCTCCCCCGTCAAGCCAATCAAATTTGTCTCAAGCGCTAATTTATCTTTACCTAATGGTTTAGTAGAAACGAGTTGCGCATTCTCAAAGCCTAAAGACGCATTGACCTTTAAGTTGAGTTTCTCGTTTTTGGGTAATGCATCTGTTCCAATTTGCGATTCAACTTTCAAAAGCTCTTGCTCAATAAGATGAATAGCTTCAAACAAAGAACGTTGCTTTAGTTCGCGGTAGAAGTCCTCTGAGCTCATAACAACACCTTATCACCTGTCAGCGCAGGCCATACGTGAAAGGAGCTGCTGGTTGATTTCAACTTAATCTCTAACTGCGTAAACACGTTAATCTCCGCATATTGAGCAAAGTAAACAGATAACACGCTACCCAATAAAAAGATCTGCTCTTTTGGCAGTATCTGATCGGATACTGTTAGAACCAG
Organism: Vibrio sp. 1562; assembly: GCF_033340155.1. Classification (NCBI taxonomy): domain Bacteria; kingdom Pseudomonadati; phylum Pseudomonadota; class Gammaproteobacteria; order Vibrionales; family Vibrionaceae; genus Vibrio; species Vibrio sp. 1562. The sequence continues at coordinate 800 of NZ_JAWOVY010000142.1, forward strand.
CTTTACTCCATGTGCAAAACCAACTTTTCCTTTCTGACTAACCCTACCGGTTGTATGTTCAAACTCTAGCTTGACTAGAGCATCTATAACGGCTTTTGTTTCGGCAGTGCCTGCAAATGCATACAAGTTCAATGTTTGTTTTAACGTTGCTAAGCCGTCAGCTTCAGTAAAAT
>NZ_JAWOVY010000143.1:0-972 GCF_033340155.1 Vibrio sp. 1562
AGGTGATGATGAAATCGGCAAAGCTCAGCTTGATAACTTCATCAACCCCAAAAAGGCTTACCCTGTTATCGCGACCACCTCAGAACTCATGACAACAGGTGTCGATGCAAAAACTTGTAAACTGGTTGTTCTTGACCAGGGCATTCAGTCGATGACCAAGTTTAAGCAGATCATCGGTCGTGGTACTCGTATTGATGATCGTTACGGAAAGCTATGGTTTACCATTCTCGACTTTAAAAAAGCGACTGAACTGTTCGCTGATGAGCGCTTTGATGGTGTCCCTGAGCGAGTTAAAGAGACAAAACCAGAAGACTTTGAAACCGATCAAGGACTCGATGAGATCATCGATGGTGAGGATGAACTTGAACAAGATGATCCATTTGAAGGGGAAGATATCGACCCTGAAAGCATCCAAGAACCAGAGGCTTCATACAACTCAGGTTCATCTCCTTCTGACGGTAGCAATTCCGACGATGATTGGCAGGATGAAAACCGAGTTAGAAAGTTCCATGTCAATGGTGTAACGGTGAAAGCCATTGCCGAGCGTGTTCAATACTACGATGCCGACGGTAAACTCGTAACTGAATCATTCAAAGACTATACCCGCAAGACGATGGCAAAACAGTTCACCTCGATGGATGACTTTGTTAAGCGCTGGCAAGATGCCGATAAAAAACAAGCAATCATTGATGAACTGGCAGAGGAAGGCATCATCTGGGAAGCATTAGAGCTGGAAGTCGGCAAAGATCTCGACCCATTCGACATGATTTGTCATGTCGTGTATGACCAACCAGCACTCACCAGAAAAGAACGCGCTGACAACGTCAAAAAGCGCAACTACTTCACTAAGTACGGTGAAACGGCTCAGCAGGTATTGAACAACTTACTAGACAAGTACGCAGACGAGGGCGTTCAAGAGATTGAGAATATTCATGTACTCAAAGTTAAGCCTTTTGACGAGATGGGACGCCC
>NZ_JAWOVY010000144.1:0-971 GCF_033340155.1 Vibrio sp. 1562
TGCTTTGGCTGCTATCGATAGAAGCGGCGGCGATCCCTTTGCTTTGCAAAAAGCTCAGCTGATCTTTCATTAGTGCCAGTAATGGCGAGATCACTAAAGTGAGGTTGGGCAGCATGGTGGCGGGGAGTTGATAACAAAGAGATTTGCCCGAGCCCGTTGGAAATATTGCTGCTGCAGAGTAACCATTCATGACCGATTCAATAACTGGTTGTTGGCCTTGGCGTAATGAGTCAAAACCAAACACGGATTGAAGCGTTTGTAGTAACTGGGTACTTTGCATGTTAGGGAAACCTTTCTTCGGTGATAGACTAGGGTACATTAACATATCCTGCCTACTGAGCGCGCCTTCAAAAAGTATGAACAAAGCTGAGTTAATCCAAATCATCATTTATCAATTGGAAGAAAAACTTCGAATTGCACACGCTTCCACCCAAAGAGCCATCGATGCCGCAACGGACGAAGAAACTGTGCCCGAGCATAAGTACGACACGCTTGCATTAGAGGCTTCCTATCTTGCTCACGGCCAAGCAATGCGAGTGCAAGAGAGTGAGGACGAATTGCGTCAGTATCGTTCAATGGTTATTCGCGACTTTACGGATGCGCCAATAGGTGTAGGCGCGTATGTGGTTCTCGTCGATGAGAATAATATCGAAAAACGCTTTTTCATCGGTCCGTGCTCTGGTGGACTAACGGTGGCTTGGCAAGATCAGGAAGTCTTTGTCTTAACAGCGAAATCACCATTGGGACGAGCGTTACTTGGCAAAGAGGAAGGCGAAGAGTTTGAGATGAAAATTGGCGATAAAACAACTTGTTACGAAGTCGTGACGGTGTTCTGACATCAAATGTATAACTGAGTGTTATGTTTAACAGAAGTTACTTTGAAGATAAGAGAATGACATGAAGAAACTTCTTACACTTTCATTGCTGATGGTTAGTGCAACAGGCTATGCAGCGCAATGTCGTGTGGACAT
>NZ_JAWOVY010000145.1:0-967 GCF_033340155.1 Vibrio sp. 1562
GTTTGAATACCTGTCTTTTCGAGCAATTCTCAGTGTACTTACTGCCCTAGGTCTTTCTCTTTGGATGGGACCTATCATGATCAAGCGTTTGCAAATGCTTCAAATTGGTCAGGTTGTGCGTAACGAAGGCCCTGAGTCTCACTTTAGCAAGCGTGGTACTCCTACTATGGGCGGTATCATGATTTTGGCGGCTATTTCGATCACGATTCTATTGTGGACTGATTTATCCAACCCTTATGTTTGGGCGGTACTGACGGTATTGCTAGGTTATGGCGCCGTTGGCTTTGTCGATGATTATCGTAAAGTGGTGCGTAAAAACACCGATGGTTTGATCGCGCGTTGGAAGTATTTCTGGCAGTCTTTGATCGCATTTGTTGTGGCATTTGCTCTATACGCTTATGGTAAAGACACAGCAGCGACGCAGCTTGTCGTGCCATTCTTTAAAGATGTGATGCCACAGCTTGGTCTGATGTACATCATTCTGACTTACTTCGTGATTGTTGGCACCAGTAATGCGGTAAACCTCACTGATGGTTTAGATGGTTTGGCTATCATGCCGACGGTACTGGTTGCTGCAGGCTTTGCCGTTATCGCTTGGGCGACTGGTAACGTTAACTTTTCTGAATATCTGCACATCCCATATCTACCGCACGCCTCTGAGCTTGTTGTGGTATGTACGGCGATTGTGGGCGCGGGTCTTGGATTCTTATGGTTCAACACCTATCCAGCACAAGTATTTATGGGTGATGTAGGCTCTCTTGCGCTAGGTGGTGCACTAGGCACTATCGCTGTTTTGGTTCGTCAAGAATTGGTGCTGGTTATCATGGGCGGTGTGTTTGTTATGGAAACACTGTCTGTAATCCTCCAAGTCGGTTCATACAAGCTGCGCGGTCAACGCATTTTCCGCATGGCACCAATTCATCATCACTACGAATTAAAAGGTTGGCCAGAACCTCGTGTAATCGTG
>NZ_JAWOVY010000146.1:0-966 GCF_033340155.1 Vibrio sp. 1562
CGATAACTCTGTTACTGGTTTTGCCGATCTTAGCGATCTTCTACACCGCAATTGGTGAAACGGATAACCTGTTTACACATTTGATGTCGACGGTGATGCCAACCTATATCTATAACACCGTCGTCTTAACGATTGGGGTTATGGGCCTCTCTCTTATTTTCGGTATTCCAAGCGCTTGGTTGATGGCAATGTGTAAGTTGCCAACGGAAAAGTGGTTACAGTGGGCGCTTGTATTGCCATTGGCAATGCCGGGTTACATTATTGGTTACATATTTACGGATTGGTTCGACTTTGCTGGTCCAATTCAAATATTCCTGCGTGATGTCACCGGGTGGGGACCTGGCGAGTATTGGTTCCCTGATATTCGAACCTTACCGGGGGCGACCTTTGTCCTGTCTCTGGTGTTATACCCATACGTGTATCTACTGTGCCGCGCGGCGTTTATGGAACAGAATGTTTCACTGCTGCAAAGTGCCCGCTTGCTGAAATGCTCACCTTGGGAGAGCTTTTGGCGTATTTCGATGCCTTTGGTGCGACCTTCTATTGCCGTGGGTTTGTCGCTGGTGGCGATGGAAACCATTGGGGACTTCGGCACTGTCAGCTATTTCGCCGTTAACACATTAACGACAGCGGTTTACGACACGTGGCTTGGTTATTCTAGCCTTAACGCGGCCGCTAAAATTTCCGCAATTATGCTGTTGATTGTTGTGCTGCTACTCAGTACAGAACGCTATAGCCGCAGAAAGCAGAAACTATTCCAAAGCCAATTTAACAGCCATGAAGATTTTCGTTACGAGTTAAGTGGCTGGAAAAAATGGGCGGCACTGGTGTGGTGTTGGGGGCTGGTTGCTGTGGCGTTCATTTTGCCATTACTTCAGTTGATTGATTACTCCATTACTTACTTTGAGCAAAGCTGGACACCAGAATTCCGTGAGTACGCGTGGAACAGTCTTGTTGTGTCTGTCA
>NZ_JAWOVY010000147.1:0-961 GCF_033340155.1 Vibrio sp. 1562
CCGTATTTAATAAGCAGCGAGGCTCGGGTAAATAGCTCACTTTTGGACAGGTTATCAATCATGCATCCCCCTTGTTGTTTAGGGTTGATAATAAATAAGCGATTCTTGGGATACCTGTGCCTTTGCTCTTCACCATCTCAATCAGTTGGCTTTGGTTACCCCTTGGTTGAAACAGCATGAATGATGAGGTCGCCACTCGTTGCAGGTCGTCAACACCAGCATTAATCAGAGCATCAACCACGTCGCGTGTAAGTCCAAAGCGCAAGACGGCCTCTTGCGGATCAATTCGCGCCAATTCTCGTGCTGCGTGTAGGTACGCCAAATTTAATTGATAGAAGTCTTGTTGATTGGTTGTCATTGACGGACCTCCAGTTCATGTAAAATATTGCGATAGATAGAAAGCACTCTTTGCCCATACCAGCGTGCACGCTCTTCGTTCCAACTGTGATAGCGGCCTATGCCAAGCTCTAAATCATTTGGTGAAGACTTGATTGCTTCGGCCAAAATACTTGAGCCGACCGTAAGGTTGGTGATGGGGTCTAGCAGTTCCGCTGCTGAGCTCACCCGATGCCCATGCCAATGCAAATTGATTTGCATAAGGCCAATATCGAGCTGATATTTTTCAGTCTCTTGCAGTGCCTGGTTTAACAGTTGCTCTGCTTCTGTCTTAGATTTGGCGTAGGTTGCGTTTGAACCATTGCGAATTGCGTATGGCCATGGACTGGTCATGTTGAGACCACGATGTGAGGCCGACTCAGCCAAGGCAACGGCGTAGAGCATGACTGGATCAATACCAACGCTATGTGCTGCTTTTTCCCACTGATAGCCCGGAAACGCATAGACTGAAGTGCTTGCGGACATGGCTATCACTAGGGCAATGGTTTTTGCTTTAATCGTTTTCATTTTTGTCCTCTAATTGATTTCCGAGAAGCGCCTGAATGGCTTTCGGGCTTATTCTTTT
>NZ_JAWOVY010000148.1:0-956 GCF_033340155.1 Vibrio sp. 1562
CATTATGTCACCGAAAAAAGGCGATTATTCGTGGCGATTGCTTTTTGCGGTTGGAATGATAGCTGGTGGCTTGATTAGCGTTCTGATGTTGGGCGTTGCGGTTCCTAGTACCGCGAACCTTTCTTTAGGGATGGTGATTGCCGCTGGTTTATTGGTAGGAATCGGGACCAGACTGGGTAACGGATGTACTAGCGGACACGGCATTTGTGGCATGGGCCGTTTGTCTAAGCGCTCTATTGTGGCGACCTGTGTATTTATGGCCGTCGCTGGCCTAACGGTATTCGTTCGACTTCACCTAGTTTAAGAGAGATTCCATGAACAAGACTATTTTTCGTTTTTCTGCTCTTTTGAGCGGTGTGTTATTCGGTATGGGCATGGCGGTGTCCGGCATGATCGACCCAGCTAAAGTCATTGGATTTTTAGATATTTCTGGCAGTTGGGATCCAAGTTTGGCTTTTGTGATGGGCGGCGCACTCGCGGTATTCATGCCAAGCTATTTTTTAATCATCAAGCCGAGAAAACAATCAGTTAGCGGTGAAGCGTTTTGCACACCAACCAATAAGAACATCGACGGACGTTTGCTATCTGGTGCGGCGATCTTTGGTTTAGGTTGGGGTTTGGCAGGTATTTGCCCTGGCCCTGCAGTTGCGAGTCTGGCATTAGGCAACGTGAGCATTGTAGTGTTCTTCCTTGCGATGTTAGTTGGATCTCTGTTCGCGAAAGCGATCATTACTAACCGTAACGCGAAGAAGATGAAAACCGCGAACGCGTAAACAATCAATCTGATATGGAGGGGAAAGGATGCCCGACAAACTAAAGCGAAGTTTTGTTCAGTCTGTGATGAACAGCTTTTTCCCTCCGATCATGATTTTACTCGCGCTTGTGGTCGGTGCTGCGGCCTTGTGGTTGACCCCGAAAGAGGAAGACCCACAAATCGTTGTGCCGATGGCAGATGT
>NZ_JAWOVY010000149.1:0-955 GCF_033340155.1 Vibrio sp. 1562
TTAAACGGAGGCTGTATGTGGGCAGGTCAGGGACTCATTCCTTTTCTAGAAATTAGCCATTGGCTAACTTATGGTTTATACGCTGTTGCGATCTTATTTGGCGCGGCGAGCATTGCGTCACTCAGAAAATAGTGGCGCAAGCTACCCAAATCTTAACTCCTACTGTTAATTCGAACTCTCTCACAACTAACCCCTTAATTTATGGCTAATATTTCTCCAACAAGACAAGGGAGAAATGTCTATGCCAATCTATCCAATTGTGGCTTTCTGCTGTTTGTTGTTCTCAAGTTCCAGCTTTGCAGCGGCATCCGGTGATCTTAATCTGGTGAACTCCGCCGTAGGCTATATCGCTCTCATTCTTTTCTCGATCGCTTATATTCTGGTCATGCTCGAAGAGTATTTGAAGATGAGAAAATCCAAACCTGTACTTCTCGCGGCAGGTCTGATTTGGATTTTGATTGGTTACACCTTCGCCCAGCACCACCAGCAAGACGTGGCAAAAGCGGCGTTGGAACATAACCTACTTGAGTACGCCGAGCTGCTGCTGTTTTTGCTCGTCGCAATGACCTACATAAACGCGATGGAAGAGCGGAAACTCTTTGATGCTCTACAAGCGTGGATGGTCGGGAAAGGGTTCGGGTTCAAAAAACTGTTTTGGCTGACAGGCTTTCTGGCGTTTGTCATCTCTCCAATCGCCGATAACTTAACCACGGCCCTTTTGATGTGCGCGGTGGTAATGAAAGTGTCTGGCGACAATCCAAGGTTCGTCAATCTTGCTTGCATCAACATCGTTATCGCAGCCAACGCGGGCGGGGCATTCAGCCCATTTGGTGACATTACAACCTTGATGGTTTGGCAAGCTGGGCACGTGCGGTTCTCTGAATTCATGCCATTGTTTGTCCCTTCTCTAATCAACTATGTCGTGCCAGCGTTTTTAATGTCCCTTTTTGTACCG
>NZ_JAWOVY010000150.1:0-953 GCF_033340155.1 Vibrio sp. 1562
TCGTTTCTGCTCTCTAAGCTCTTAATTAACCATTTTGCCTCTTGCAAATTGCTGCGAATGTACTGGCTATCCGCACTGTTGCCTTTGCCTAATTGAGCGTATTGTTGGTTAACTTTTAACTTTGGAATGCTGTCAGGGTTGATGGAAACGGTCCATTTCCCATGATCTTTAAATACCGATACGTCCGGAATGACGTATTCTGTGTCGTCTGGGGTAATGCGGCTGCCCGGACGAGGATCTAACTGTTGGATCAGTTTTAATACTTCGCGTAGATCCGCTTCTTTTAGCTTAGTTTCTTTGATGACCAGTTTGTAATCGCGATTACCAAGGTGATCGATGTGATCGGCAAGAATCATTTTGGCTTCCGCAAGCCAAGGCGTGTCTTCTGGGAAGGTTGCAAGTTGCAGGAGTAAGCATTCTTGCAGGTTCCGCGATGCCACACCAAGCGGGTCAAACTGTTGGATGCGTTTGCGCACGGCTTCGACTTCATCCAACTCAATATCTTCGTTGTCGAAGCTTTCGTGAATCTCTTCAGGAGATAGAGTCAGATAGCCGTAATCGTCAATCGCATCAATGATGGCAATGGCAATCGTACGGTCGGTTTCACTGAAAGGCGTTAAGTCGAGTTGCCACATCAGGTAATCGTGTAGCGATTCTGTGGTTTCGCCTTGGTAGACCGGCATATCATCGTCTAACGCTAAACCGGTACTGCCCGTATTTGCGCTGTAGACATCATCCCAAGTTGTGTCGATTTCAAGCTCTGAGCTGATTTCGGACTTTTCGATGACGTCAGAACTATCAGGAACTTCGATTTCTGTTGGCTCGTTGGCACTGTTGTCAGCAGTTTCGAGTGCTGATTTGTCTTCACCATTTGCTTGAGGTTCTTCGTGGCCTTCTTCAACTTCCAATAATGGGTTTGAGTCCAACGCTTCTTGGATTTCTTGTTGAAGATC
>NZ_JAWOVY010000151.1:0-952 GCF_033340155.1 Vibrio sp. 1562
AGGCAAATTATCGCGCGTACCGTCACGCGTGGCCGTGATGGTGAGTTCTGCCAGTTTCTGTTCTTGCAACGCCACTTCGGCTTTTGCCGCCATTAAAGCGGCTTTAGCTTGTTCGATGTCTTCGAGGCGAGAACCTGCGGTGAGCTTACTGAACTCTTCTTTTGCTGAGTCTAATTCGGCTCTCGCCGAGTCCCTTGCCGCAAGAGCTGAATCTTTTTCGGATTGGCTGATGAGCTTTTTACGCACCAGTTCTGCTTTGCGTTGATAGTTTTTCTGCGCTTCGGTGAGCTGCGCTTCCGCTCGGGCTACGCGTGCCGATGCAGCAGCAATGTCTTCTGGGCGTTCACCATTGGTCAATTTAAGCAAATACGCTCCCGCTTTGGCTTGCTCGGCAACGGCGTGTGCAAGAACGGCTTGTTGATTCTTGGTATCGAGCTGAACCAACACTTCCCCTTCACTGACCAAGCTGCCTTCTTTGACAGGAAGGGCTCTAATTATCTCATTAGATGTGGCAGTAAACGTTACGCGGTCACGTTCTAAAGTGCCAAGCGCTTGGTGCGTGTTATCTTTTGAACAGGCGCTTAAAAGGGCAATAACCAATGTGCCAAAAATGATTCGCTTCATAGTGCGGTGCTTCCTTTGAAGAAGTAATGCATGAATAGATAACTTGCGAACGGGAAGGTGTTGATTGAGCCCGCTAACCCGTCGCTAACCGCCATCCATAACGATTTCTTTTTAGAGCTTAGCATTTTATCTACAAGCGATTCTTTTTAAATAGAGAGGCTTAGCGTTGGAAGAGGGCTATGAAGGCCTCAATTTAAAGAACCTTGCCCAAGCTCCGGTTTTTATCGGCAAATGACATTAAAAAAGCCCAGCGATGAGCGCTGGGCTTGAATAGATAAGAATGACGTGAGTGACTATGCAGTTTTGAATTGACCGACGATCTCTTGTA
>NZ_JAWOVY010000152.1:0-950 GCF_033340155.1 Vibrio sp. 1562
GTCAGTGTAACCGTCTTATCCAGACAGGATAGTTAGAAAGATGCTCAATTCTTCCACCTAGCTGAAAGGCCATTACCGCACAGAGGATTAGGCTAGGGACTGATTATTGTCATATCAGGAGCAAACTTATGGCCCAAGCAAGACCCAATTACTCAAAACCCATCTTTGAACAATCATTCACAATTAATAGCTTACAGGCGCAACGTGTCGTTGACCGTGTTTTTAGACGGACGGTCAGTGCGCTTTACGGAATCGATGTCATCCTGCGCATCATCGGCGATGAGAACGAAATTGATGAAGTGGAACAGATCATTAGCCAGTTGATCGAGGATTGCGCTAAGGCGGTAGACAACGAACAAGCTCGTTTAGACAAATTGATGGAGTCCAACGGTATCGATGAAGTACCTGACTACACCGACCCGATTACCTTCAACGCCAAAATAAGCTCGCCTCAGGTTGGCCAGTTTGTCGGCTTAGTGCGCAAACTCGATGCGTTAATGATCTCAATGGACACTCTCTGGTTGTCTAGCGTGCTTAGCAACAAGCAACGCGTTGATGGCAACTACGCATGGCAACAGCGCATTATCAAACTTGCACGACGCATTATTGATATCGAAATTCGAGCACGAAAATCAGCCCAAGCTAAGGGTAAAGAAGCAGAAGTTGAGCAAGCGGTGCCTTCAACCGATGACGATATCACTGAAGAGGAAACAGATAACCCCGCCAACTAGCCAACTAGGCTCCCATCAACCAGCCCCTCTCGAAGGGGCTCTTCATCTTGCTGTATTTTCTATCAAAATCATTAAAATGAATTTAACTGTCATTTTTGGCCAAGCTACATGAATAGAACTAATTTTTTCGTTACTTTCTTTAGGGTAAGCGGATTAAATGGTTGATCTTACCTTTGCATGAGAGTGAGACAGACCGGCATCTCATCGGATTATCTGGTT
>NZ_JAWOVY010000153.1:0-946 GCF_033340155.1 Vibrio sp. 1562
GCATTCAAGCAACGTGACGGTAGTGCACCGACCAATGAGCAGATGATGGCGCTCTTGGTGGTTGCAGATCAGTACGGTTTGAACCCTTTCACCAAAGAGATTTTTGCGTTCCCTGATAAACAAGCTGGGATTATCCCAGTGGTAGGTGTCGATGGATGGTCTCGCATCATCAATCAACACGACCAGTTTGATGGCATGGAGTTCAAGACTTCAGAAAACAAAGTCTCACTGGATGGCGCGAAAGAATGCCCTGAATGGATGGAATGCATCATCTATCGGCGCGACCGTTCGCACCCAGTCAAAATCACTGAGTATCTGGATGAAGTCTATCGACCGCCTTTTGAAGGTAATGGCAAAAATGGCCCTTACCGTGTAGATGGTCCATGGCAGACGCACACTAAGCGAATGCTAAGACATAAATCCATGATCCAGTGTTCCCGCATTGCGTTTGGCTTTGTGGGAATTTTCGATCAAGACGAAGCGGAGCGAATTATCGAAGGCCAAGCAACACACGTTGTTGAGCCATCTGTGATTCCACCCGAGCAAGTTGATGATCGAACCCGAGGGCTTGTTTACAAGCTTATCGAGCGGGCGGAAGCTTCAAACGCTTGGAATAGTGCATTGGAATATGCCAATGAACATTTTCAAGGTGTTGAGCTGACGTTTGCGAAGCAAGAAATCTTTAATGCTCAGCAACAAGCAGCCAAAGCGCTCACACAGCCTTTAGCTTCTTAGCGCCACGCATTCATTTTACTAACCCTGGCGGGATTATTCTCCCGTCAGGGGGAAGGTCTCGTCTTTTTTTTGGAGATCTTCCATGACTAAATCAGCCTCACTTTTTCGCTTGGTATTGGTTGTTGCCCTTGTCTTAGGTTCGATTCAAGCCGGTAAAGCGGCAATTGATTCGGTTCAAGCAAGTGTTGTTCAGCACCAAACAGCGTTAGCA
>NZ_JAWOVY010000154.1:0-942 GCF_033340155.1 Vibrio sp. 1562
TGTAATCGATGTGCTTGGTTAAAGTGCGATCCAATACGCCTTGATCCCAATCTGCTTGCAATGCAGGGTAGTTGTCGTAAGTCGAAGAGTCGATCGCGGCTTTCAGCGCCAGCTCTTTCTCTTGTTGAGTAAACTCTTCTGGGAATTTGGTCATCGCATCCGCAATCACAGCTACCGCTGGGTAGCCAACCATGGTGCCTGTTTCGTCACCTAAGTGCTCCCATTTCGGTAGTAAGCCGCTTTCAGTGTACTTCTGAACTAGGTTCTTCGCGTATTGCACCGCGCGGGTTGGTTCTGTGATGGTTTTTAGTGGGTGTAATGCACGTTGGGTATCCCATAAAGAGTAAACCGAAAAGTTTGGTTGCTCTTCTGTTGCTTGACCGTAAGCGATGGAGTATTCCCCTTCGCCTTCACGAATTGAGCCTTTGCCCATGCCACGGAATCGACCGTCTACATCTTGATGCACCATCGGCGCAATCTTGGTGTGGTAAAGCGCAGTGTAGAAGATCTCTTTCTGATCTTCCGTGCCCCCTTCAATTGAGAAGTTGAGTGCTTTTGCCCATTTCTCACGCGCGTTGTTACGTGCAGTATAGAAAGAGACATTCGCTTCGGCATCGTAGTTGTTTTCCGCGCCTTGTGGGTCAACCGCAGACAACGCCACTTGCGCATTCAACTCTTGTGAGCCTTCATCTTCAAATTCGATGTAGGCAGTGACGTCCGCTTTGACACGCTTAACTGGATTACCTTGGTCATCGTAAATCAATTCAGAAACGTGCTCTGCCGTTAGGCCGTCAACAGGCTTACCATTGGCAAGGATGTAGACGTCTTTGATCTTCTTATCGAAAGTCGCATAGAAGAAGATTTTTTGGTTTTTCGCCCAGCCAGAGAAGTGCGCTGCATCGCGCTCGCCTGTGATGGTATGACCGTCTTCGCTCACCGTCA
>NZ_JAWOVY010000155.1:0-938 GCF_033340155.1 Vibrio sp. 1562
TCAAATTACCAATTCCTGTCGTTACAAACTCGTACTATTTTCAGTAATTGTGTTTTTTATTAGTCACTTATAGCGACTATACTCACCTCTGCAGCTGCTTGATTTTTCTAAATTTATTTTAAAGCTCACACGAGCGTCACTACTCCCGTTAAATGGATTTAAGTCGTTCCTTTGGGTAAGCGAGTTAACTATGAGACGTCAGAAACAAAATGGAATTTCTTGTTGGGTGCTAGGATTCTTAGCCATGTTGCTCTGCTATGCAGGGCCCGCTTCCTCAGAAGAGGATTCCGCTAACTTCATCAATGCGCGCTTTCTTTATCAAAGTACGTTTGGACCAACGCCAGCCTTGATTGATCAAGTCGAAGAAGTTGGCATTGAAAGTTGGATCAAACAACAACTTCTTCTTCCGGCGACCTATCATCGTCCTCTCTACGACACTCCTTTTAGCAAAGGAGCACAAGCAAATCGAGAAAATGCTTGGTATCAAATTGTTCTCACATCAGAAGACCAGCTTCGGCAGCGAATGGCATTTGCGTTAAGCCAAATACTCGTGGTCTCGCGCTATGGCGGAGCACTATCGAGCAAGCCAACAGGCCTAGTGGACTACTACGATGTGTTGGTGAAGCATGCCTTTGGCAACTATCGTGATCTTCTACACGAAGTGGCTATTCACCCGGCGATGGGCAACTACCTATCAATGATGGGCAGCACTAAGGAAAATACTTCAACAGGCGCGCTACCGGATGAAAACTTTGCCAGAGAACTGATGCAGCTTTTTACGTTAGGACTTTACGAGCTAAACCTTGATGGCAGTGTAAAACGTGATCCTAAAACCGGAAAACCGCTGCCGACCTACTCTCAAACTGATATCCAAGAACTGGCCCGTGCGCTAACTGGTTGGAAAAATTCAGACACGGCATTTGTTGAACCCATGCGCG
>NZ_JAWOVY010000156.1:0-932 GCF_033340155.1 Vibrio sp. 1562
ATAAAATTATGGAGATGTATTATGAAAAACTGGGTTAAGGTTGCCGTTGCAGCCATCGCACTATCTGCCGCGACAGTTCAAGCGGCAGTCGACACTGCCGCAACTGAAGTCAAGGTGGGCATGTCTGGCCGTTACTTCCCATTCACTTTCGTGAAGCAAGACAAGCTACAAGGCTTTGAGGTGGATATGTGGGATGAGATCGGTAAGCGTAACGACTACAAGATCGAATACGTGACGTCGAACTTCTCAGGTTTGTTTGGTCTTTTAGAAACTGGCCGCATCGATACAATCTCAAACCAAATCACCATGACAGATGAGCGCAAAGCGAAATACCTGTTTGCAGACCCTTATGTGATCGACGGCGCGCAAATCACAGTACGTAAAGGCAACGACAGCATCAAAGGTGTAGACGATCTAGCAGGCAAAACCGTTGCGGTTAATCTAGGTTCTAACTTTGAGCAGCTACTACGCCAATACGACAAAGATGGCAAAATCAACATCAAAACTTACGACACTGGTATCGAGCATGATGTTGCGCTTGGCCGTGCAGACGCTTTCGTGATGGACCGTTTGTCTGCGCTAGAACTGATCAAGAAAACTGGTCTGCCACTGGAACTGGCTGGTGAACCGTTTGAAACCATTCAAAACGCATGGCCTTTCGTCAACAATGAAAAAGGTCAGAAGCTACAAGCGGAAGTGAATAAAGCACTAGCAGAGATGCGTGCAGATGGTACAGTAGAAAAGATTTCAGTGAAGTGGTTTGGTGCTGACATCACGAAGTAATGCTACTTTGCTTTCGAGAATGCGAACAATCGCAACTCTCGACCTAAAATAAACTCATGTGAAGGTGGAACATTGTTTTCCACCTTTTCTTTTCTCTAGCCTTTAGGTAAGCCGTATGGGATTTGACTTTAATTACATGTTGGAACTGC
>NZ_JAWOVY010000157.1:0-929 GCF_033340155.1 Vibrio sp. 1562
TCAGCCGGAAACCCCCACCATTCCTAAATGGCTTGCGAATACCCTCGACGAAAACAGCGCGATTGCCGTGGATGGACGCTCGATCAGCTACGCATTTTACCAAGAACTTAAACAAGCGCTTGAGCCAAAGAACATCGAGATTGTTCTCGACCTCGATCTGATAACGCCAATCTGGACTGACCGCCCGAGCAGACCGAGCAGACCGAGCGCAGAAATTTTTGACCATCCGGTTGCGTTTTCTGGTGTAGAAACCAAACAAAAACTCGCAGATATTCGTAAATGGCTCAATGAAAACCATGCGGACTGTTTATTGGTTTCAACCCTTGACGATGTGATGTGGACACTGAATATTCGTGGCGCTGACACGCTTTACTGCCCGGTTTCAGAATCCTACCTTATCATCGAGCGAGACCGCGCGACGGCGTTCATCGATAAACAAAAGTTACCAGCCGAGATAGAGAAGAAGCTGACTGCGCAAGGTGTTAGCGTTCGTCACTACGAGTACGTCAGCCAGTATTTGAATCAGCAATGTGAAGGCTTGTCGCTTGCTTTTAGCCCGGTTTATACCGACAGCTTGTTGGTTAACTCCATTGAGCAGAACCTTTCATTAAAGCCAATGGCTTGCCCGGTCACCGACATGAAAGCCATCAAAAATCAGACCGAGTTAGCCAATCTCGAACAGTCATTGACGGACGATGGTGTGGCTGTCGTGAAGTTCATGAGCTGGTTAGAAGACCAAGTCCCAAGCGGGCTTGTTACTGAGCTGTCAGCCGAGGCTCAATTGAAAAGCTATCGCCGTCAAACTCGCCATTATGTGAGCGACAGTTTCCGCACAATTGCGGGCTTCGCCGCACATGGCGCGAAAATGCACTACGCCGCCGATGAAGAAAGCAATGCCATTGTCAATGAAAGCAATTTCTTCCTTGTAG
>NZ_JAWOVY010000158.1:0-925 GCF_033340155.1 Vibrio sp. 1562
AAGCAAAAATGATTGCAGTATGTGCAAAACCATCGGGTAAAGAATTGTTAGATGACTACGTAGTAGACATCGCGCAAGACACTTGGATCGAGCAACCTTGGGATATGTCTATCCAGTACGCAGAGCCAGTAAACCGCAAGCAAAAGTAATCGCTAGCGAAGAATATTGAGAAATGCCCCTTTATAGGGGCATTTTTTTTATTATCATTACAGCTAATGCTAATAGCCAAAGGTTCTTCCTATGTCTGAAGACGTCAGTAAAAATCTTTCCGAGACTTTGTTCGTAAAACATAAGCAAGCGAAAGAAACCTCCGCGCTCACTCAATACATGCCAACCAGCAAAAAGATTCTTGATGATCGAGAACAGCAAGAAGATCGTGCTTGGTATCGTCATTTGCGTCGCTTGCAGTGGGCGTGGCAAGGCTTATCTCCAATTGAAATGGAAGGCGTGTTGTCGCGCATTGCTTCGTCAACGCATTCTCGTACTCACGATGATTGGTTAGATACTGTGATGGGGTATCACAGCGGTAACTGGACGTTTGAGTGGATCAAGTTAGGTATGGAACACCAACGACGTGCCAATGACCTTAAAGGTGAGGATGCTGCCGACGAGCTGTTTACCGCATCGTTGTGTTTCAGCATTGCGGGCTATCCTCATTTAAAAAACGACAACTTGGCGCTTCAGGCTCAGGTGTTAGCAAACAAAGCCTATTCTGAAGGGGCTGAGAAAACTCAATACACCATCAAGCAAATTGAGGTGCCTTACCAAAAACGCAAAATTATCGCTAACTTGCATTTGCCAAGAACCGATAAGCAGCTGCCAGTTGTGATGGTGAGTGCAGGACTTGACAGTTTACAAACCGACATGTGGCGTTTGTTCCGCAATCACTTTGCTCCTAAAGATATTGCAATGTTAACCGTCGATA
>NZ_JAWOVY010000159.1:0-925 GCF_033340155.1 Vibrio sp. 1562
GCGGGTCTAGAACTCCCTGCTGAAATGTCTGGTGATGTGCTAGTTAAGTAATTAACTGACGACTCAGAATGACAAAAGCCCGAGTATAAACTCGGGCTTTTTTGTGTCTGGTAATAAGGACTGGTTTGTAAGATTACTGAACCAAAATCCCCGCACCAATCACCGCTAGGGCCGCGCCCAACCAAGCAAATCGGTTTGGTCGGCGTTTAGTGTAAACCCAGAGCAGCGGTAGCAACATGATTGGCGTGGTTGAAGATAGCAGTGCAACCATACCTACGTTCCCTTCGCGCAGCGCGTAAAGAATTAACGTCATACCTACGGCCATCGCGAGAAAGCCATTCAATGCCGTAATGCCAAAAACACGCCAAGTAATACGTTGGGTGGAGCGAGCAACTTTTACACCAACGATAAGTAACAAGCAGTGCGCAACGAACGCGCTGATCATTCGAATTGCCGATGCAGCGATTGGGTCGACACTGGTTTGCATGACCGGTTTAGCAATAATGCCACCGAGCGCCTGACATATTGCAGCGGTAAGGCCGAGTGAGACTCCAACCCAAATGTTGCCTTTGATTTCCTCGAGCACATTGTTAGTTTGTCCGCGTCGGCCAAAGAATATCGCCATCACCACACCGCTAAACACCAGTGCAGAACCAAGCAGTTCAATGGCCGTCATGCTTTCGCTAAACAGGAAATAACCTAAGATGGTGGAAAACACGGCATGGCAGGAAAACAACAGGCCCGCTTGCCTTGGCCCCATGCGATTCAAACACGCAAACAGTGCGGTGTCGCCAATGAAGATCCCTATCAATCCGGATGCCATCATCGGCGTAATGTGTTCCCAAGACACACTTAGCCAACCGCCGGTTATCCACGCCATGGTCGACAAAATCACGGCTGTGCAGCCCATCCGCCAACGACTGTA
>NZ_JAWOVY010000160.1:0-918 GCF_033340155.1 Vibrio sp. 1562
AACCCATTTGGCCTCGGCCAAACCGTCACCTCGGGTATCGTTTCTGCACTGGGTCGTAGTGGTTTAAACGTGGAGAACTTCGAAAACTTCATCCAAACCGATGCCGCAATCAATAGTGGTAACTCTGGCGGAGCATTGGTGAACCTTAACGGTGAGCTGATCGGTATTAATACCGCCATTTTGGGACCAAATGGCGGCAACGTCGGGATTGGTTTTGCGATCCCATCGAACATGATGAGAAACCTCACTGAGCAGATTTTAGAATTTGGTGAAGTAAAACGTGGCATGTTGGGCGTTCAAGGTGGTGAAGTGACCTCTGAGCTGGCAGAAGCACTGGGTTACGAGTCAAGTAAAGGGGCATTCATTAGCCAAGTCGTGCCCGATAGCGCAGCGGACAAAGCGGGTCTAAAAGCCGGTGATGTGGTTGTCTCAGTGAACGGTAAGTCAATCGACACTTTCTCTGAGTTGCGCGCTAAAGTCGCCACATTAGGAGCGGGTAAGAAGATCACGCTAGGCGTTATTCGTGATGGTAAGAGCAAGTCGTTTGACGTGACTCTTGGCGAGTCCACCAACATGAAAGCCAAAGCGGAAACGTTGCATGAAGGCCTAAAAGGAGCAGAGTTAAGTAACACTACACCGAGTGATGCCATCCAAGGGGTAAAAGTCTCCAGTGTTGCAGAGAATTCACCTGCCGCGCAATACCAGCTAAAACAAGGTGACATCATTATTGGCGTCAATCGTCAACGAGTGAAAAACCTTGCGGAGCTTCGCTCTATTGTTGATAAACACAAAGGTGTGCTTGCACTAAATATCCAACGCGGGGAACGCACTATCTACTTGGTGATTCGATAGTCTCTAGCCTCTAAAATCAGGGCAAAACCAGACGATTAATCCATCACTCTTGGTGATGAAGCTCGA
>NZ_JAWOVY010000161.1:0-915 GCF_033340155.1 Vibrio sp. 1562
AATTATGAAGTCTGCAAAAAAACTTGTGTTAGCTGCTGTTGTTCTACCTCTAACTTTAGGCACTGCGAGTGCATTCGCATTTGGCGGTAAAGATCACCACAAAGGCCCACGCGATGAATGTGGTATGGGTATGGACCGCGGCATCATGCGCGATTTGAACTTAACTGATGCACAAAAAGACCAACTGCAATCTTTCCGTGATGCAAACCGCGCGGAAATGAAAGGCAAATATTCACAAAACCGCGAAGCACGCATGGCAGAACGCCAAGCGCATCACGCGAAAATGCAGTCTCTATTGCTAGCGGATACGTTCGATGAAGCGCAAGCCACTGCTCTAGCGAAAGAGATGGTTGAGCGCCAAACTGAGCACCGCGTGAAAATGCTGGAGAGAAAACACCAAATGTTGAGCGTGCTGACTCCAGAGCAAAAAGCTGAATTTGTAAAACTGCAAAACGAGCGCATGCAAGAATGTGGTGACCAAATGCAACAACGCATGGGAAAACACCGCAATAATTAAGTCATGATCCGATGATATATATGAAGAGGCAGCCACAGGTTGCCTCTTTTTGATCTGGCGATTTCACGCGCATTCAACGTATACTCAAAATACGGTTTGAGTTAACTCTTTGATTATGAAACAGCAATATGCACGCTTAGTCACGACGGCAGCTTGGACAGCAACCATAGTGGCGACGCTTCTTCTCATTGTAAAAGTCATCACATGGTGGGTGACGGGATCGGTCAGCCTATTGGCATCGCTTATTGATTCGATGCTGGACATCGCCGCTTCAGTGGTGAATTTGGTGGTGGTTCGCTATTCGCTGCAACCAGCCGACAGAGAACACACTTTTGTGCATGGTAAGGCCGAGTCCCTCGCTAAGCTGGCACAGGCGACGTTTATCTCCTGCTCTTCGG
>NZ_JAWOVY010000162.1:0-915 GCF_033340155.1 Vibrio sp. 1562
CATCGCAGACTTTGGAGATGATGTCGTCGTAACCTGTAAAAGATTGGTTGGCTAAATAGCGTTGCCTCAAGCAACGCCATACTTGTTCGATAGGGTTTAGCTCTGGAGAATAGGGTGAAAGTTTGATGACACTGACATTTTAAAGTCATTGGCAATTTCTTCTGTATGTCATCCTGCACCATCCATAACAACGACGGCACGACATCCCTCCTCCGTGACTGCCAATATTTGTTTTAAGTGCTCTATCATGATGTCTTTATTAACCCAGGGACAATGATAGCCTCACCAATTCCTTTTCTGCGACGACTGAACCGAACAGATAAGCATACTCAAATTGTTGTTTCTCGGCTCTTGGGCGAGCTGCTTTTTCAGTCCATAAGTGTGTTGTCGTGTTTTGAGCGGGAAGTTATTCATGAAAAGCCCATGTGGTCGAGCAGGTAATAGATAGAGTCAGGCTGGTAGTGCTCGCCAAATTCTTTCATGATATAAGCGTGGATGTCGGAACCAGTCAGTTCTCCGTCTTGTGTACCATTGGCTTTATCTTTTATATATTGACTCAATTGTTCTCTTTGCTCGGAAGTTAAGAATGGTGGTCTTCCTATTCTTGGCTTTTCTTGCCGTCCTTCCAGCCCTTCTTCAAGAAAGGTTTAAACCTACTTATTGACACTGGTTCGGCTTACCTTGAGAAACTTGGCGATTTGTGTGCGTGAGTGTCCATCATTTGAAATGAGTAAGGGTCAGTGGCCTCATTTTCATCTGAATGGATTTTTGCTGACTTGCGAGTTTTTTAAAGTCGATATTGTTGAGGCTGTCCATAGCGAATCAGTTCTGTTGTTGGACAGCCTCAATTGGATCATGTTTTTACTTAGATTGGTATTGCTTGTCTGTTGAGTGGTGCTCATTGGCGTGGGTGGA
>NZ_JAWOVY010000163.1:0-911 GCF_033340155.1 Vibrio sp. 1562
AAACCGTGCTCGTATTCAGTTTGCCTGGAGCGTTTACACCGACTTGTTCTTCTAGCCACTTACCTCGTTACAACGAGCTATTCCCTGTGTTCAAAGAACACGGTGTTGATGAAATTTTGTGTATTTCGGTAAACGACACATTCGTTATGAACGCTTGGAAACACGACCAAGAAGCCGAGCACATCACCTTTATTCCAGATGGTAATGGTGAGTTCACCGATGGCATGGGCATGCTCGTGGACAAAAATGACATCGGCTTTGGTAAGCGTTCTTGGCGTTACAGCATGCTGGTAAAAGATGGTGTGATTGAGAAGATGTTCATCGAGCCAAATGAGCCAGGAGATTCGTTCAAAGTCTCGGATGCAGACACTATGCTGAACTACATCGCACCAGAGTACAGAACTCAGGAATCGATCACTGTATTTACCAAGCCTGGTTGTCCTTTCTGTATGAAAGCCAAACAAAACTTGATTGATCACGGTCTTCAATATGAAGAAGTCATTTTGGGGAAAGATGCAACTTCCGTCAGTCTTCGTGCTATTACAGGCCGTACGACCGTCCCGCAAGTATTCATCGGCGGTAAACACATCGGTGGTAGCGAAGAGCTAGAAACTTACCTAGGCTAACCTGTCCATAGCCTACCCCCCGGTCTCCGGCGTCTTTGACTCGGAGGCCACCCTGTCTCTTCCCGCTAAAATCTAAGTTATTAGTTCTTAAATCGTTCTACTACCTGAATCAGCGATTTTAAATACAACACTTTTTGTTCATCATAACGTCTTGTTTTTATTCACAAGCCAAATACAAAAAACCTCGCAGATACGAGGCTTTTTTCTGGACTAGAGTTTAATGGATTACATCATCGCATAACGACTCACTAGCACAATCGCGGTGAACCCAATGGTGAAAAATCC
>NZ_JAWOVY010000164.1:0-907 GCF_033340155.1 Vibrio sp. 1562
CATACACTAGCTGATCGCGCAGCGCCTTAAATGAGGCTTTGAGGTTGCTGGCCATTTCATTAAAGGCTTTTGCGAGCACGGTCGTTTCGTACACGCGGCCAGGTTGGGGCATTGAGCTATCCCAATCGCCATTTGCTAGGTGTTGAGCTGCATCGGCAGTGGCGTTGATTGGTCGAGCCACGCGTTCGAAGATGACCCAACTAAAGCCGATACCAAACAAGCTGACGACGATACCAACAATCCAGCTTTTCTCTTGGCTTTTCGGTAAGAGGCCAAGCAAATCAGATTCCGAGATAGAAGTGCCGATGAACCAAGTTAGACCGTTTGGATCGTAGTAGGGCGTGATGCGGCTAAAAATACGTTGGCCGCTGTGGTCAAACTCAAACGTGTACGGTTGGTCTGTATGGTACAAGTCAAAACCACGCACGCGGGAGGCGCTGATTTTGATGATCGGGTCTGCGCTTTCAGAGGCGAACAAGCGTTGGCCTTTATCCGAAAACTTTGTGCCCCAAGACACCACGCTGCCTGGGCCAGAATGTGCCACTAATCGGTGTTCTTGGTCCATGATAAAGACCGATGCTTTGGTGTTCTTCTTGATGACGCGTAGAAACTCGTTGAAGGTATTGATACGAATATCCGTCACCAATACGCCCGCAAATTCTTGGTGTTCGTACACCGGTGTCATAGCAGATAAGGTGATGTCTTGGCGCTCATCCGCATTGGTATAGATTTTTGACCACATCGGTTTTTCGTCTTTGGCGACAGGTTGATACCAAGGACGAGTTCTTGGATCGTAAGGCGTTATGACAGTACGAATATCGTTACTGACATGATCTGTGCCGTAGATGATTAACTTACCATCGGTGTATTTATCTTGAACCATCAAGGTGTAATCGTCGGAGATCTC
>NZ_JAWOVY010000165.1:0-906 GCF_033340155.1 Vibrio sp. 1562
TTCGACGCATCCGATGCTCACTCTCAGACAACCGTTGTAACCACAGCCAAACCAATTGATCGCGATATGAGTGATAAATAGCTCACAGACCTTACCCATTAACGATGTATACTTTACCGTATCTCAACCACATATATGGAAAATCTGTTGGCTAGATTCTTATTCGCTCAGTGGTTCCCAGGACTCATTCAACTTCAAAACTATCAAAAAGAATGGCTCGTGAACGACTTTAGAGCAGCATTTTCTGTTGTTGCTGTTGCACTACCTGTTGCTATTGCTTATGCACAGCTAACTGGCGTTTCTGCTATCGTCGGTCTCTACTCATGCGTGCTGCCGATGCTGGTTTACGCTTTAATGGGCACTTCCCGGCAACTCATTGTTGGCCCGGACGCAGCAACCTGTGCCGTCATCGCCGCCGTCGTTACCCCAATTGCCGCTGGCGACCCAACCAAACACTGGCAGCTCGTGATGACCATGACAGCCATGACAGGTATTTGGTGTGTACTGGCCAGCCGCTTCAAACTGGGAATTTTTGCTGACTTCCTTTCCCGCCCAATCCTCTTAGGGCTACTCAACGGCGTGGCGTTGACCATCATTGTCGGTCAGTTTGCGAAAGTCGTGGGTTTGAAATACGAACAACGCTATCTACTTGAACGATTATGCGAACCTCAACAGCGGTTGGCAGGACTTCATTGGCCAACCGTTGCGTTCAGTGTAGCGACTGTGGTGGTCTATTTGGTAACCAAACGCTACCGTCCTACTTGGCCTGCAGCAATGCTTGCCATACTGGTTACTACAGCATCGGTTTGGCTACGGCACTTACAAGAAATGGACGTGGCCGTAGTCGGCCTAACTCAAGGTGGTTTCCCTCAATTTCAAGCCCCACAATTTGAGCTTGGGGAAGTG
>NZ_JAWOVY010000166.1:0-903 GCF_033340155.1 Vibrio sp. 1562
TTCTGACACCGAGTTTCTTCAAGCGGTGACCATTGGTGCAAACTATCTTTTGAATGAACAATGGATGGTGTCAGCACAGATTCAGGCCAACCGAAGTGATGTGGTTGAAGAGAACAAGTACAGAATCGGCTTCAATTACCAATGGCATGATGTGATTGGCACGGGCTTGTATTACCAATACCGTGATACAGATTACAGTGGTGAAAGTTCGGATTACATCAACGAAGTCGGCTTAAGTTTGAAGTTCGTATTTTAATCCCATTTAGTAACATCAACCGTAATCAACAGATTTAAGAACAACAAAAAAGGTCAGCATACGCTGACCTTTCGTTTATTTCGTCTATTTTCGACAGATTATAGAACCGCTGCGATACCTTTACATAGCGGGCCCATGTTTGATTTTGTCATACCAGCTACGCTGATACGGCCAGAACCAACGATGTAAATTGCGAACTCATCTTTCAGACGGTTAACTTGCTCTTTAGATAGACCAGAGAACGAGAACATGCCGTTTTGACGTTCGATAAAGCTGAAATCTGCATCCACACCTTCTTCTTTCAGAGTTGCTACGAACAGCTCGCGCATCTCTTGAATACGGTCACGCATTTCTTGTACTTCCGCTTCCCATTCAGCACGCAGTTCTTCGTTGTTTAGAATATGAGTAACAACAGCACTACCGTGAGCTGGTGGGTTAGAGTAGATAGAGCGGATGATCGCTTTTACTTGAGAGAATGCTGTTGTTGCCACTTCTTCAGATTCAGCAACAAGCGTGAATGCGCCTACACGTTCATTGTATAGGCCGAAGTTTTTCGAGAACGAGCTCGCAACGAGAATTTCTTTGTTGTATTTCGCGAAAGTACGTAGGCCAGCTGCGTCTTCTTCTACACCCTTAGCAAAGCCTTG
>NZ_JAWOVY010000167.1:0-902 GCF_033340155.1 Vibrio sp. 1562
CCTTCTTTGCCTTTCATCGTGTAAGCCGAAGAGGTGCCACGATACCAAGTGTCATCATCAACCTTTACCCAGCGGTATCCATCAAATATTTCTAATCGTTGGACTCTCTCACCTTTTGGCGCATCGGCTTGATAGTCAAAGTTCAGATTGTACGTATATGGGTAACTGCCTGACCCAGTGCCTTCTACGCCGTTGTTTAGTGCGTTATTGATTGCACCTTCTAAAGCTCGACGAATAACCGCACCTTTCACATCGTAAAACCCGATCGGTACGGCAAAAGGCAATAATCGTCCGGCAACATCTGCCACTGTAATATCACCTGGATTGAGTGAAGTACGAACGCCACCTGCATTATGAATTGCAAATTGAACGTTGTGCCCGCGTTTATTTAAGCTATGAAGGAAAGAGCGAGCGACCGCACCGGCAAGTTCACTTCCGCCCAGCTCATCCGGAATACGGACATGACGCTTTTTGCTTTCCACATGAGCGATCACCTGCGATTGCAAGGCACGCACGCGAGGTATGTATTTATCTCTCAAAATAGCTTGAGTTTCTGGGTGTTTCTTACAGACCACAACATTTGGTTGGCCGTGAATAAAATAACAAGCGGTTTCAAATACACCTTGGTCCAATTGTTGATTCAATGTTGAATCCCAGAAAATACGGCGTCCTAACAGTAATTCATTTTGACCATTCAACATGGTTGCTTGGCCATTCTCGTCAAACTCAAGCACACAATGGCCCATGGTCAGAGCATGAAAACCGGCTTGCACAACGTAGGTTCCATTTACTTTGATACCATAAGGATCATCTTCACCCAAACCAATCGCAGTAAAGTCACCTTGCAAACGGTGGCTATGACCACCCACGATGATACCGATGCCTTCCACTTGCTCTGCAAG
>NZ_JAWOVY010000168.1:0-901 GCF_033340155.1 Vibrio sp. 1562
ACTGCAACGTAAGATAGCGTAGTCTATGCCAGAGTCGATGACGGATTGCTCCGCTTCGAGCATGATTTTCGCATTATCGGAAAGGTGAGGGGGGGTTTGCGCGAGAGCGAGCGATGCGGATTCTTCTTTCATATCCGTTGGTAAATTAGGGTAGACCGTTGTAGAGCTGATCATGACGAGCTTTTCAATCGCATTCTGTTTTGCCGCTTTAACTAACGTTGACCATTGCTGCGCATACTCTCGACCAGACCCTCTACGAAACCCAGGTGGAAACGCACCAACAATACGCTCAATATGATTCGACTGAATTATTTCATCCAGTTTTTGCGCTGCGTTTTCATCGTTGAGATCAAGCAGGGCGGCGTTAGCAATAGTGGATGGCCGTTCATCTAACCGAGCTTGGCTACGACGCGTAATAACTACATCATGTCCCTCGACTAACAAGGCTTGCGCTAGCGGAGTACCAAGCCAACCTGCACCTACAATCAATGTGTTTGCCATTATTTATCCTACTTAACTGTTTGCTCAAAGAGAGTAATGAGCTCTGCTTTGGCTTGTTGATGGAGGGGATCAGAATGCCATTTTTGATGCTGAATCAGGTCAACATTGACTTGCCAAGCCAGCTTTGTGAAATCATCCCCAACTTTTTTTAACGTGTTTGGTGAGTCTGCGACTAAGTGCTCCGGCAGGAAGCACCATCCAAACCCTTTGTTCGCTAATTCCAACAAAATGTAGTAGTTATCAGCGTACCAGATATCTGGGCTCAATGCTTGGTTGAGGCTACCTGGCTCTGCACTCTTTGAGCGTATCACCAGTTGGCGATATTGTTTGAGTTGATCGATATGGGTAATTCGCTGAGCCGCTAATGGGTGATCGGAAGAGACATACACATCGAATGCGA
>NZ_JAWOVY010000169.1:0-899 GCF_033340155.1 Vibrio sp. 1562
GCTTTGATTATGATTGTTTTATACATCTTCTCATTGACAGTTCGACTTGGTTTTATACACGTTTCTCTTCGTAAAATAGTTCTTTCATTTGATGAAATGAAATTAGAGGATACGTATGTTAGTAGTATTCTAGTTTCAATATTTACATTTGCTCTTGGTTTTAATTTTAACTGGTTAATAAGTTTAGTTGTTAATAGTGTAAGTTAACAGATTGCTAACAAGGCATTTAAGAGTGATTCCCAACGCTTGGCATTTTTCATTCCATCGTTGGGTTTTGTGTTTACGGTGGCGTGGTTGAGTTTCGTGGTAGCGTTGCTCACACCTTAATGCGGCGTTATTTCCGCAACGGATCTCTCAGGCTGAATGTACGTGGTTGTAGCCTAAGAGTGAAAGTGGCGGGGTAATAGGGTGGAAAAGCGGCGAAAAGGGCGAATATTGGTCATTTCCATGCTAGCCTTAAAGCGTTTTAAGCGCACCTTAATATGGCGCAGCAATTAAAGAGTGACGCTAAAGCGATTTAAGGTAGTGAGCTGCCAAATACTTCGGCTTCGATTTTTGCCTGCATACCGAAAATTTCTCGTCATATCAAAAGATTAGGCGTAAACATAGCCGACTTTAGTTGCGGAATAACAAGATGTTCAAGGCGATTCGAAACGCATTGGGGTTTTAGTGCCCAAATAGGCACGGATTTATCAGAGTTTATTTTAGGTTAGGGTGGATCTGCGTCTCTCACACCTTAACTGCGCGTTATGCCTCCAAGTACCCCACGTTTAGTAGACACTTTACTAAGTTAGATCTAGGGTCTAATGGAGAGGTGATTTATGGCTAAACATCGTAATCCAGCGTACACCGAAGAGTTCCGCAAAGAAGCAGTCCGCTTGGCCAGTCTTCCTGGCCGA
>NZ_JAWOVY010000170.1:0-896 GCF_033340155.1 Vibrio sp. 1562
TTGGATGTGCGTATCGAAGGCAAAATGCACGGCGAGTTAGACCAACTGAAAAACGGGATCAACGCCATGGCGGTTTCGCTATCGGAATACCATGTCGAGATGCAGCACAGTATAGACCAAGCCACGTCAGACCTACGCGAAACTTTGGAACAGTTAGAAATTCAAAACGTTGAGCTCGATATTGCGAAGAAGCGCGCACAAGAAGCCGCACGTGTGAAGTCAGAATTTTTGGCCAATATGTCGCACGAATTACGTACGCCATTAAATGGTGTGATTGGCTTTACTCGTCAAATGCTCAAAACGCAGCTTTCTAATAGCCAAACCGACTACTTGCAAACCATTGAGAAGTCCGCAAACAACCTATTAAACATCATCAATGACATTCTCGATTTCTCGAAATTGGAAGCCGGTAAGCTGGCGTTGGAAAACATTCCATTTGATTTCCGCGAAAGCTTAGAAGAAGTAATCAACCTACAAGCCACCAGCGCGCATGAGAAAGGTCTGGAGATCACCTTGAAAGTGGATCCGAAGATCCCGCCAGGTCTAGTCGGAGACCCGCTACGTATCCAACAAATTTTGACCAACTTGGTGGGGAACTCCATTAAGTTTACTGAGCGCGGAAACATCGATGTTAGCGTCGAAATGCGTTCACAAGCAGGTGACTCGGTTGAGCTGCAATTTATGGTGCGAGACACCGGTATCGGTATTTCAGAGCGTCAACAAGCGCAGTTATTCCAAGCATTCAGCCAAGCGGATGCCAGCATATCTCGTCGATATGGTGGTACGGGCCTGGGCTTGGTTATCACCCAGAAACTGGTTAGTCAGATGGGCGGCGAAATCAGTTTGACTAGTCGTCTTCACCAAGGTTCGACATTCTGGTTTACACTTCGCCTCAA
>NZ_JAWOVY010000171.1:0-895 GCF_033340155.1 Vibrio sp. 1562
G
Source organism: Vibrio sp. 1562 (assembly GCF_033340155.1). Taxonomy (NCBI): domain Bacteria; kingdom Pseudomonadati; phylum Pseudomonadota; class Gammaproteobacteria; order Vibrionales; family Vibrionaceae; genus Vibrio; species Vibrio sp. 1562. The sequence goes on from NZ_JAWOVY010000171.1 coordinate 2, forward strand.
GGTTTTGCAAAAGCGGATTACCTAGTACCAATCAAATCAGCATGGTGTCAGGTGAAGGCGCTGGCATTGTTAACACTGATGATGGCCCGTGGCCATTGTTGCTGTTACTGGCTTTTAAGCGTCAATTACCACCACTGTGTTCACTCACAGTAGCGAGTCCTGAAGGGATAGAAGTATCCGACCAACTGAAGTTGGAAAAAGATGTATTGCGGTTGCTAGGCAGTGATTTAGAGCGGGTTCGCCCGATAGCTGAAGCACTGGACTTAATGCCTGTGAAAATCGATCTCAACCGATCGTCGCCTGATTCGCAAAATTACTATTTCTGATAGTGGTATTGCCATTAGCGCGTCAACTACTACCACCCAAACGGGGGCCATTGCTCCTGCTGGGAGTGGTGCGTCCCCATCTCGCATGAGGATGCACTATGAGTATTCAAACCCTCGACAAACTTTTGATTTGTCACATCGACTGTTCCATCTGGAGCGGTAGAAAAAAACTAAGGCCTGAAGATTTCAGATTAGCCAATGGCAGCCAACTTCCACCGAAGGATGTTGCCAGCTTAGGGAGTAAAAAAATTTGCGACCCAGAGGCATTGGCGAACTTTGAAAGGCTTAAGAAAGAAGCGCAGCGCTTGTGTGAGCAAGTCGGTGTGCGGTTTTTAGGTGGCTATGCCGTCCCTGAAGACCGAATTGATCAGATTGTTCCAGAGCTTGACCGGATCGGTCAGGAGTTTGCGCAGTGCAAGCAGTTGTTCTTGGACAACTATGATCAGGTGACGTTTGACTGGGTTGCAAAACACCCGGAATTTGCAGATGCAATCCGGCGTGCATTATCACCCATCGAAGACGTGGAACAACGGCTTCAGTTCGATTATGCCATCTATCGAATGCAACC
>NZ_JAWOVY010000172.1:0-895 GCF_033340155.1 Vibrio sp. 1562
ATACGATCAAGCAACGGACCAGGAATATTCATCGAGTTAGACGTTGCAACAAACATCACATCAGACAAGTCGTAATCCACTTCTAGGTAGTGGTCGTTGAATGAGTTGTTTTGTTCAGGGTCTAATACTTCAAGCAACGCTGAAGCCGGGTCACCACGCATGTCTGAAGACATTTTGTCGATTTCATCCAGAAGGAAGAGAGGGTTTTTCACACCAACTTTCGACATTTTCTGAATCAGCTTACCTGGCAATGAACCAATGTAAGTACGACGGTGGCCTCGAATCTCCGCTTCATCACGCACGCCACCTAGGGCCATACGTACGTATTTACGGCCAGTAGCAGATGCAATTGAGCGGCCAAGCGATGTTTTACCCACGCCTGGAGGACCAACAAGACAAAGGATTGGACCTTTTAGCTTGTTAATGCGGTTTTGAACTGCCAAGTACTCCAGAATACGCTCTTTCACACGCTCTAGACCATAATGATCTTCGTTCAAAATCTCTTCCGCTTTCGCAAGATTTTTCTTCACTTTAGAACGCTTAGTCCAAGGTACACTTACCATCCAGTCGATGTAGCTACGAACTACTGTCGCTTCTGCGGACATTGGAGACATCATCTTAAGCTTTTGCAGCTCTTGCTCTGTCTTTTCACGTGCTTCTTGCGGCATTTTTGATTCGTCGATCTTCTTTTGCAGAGTCTCGAACTCATCAGGAGCGTCTTCCATCTCACCAAGTTCTTTCTGAATCGCTTTCATTTGCTCATTCAGATAGTACTCACGCTGAGACTTCTCCATTTGCTTTTTCACGCGACCACGAATGCGTTTCTCAACTTGTAGCAAATCGATCTCTGATTCCATCTGGCCCATTAGGAACTCTAGACGCTCAGTAACATCAA
>NZ_JAWOVY010000173.1:0-892 GCF_033340155.1 Vibrio sp. 1562
GTCGCTAGATACCAATAACGGCCCAGCCAACGGCACGGTCTCGGTCAATCCTGACGGCAGCGTGACTTACACACCAAATGATAACTACGTCGGTAAAGATACTTTCACCTACATCGTCACCTCTGGCGGTGTGTCTGAATCCACCACCGTTGAAGTCAATGTGACACCGGTCAACGATGCGCCAGTGGCGAAAGATGACATCGCTACGACACAAGAAGACACCGCAGTTACCATTGATGTCCTGCCAAACGATTCTGATGTGGATGGCGACAAGCTGAGTATTGAATCAGCCTCTGTACCTAAAGAGCAGGGTACGGTTGAAGTGGTGAATGGCAAACTTGTTTTCACTCCGGCCGAGAACTTCAATGGCGACGCCGAAATCACTGACACCGTAACGGACGGCCAATTGACCGACGAAGCGAAAGTAACTGTTACAGTAAATCCAGTGAACGATGCGCCAACCATCAAGGTTGATGCAGTAGAGAGCATCACTGAAGATGCAGTGAGCACTGATATGGTAGTCGCAACCTTAACGGTTCGCGATACTGACACGCCTGAAGACCAATTAACCGTTTCTTTAGAAAACAACTCAAACGGCTACTTTGCGCTAGTTGGCGATGAAGTCAAACTGACTCAAGCGGGTGTTGACGCAGTTAACAACGATGAACTCAACCTTAAAGACCTGACTATCAGCGCGTCAGTATCGGATGGTGTTAATCCAACAGCTAGCGACAGTGACAGTTTGATTGTGAATCGTGTTAATGATGCACCGACTGTAGAAAATGCCATTGCAGACCAAGTGTTATCGGAAGATTTCGCGACCTACACGATCGACTTGAATGAAGTATTCAAAGATACTGATTCCTCGCTAGAATTCTCAGTTTCTGGCAAT
>NZ_JAWOVY010000174.1:0-889 GCF_033340155.1 Vibrio sp. 1562
CCCATCTTGTGCGGCGAGCAGTGTAATCACTTTGTGGATAGACTTTGATTCGATATGGATTTGGCAACACCACGGCTAAACGCGCTGCTTGCCACTTCGAGAGTTGCTTTGCACTGACACCAAAATAATTCTGCGCCGCCGCTTCAGCGCCGTAAATACCGGGACCAAATTCAACCACATTTAGATACACTTCGAGAATGCGCTCTTTACTCCACATCAGCTCCATCAGCAAGGCAAAGTAAAGCTCATAAGCCTTGCGAACGTAGGAGTGAGAAGGAAACAAAAACACATTTTTCGCGGCTTGTTGGGTAATAGTGCTCGCGCCTCTCGACGGACCATGATCACCTGCCTCGGAAATCACGTCGAATAGCGACTCGAAATCGACACCATAATGATGAGGGAATTTTTGGTCTTCGGTCGCAATCACCGCTAACTGCATATTTTTTGAAATACGTGACAAGGGTACCCATTCGTGTTGGCTGCTGTCTGGATAGTTCTTTGGTGGCGCAACAATGCGGCTTAACTTCCATCCCCATATTGGTGGATCGACATATTTCACCACACCAACCAAAACGATTGGGGCAATCAGTAATATCAACACCATTTTAAACAGAAATGACTTAAGCCTTTTCAACATGTGTGGTTCCCCAATGCATTAGCGATTGATGATAAACAAACCAGCGAGCTTGCCTGATTCAATCAGGAACAACAAGTGTTCGAGGTAAAAAATAGGTCAAAAAAAACCCGATTTACATTGTAAAACGGGCTTAGAATTTGATTAGACTGAATTATTTATTCAGCTTGTAGAACACGGTTGAAAGTGGTGGTAAACGAAGCTCAAGTGATTGAGGCAGTGATTCACTTTCGACTTTTTCCGTTTTCACACTGG
>NZ_JAWOVY010000175.1:0-885 GCF_033340155.1 Vibrio sp. 1562
TCTCGTTCCAAACGGTGCGAAACAGAAACAACTTATCGCCTTGGATGCCAAGAAATACGCTGGCACCTACACCGTAGATATGGACCACCCAAGCCAAGCTATGGCGCACGAAATCGTATTCCGCGCACCATCATCGTCTAACGTGATCTCACCTATCACGGACCTTGTGGCGATTGAAATGGCAAAAGACCCTTCAATTACTGAAGAAGACGCGAAAGCAAACGTAAACAAAGCATTGGGAGGCTCAGAGGAAGCTCCGATTGATCTGTACAGTGACTTTGTTGAAGGTGCGACAAAAAACGCCGAACTACATAAAACCGCTCAGATTCTGACCGACTCGAAAGCACAAAACCCAACGAACTACGAGAAAAAAGCCACGGAGTTTGCTCAAGCGGCAAACCAAGAAGTGGAACGTCTTGTTGCATCTGGCGAAAACATCAATGACCCAAGCCTACGTCCAGTCATCACTGATAGTACGCCAAATAGCGACAACTTGGTGCCTGAAACGGTAGTCAACAACAAGCTAACCGTCAACGAAACCGTAGAAGACGCAGCTGAAGATAAATTGGATAAGCTACCAGAAATCGTAAAAGGTGCCGCATTTAATGGCGTTGAGCTAAACATCGAAGGTCTTTTCAAAGACAAAGACCAAAGCCTTGTGAGCACAAAACTGACGCACAATTTAGCGGGCACAGGCATTGAAGTTGAGCAAGTTGGTAACCTAATTGTTCTACACCCAACCGCTATCGTAGAAAAATCCGGTGATTTTGAGATTGTTCTAACGGCGCAGGACAAAAACTCTAACGGGGATGTGCTATCAACTGTGAGCACAGTATTCGAAATCGAAATCGAATCTGCAAACTTACCACCAATGGTTGTTGAAGC
>NZ_JAWOVY010000176.1:0-883 GCF_033340155.1 Vibrio sp. 1562
CAATCCTTTCAATGCCATCGGAATCACAGGTACTGGGCTTCGACGCAGAATAATGTCGATGCCACGCATGAAGTCGTTCATTTCGCCATCGGAGGTCAATCGCCCTTCAGGGAAGATACAGACAATATGGCCTTCATTGAGAGCTTCTTCGACGTCGTTAAATGCTCGACGAATAGAACTTCGGTTGCTAGCAGAAATTGGTATCACGCCAGCACGGCGTAAAAAGCCTCTTAGCGGCGGCAGGTTGGCGTAATCTTCTTCCATCACAAAGCGAATCAAACGAGGGCATACGGCACTCAGTAACAGGGCATCCATGTAGCTCACATGATTGCACACAATCAATGCACCACCATGCTCAGGTAAGTTGTGCAGATTTTTGTGTTTAACACGATAGATGGTGTGCGTGAGCATCCACATTGCAAAGCGAACCACAAAAATCGGGATTTGTAGAAAGATATATGCCGCGACTAAGAAGTTAAGCACTGCAAGAAGCGCAAACAGTTGTGGAATACTTATCTCTACTACGCTTAGGCATATAATGCCAAGGACCGCACTGCCCACCATAAATAGCGAGTTAAAGATATTCAGACCTGCTATCACTTGCGCTCGTTCAGTCTCCTTCGCTCGGTGCTGCATTAAGGCATACAGTGGGACGATAAATAATCCGCCCGATGCTCCTATCATGAGCAGATAGAAAAACAGTGGCCAGAAAGGCTCGAAACGAACAAATTCAATGAAGTTTGCGAACTCAGGTAGCTCAGTTGGTACTGATGTCGCCATTAAGTAACCGAAGATGGTGATGCCTAAGGCACCGATTGGCACGATGCCCACTTCGATTCGATGATTTGAGATCCAGTTGCAAGCCAGTGAGCCTAGAGCAATC
>NZ_JAWOVY010000177.1:0-883 GCF_033340155.1 Vibrio sp. 1562
GCGTTCCTTTGTTAAAGGAGAGAGGTAACGTGATAGCTATCGTTATTAACGACCAAGCTCAGCTGGTCGAGTGTAATGCCAACCTACAGCAAATCATTACCCAGTTTTCTCTGCCTGAAATGGGCTGTGTTTTTGCCATTAATAATCAAGTGGTGCCGCGTAGCGAATGGGCGAGTACGGTACTTTCTGAGGGAGATAGCATCTCTCTGTTTCAAGCCATCGCAGGGGGATAATGTCGATGCTGAAAATTGGTGATAAAGAATTTCAATCACGCTTGTTCACAGGAACAGGCAAATTTTCTAATAGCCGTTTAATGGCCGAAGCCATCCAGGTTTCAGGTTCACAGCTCGCGACGATGGCGCTTAAACGTGTGGATGTACATGATCAGCAAGATGACATTTTGCAGCCTCTGATTCACGCCGGTGTGAATTTGCTACCGAACACCTCTGGCGCTAAAAATGCCAAAGATGCGGTTTTTGCTGCGCAGCTTGCTCGCGAAGCGTTGGGCACAAATTGGGTCAAACTGGAGATCCATCCCGACCCAAAATACTTAATGCCTGATCCGATAGAAACCTTAGCCGCTGCCGAACAGCTCGTGCGAGATGGCTTTATTGTGTTGCCATATTGCCATGCTGATCCGGTGTTATGTAAACGGCTGGAAGAAGTTGGCTGTGCTGCGGTGATGCCATTGGGAGCGCCGATTGGTTCGAACAAAGGTATCGCTTCGCACGATTTTCTAGAAATCATTATTGACCAAGCGAACGTACCTGTTGTCGTGGATGCGGGAATTGGTGCGCCTTCACATGCGGCAAGAGCGATGGAAATGGGCGCGGATGCCGTGTTGGTCAATACGGCGATCGCTGCTGCAAGTAATCCCGTTGCG
>NZ_JAWOVY010000178.1:0-883 GCF_033340155.1 Vibrio sp. 1562
TCGCTTGTCATCGAGAACATTTCCTCCCATATCATCCGCAATCTGCTGTGCAGTTCTCAACATCAAGTTGAAGTTTTGCTCAGCTTCGCCATAGCAAGGCAACGTCATAAAGAAGGAAATGCCTTTCGTCGAAAACTCTGCGGGATCACCATGCTCAAGTGTACCCGGATGCATCATGTTAGCCACACTGAACAGCACTTTACCGTTTCCAGATAAATCAACATGACGATGAAAGATATGCATCTCGCCATAGATAAGACCATTTTGCTGCATACTGTCAAAAAGTTCAGTGCCAATAAATGGTTCTTCGCCCGCACAATGAACATTCAACACGATCACTTGCATTTCCGGCTCTGGCTTTGGCTCTTCTGGTTGTTCAACAACGGCAGGAGCCACTTCTTCAACCATTTCCATCTCTTGTTTAGACGCATCAAATGCAGAAGGCATGATCTCTTCTTCAATCACCTCTTGCATTGGCTCTTCGACTTCAGACGGCTGAATTGCTACATCTTCAACATCGTTTTTCATTGCGACAAAAGAAGGGATTTCCTCAGCTTCTTCTTTTACAGAAGGCTTTTCTTCTGCCACACCTCCAAGCAAAGGATCTGCCTCAAACTTACTATCAAACGTATTTTCCATCCCAAAGTCTGGTTCTTTGCGATCTTTACGGATGATTTCGAAATCGTCTTCAGGGGCAGGAGCGAAACTGCGCTCTTGCTCAACCGAATCTTTATCTCCTTGGTCAACATCCAGCTTACCAAGTGGCTTGTTGCCAAATTTTGCTTTGCCTTCTTTCTTACTGCTCCACAAACCATGAAACAGCAATGCCGCGATGGCTAATGCGCCAACAACAATGAGTACGAATCGCAATTCCTGCATTATT
>NZ_JAWOVY010000179.1:0-883 GCF_033340155.1 Vibrio sp. 1562
GTAAACCTCGCCCTTAAGTTACCGACGTTAGTCAAAATCGATGCAGCCATCACGATAACAATCGCTGCTCCAGTTAGCGTTAAGTACATTGGGTGTTGGTAGTCACCGACGATATCTTTGCGTTTTGTCGCAACTAAGACGGTACCCAAAACGATAGGAAGGATAATGCTGTTCACTAAACCCGCTAACATAAGCAGAAGAATTGGCATGTCCATGGTAACCGTGCCTAGCGAGGTTAGGATAATGAAGCCGACACACCACGCTTTTTCGTTTCGCGCTACAACGGGGAAAAGCGTCTTAATTAATGAGATAGCCATGTAAGAGTTACCCACCACAGACGTGATGGAAGCCACAAACAGTACTAAGCCAAAGATGAAGTAACCAAGCTGGCCAGCACCTTGACGGAAAGCGTCGGCTGCCGGGTTAGCTGAATCCAACGTTGCGCCTGTCGCGATAACACCAAATACAGCTAAAAACAGTAGTACGCGAATAACCACCGCAATAGAGATACCAGCCCACGCCGTTGAAGTGATGGAAGGTACGTTCTCTTTACCTTTCAAGCCAATGTCCACTAGACGTTGTGCACCCGTGTAGTAACCGCCAACTGCGCCACCAACGATAGTCAATGTGGGCAGAAGCAAGCTTCCAACATCCATAGGCATCACCGCTGCACTTAGTGTCTCTCCCATCGGAGGTAAGCTCGTCATTGCCACGTATGCGATCAGAACAATCATGAACAAGCCAAGGTAGCGAGCCATTTGGTCCATTCGTTTGGAGGCGTTATGAACCACAAACAGCAAACAGCCGACCACACCAGTAAACAGCGCACCCCAAGTCGTGTCCACGCCCGTTAACACATTAATGCCTAACGCCGCGCCCCTTA
>NZ_JAWOVY010000180.1:0-881 GCF_033340155.1 Vibrio sp. 1562
AACGGCGCTCTGCACCCATCATGATTTTGTCTTTCGCTAGCTCAAACTCAACCATAGAGACATTGCGTTTGTTGCCACGTGCAGCAAATAGCGCAGCTTCGTTAACTAAGTTTGCTAGGTCAGCACCAGAGAAACCTGGCGTACCACGAGCGATTAGAGAAGGCTCTACGTCACCAGCTAATGGCACTTTGCGCATGTGTACTTTTAGAATCTGTTCACGACCGCGTACATCAGGAAGACCTACAACTACTTGACGGTCAAAACGACCCGGACGTAGCAATGCAGGGTCTAATACGTCTGGGCGGTTGGTCGCAGCAATAACGATAATACCTTCGTTGCCCTCAAAACCATCCATTTCTACTAGCATTTGGTTCAGTGTTTGCTCACGTTCATCGTGACCACCACCTACACCAGCACCACGCTGACGACCTACAGCATCGATTTCATCGATAAAGATAATACAAGGCGCTGCTTTCTTCGCTTGCTCGAACATATCACGTACACGAGATGCACCAACACCAACGAACATTTCTACGAAATCGGAACCTGAAATAGTAAAGAACGGTACTTTTGCCTCACCTGCGATAGCTTTTGCAAGTAACGTTTTACCCGTACCTGGAGGACCAACCATTAAAACACCAGTTGGAATCTTACCACCCAGTTTTTGGAAACGGCTTGGATCACGTAGGTAATCAACAAGTTCTTTTACGTCTTCTTTTGCTTCGTCACAGCCCGCAACATCAGCGAAAGTGGTTTTGATTTGTTCTTCGCTCATCATACGAGCTTTACTCTTACCGAAAGACATAGCGCCTTTACCGCCGCCGCCTTGCATTTGACGCATGAAGAAAATCCACACACCAATCAGTAAGATCATTGGGAAC
>NZ_JAWOVY010000181.1:0-396 GCF_033340155.1 Vibrio sp. 1562
CCGACGCACCAATATGGGAGTGAAGGTCAGTACACGGTCAGTTTAACAGTGACAGATAATGACGGTTTGACAGCTACCGCGACCCACGATGTGACGGTTTCGGCGACTGGCGGTAGTAGTACGCTTCCGCAAGATTGCGCGGTACAAAGCAAAGTGAGTGGTGGTCGTTTAAATGCTGGCGAGCCTGTCTGTTTGTCAAATCAGCAAACCATTTGGCTGAGTGTGCCGGCAGTTAATGAACATGCGAACATTGCTATCTCAACTGGCAATGGCACGGGTGACCTCAAAATTGAATACAGCAACCTAGGCTGGCCAGATGGTTCAAACCTACATGGTTGGTCAGACAATGCTGGTAACAAAGAGTGCATAACCGTTTCAAACCAAGCCAATTATTGG
>NZ_JAWOVY010000181.1:406-881 GCF_033340155.1 Vibrio sp. 1562
GTAACGTGCATTTTTACGCAAATAGACGCCCTGTCATATTGGCAGGGCGTTTTTGTATTTGGTCATCGGCGGAGCGTATTTAGTGCTTTCTGTGACGACTAATGAGCGTTAATCATTGGCATTTATTTGTGCAAAGCAAAGCTTTCAGCAACAAGAAGATGTGCGCACATAGGCGGATAAAAAAAGCCAGCCCGAAGGCCGGCAATCAAACAGGGAGTTTGAAATGAAAATGAAATCGGGAGATAGGGCAGTTGGTCTAAAGCTCTACAAACTGAGTTGCGCGCTGAAGCCAAGCTTTGTCGTGCTCATCAAGAGAGGGGCTGAGTGCTTGGTAGACGCGAGAATGGTATTGATTTAGCCAGTTAATTTCATCATGGCTTAGCAAAGAGACATCAAGTATGTTCGTGGCGATTGGTGCCAGCGTAATGGTCTCGAAGCCATAAAAAATACCGAACTCATTTTGCTCGACTTCAAT
>NZ_JAWOVY010000182.1:0-881 GCF_033340155.1 Vibrio sp. 1562
CAGTTCAGCATTCAACGCGCCCGCTTCATTTAGTGCCTGAAGAATAGACATCAAATCGGTTGGGGTTGCGCCTAAGCTGTTGACCGCATCGACAATGGTATTGAGCTCTGTGCCCGGAGGCCAAATCACCATTTGAGCGAGCTCTTCGTTTACATCAATATCCGTTTGATTCACGACTTTTGTCTCACCATCAGCAAACGCATTCGGCTGGCTGACTTTTTCTGATTCTGAAATTCGCACCGTCAAGTTGCCGTGGCTTACTGCCGCTTCGCCAACTTTGACATTCTTGCCAATCACCACGGTGCCAGTACGGGAGTTGAAGACGATACGTGCAGGCTTACGACCTTCTACGACGCTCATCTCTTCCAGCATCGACATCATGATCACGCGTTGTTGCGTGTCTTTCGGCGCTCGCATATCCACGCGTGCTTTGTTGATGGCAACAGCCACGTTCGGACCAAACGTATTGTTGATTTCACGTGCGATGTTTTTTGCAGTAGTGAAACTTGGTTTGCGCAGGTTCAACGTGATTTCATCGCGCTGGTTGAAGTCTGTTTTGATTTCGCGCTCTAGCGGTGCACCATTCGGCACACGACCCGCTGTTGGCGTATTCACTTCGACTTTCGAACCACTTTTACCTTCAGCAGATAAACCGCCCACAACAACGCTACCTTGCGCGATGGCGTACACTTCACCATCGATACCGCGTAGCGGCGTAAGAAGCAGCGTACCGCCGCGCAAGCTTTTCGCATCACCAATGGATGACACGACCACATCTAAGGTTTGGCCCGGCCCTGCCATAGGGTCTACCGATGCCGTCACGCTTACCGATGCTACGTTACGCAGTTTAGGGTCCATGCTGTCATCAATCTGAACGCCCA
>NZ_JAWOVY010000183.1:0-880 GCF_033340155.1 Vibrio sp. 1562
GATATTGCCAATCCACAGGAGTTATTTGAATCTGACCGATTTCGTCACCATTATCGCTCGATCCAGTGCGAGTGTAGACACTTTCAAACTCATCATGACCCAGCATGACCTTTTCAATTTCTCGCATTACGATATCTTTCTCATTAATGGAAAGATCCCCGTAAGAGCGTACTTTTACGGTGAAAAATGGCGGGTCGACTTCAGGGAAAAACTCAGCTCCTAACCCCGCTTTACTGTAAGTAAATCCAACACCACCCGCCAGCAATACCGCGCTCAGCAGCACTTTCCAAGGATGTTGAATCGCCACAAACAAGTTTTTGTAATAAAGCTTGGTAATTCCTGTCGCTTTCTCAAAGTTTCCGTTGTGCAGCTCCACCATTTCTTGTTGGGCTTTAGGATTGATAACCTGAGGTTTACCAATAATGCCGCCAATAACAGGCACAAATAGCAAAGCCATCACCAATGACGCCGCTAACGTCGCGATTAGCGTTAACGGTAAGTACTTCATAAATTCACCGGTAATATCCGGCCAAAAAAGAAGCGGAGCAAATGCCGCCAACGTAGTCGCGGTAGAGGCGGTGATCGGCCATGCCATGCGTTTGGCTGCGTCTCGGTATGCCTCTTTACGCGGTGTGCCTTCTTGCATTCTCCGATCGGCAAACTCAGTGACGACGATTGCACCATCCACCAGCATGCCGACCGCCATGATTAAGGCAAACAGCACCACGATGTTTACGGTAAGACCAAAAACCGAGAGGACTAACAACCCCGTTAAGAAAGAGCCTGGAATAGAGATCCCAACCAACAAAGCCGTTCTTACCCCCAAGATCGCGATAATAACGATGACCACCAAAATGATTGCCGAGAGAATGTTGTTTTG
>NZ_JAWOVY010000184.1:0-873 GCF_033340155.1 Vibrio sp. 1562
TTGCTCTGGCGCATCCAAATAATCGTGTGCGACAGGGACATAAGCCGCAATACCTTCATCGATGGCAAATGACAAACCGACGAGGTTCGCCACCATGTAATCAAGGCTGTCCGTTTCGGTATCAAAGGCAAACAGCTCTGCCGCTTTAAGTTTTTCTAGCCACGCATTGAAAGAAGCTTCGTCCAAAATGGTTTCGTACTGACTGCGATCAATCGTTACCGCTGAGGTTTCCATTTCAGCATGCGAAGAAGAAGATGATGCTTGCGCAGAGCCCGCAAGTTCAACCGCTTCGACAGTGCCTGAGCCGCCTTCAAGCAGTTCGTTCAACCAAGACTTAAACGTCAACTGACCATACAGTTTGATCAATTCGTCTTTGTTTGGCTCTGCTTTCAGTAGCGACTCTGGTGTTTCTTCCAGTTCCACATCCAGCTTGATGGTAGCCAGCTCATAAGACAGCATAGCGTTGTCTTTGTTGTCGACCAGCTTCTTCGCCATGGTTTTCGAACCGCGGAAACCAAGTGCCGCGATATCATCCAGATTTTCGTACAACTTAGTCAGGCCACCAATGCCTTGCAGCAAAGCGGTCGCCGTTTTGTCGCCCACACCCGGTACACCAGGGATGTTATCGACTTTATCGCCCATCAACGCTAGATAGTCGATGATCAACTCTGGCGGAATGCCAAATTTTTCCACCACCCCTTCACGATCCATTACGACGTTCGTCATGGTGTTGATCAAGGTAATGTTGTCATCCACCAGCTGAGCCATATCTTTATCGCCAGTACTGATTAAAACAGGCATGCCTTGTTGCGAGGCTTGGTAAGCCAACGTACCGATGACGTCATCTGCTTCCACGCCAGGAACGCAGATCAA
>NZ_JAWOVY010000185.1:0-868 GCF_033340155.1 Vibrio sp. 1562
CGACTTGGAAGTACGAACGAGACCTTACTGCCTACACCGCCTTCACTTTGAATTTCCAGGTGTGAGTCATGATGGCTCAACGCATGTTTCACAATTGCCAACCCTAAACCACTGCCACCCGTATCGCGTGAACGTGCTTTATCAACTCGGTAGAAACGCTCTGTCAGTCGATGCAAGTGTTGTGGCTCAATACCATCACCACTGTCTTCAACTTCAAGGCACGCACCTTGTGCGGTTTGATACCAACGAACATGAATATTGGCTCCCGGAGGAGTGTACTTCACTGCGTTGTAAACAAGGTTGGAGATCGCGCTGCGCAATTGGTCATCATCTCCAAGCACGCGAAGGCTAGTATCGACATCAAACTTGAGTTTATGTTGGTCATCACCACTTAAGCTGATCGCTTCTTTCTCTAAGACTTCAAGCATTGCTGGCACGTTTACGACATCTTCCAACTCATGCATCGGCGCGGCTTCAATCTTAGATAAGGTAAGAAGTTGATTCACTAAGCTGTTCATGCGGTTAAGCTGCTCCGTCATCACCCCATGCGCTTTAGTCCACATCGGGCCGACGATCATGTCTGGGTCTTCCGTCATCTCCAGATAACCTTGTAGTACGGTCATCGGAGTGCGTAGCTCATGAGAAACGTTGGCGAAGAAGTTACGACGCATTCCTTCGAGTTGCTTAAGTTGGCTCACGTCACGCACCACCATCAGGTGTTCACCTTCCGTGTAAGGCACGATACGCAGTTCTAACATACGTTCGACATTCAACGGCGAGCGCATTTCTAGCGGTTCGGAGAAATCTTTTTTATTGAGGTACTTTATGAAATCTGGAGTTCGAATCAGGTTCGAGATAGGTTGACCGG
>NZ_JAWOVY010000186.1:0-867 GCF_033340155.1 Vibrio sp. 1562
CTGTGCAACAAAAAACGCCAGCGAAAATCGCTGGCGTTTGAATGATGTGATATCAGAATCGATTGATGTGCTCTAAGAAAGGCTCGGCTTGCATAAAGCCAGTTAAACGAGCGTTTGAAACGTGTTCGCCTTTCGCATCCCAGAATTCGATGGTCGGCAAACCCAGCACGTTCATGTGTTTGAGTAGCTCAATATCTTGCACTTGGTTTTTGGTGACATCCGCTTGCAGCAACACGAAGTCTTGCAGCTTGGCTTCGACTTTTGGATCGTGGAAGGTGTACTTCTCAAACTCTTTACACGCTACACACCAGTCGGCGTAGAAGTCGAGCATGACAGGTTTACCTGCTGCTTTCGCCTGCGTCAGTTGCTCTTCAAGCTCGGCCACATTAGCAATGCGAGTAAAGCTAACCGTTGTTTGCTGTGCCTGGGTTTCGTGATTGCCAAACCAATAATTCAGTGCTGGTTGCGCGGAGGCGAACAAACCGAGGACGGCAATAATGCCAATTGCGCTTTGCTTCCAGCCACCAAACTCCAAGCTGTTTTTGATGTGATACAACCAACCAAATGCCGCGATACCGAGCGCAGACCACAACCCCGTCGACCACATTTCTGGCAAGATACGCTCAAGCAAGAAGATTGGTGCTGCCAGCAGAATGAAACCAAATAGTGTCTTCACGCGGTCCATCCAACCGCCGGCTTTTGGCAGCAGTTTGTTGCCAAATACCGCCACGAGAATCAGCGGAATACCCATACCCATCGCCAGTGCGTAAAGCGCAATACCACCAGTCAGCAAGTCACCACTTTGTGCAACGTAGAGTAGTGCGCCCGACAGAGGTGCTGTGGTACACGGTGAGCACACCAGACCTG
>NZ_JAWOVY010000187.1:0-866 GCF_033340155.1 Vibrio sp. 1562
AAAAACAAAAACTGGCTCGACCGTTCTAAAGAATCCACCGTGCGCGTACTGGGTGAAGTACGAGATCCGGGACGCTACGTGTTCAACGACAACATGACGGTTTTAGACTTATTGGCAGAAGCTGGCGGCCCAACAAACAGCGCTTATCTTGAGAAAATTAGCATCGTCAATATGTCGTGCTGCCAAGGCCAAGCGAGAACATTCGACCTCGTAAACTTCAGCAAAACCGCCAACATTTACGATCTGCCTGTCATTAGAGCTGGGGATACGATTTACATTCCTCATAAGGATGAAAGCTTTGCAGAAAAAGCGCGCGCTGGTTTGAGAGACATTCTTCAAATCACGACCACCATCGTGTTAATAGGAGCGCTGTAATGACCATTCCTGCGACTCATGCCGAAATAGAGCAAATCTATCTGCAAAGTGAACAAAAGGGGCACAGATCGATTTGCGTGGTGGGCTGTAAATCTGAAGAAAGCGTTACGTCCGTCGCCTCTTCTCTTGCCGAGCTCCTTATCTTGGCAGGTTACAGTACATTATATGTGGACTTGAACTTATTCAAACCCGCGTATCACACGGTGCACGAGTTTGATGATGACGCAAATGTCGGTCATTTAATTACGCGCGAAGATGCGCACCAAACGCTGGTGGGATTGCCTGCCCCGTCGCTGGCAAGCACCAAACTGGCGTATCGAGATCCAACCGCACTGAGGAAAAACATCGAGACATGGTTATCTCAGTATGATCGAATTGTCATCGACACCTCTCCGTTGCTCAGTGTGAACAAGAGTAACATTCCACCGCAAGTCATCGCGGGAGTTTGTGATGCAACGCTTCTGGTTGCTCATTATGGGTCTACGACGACA
>NZ_JAWOVY010000188.1:0-859 GCF_033340155.1 Vibrio sp. 1562
CAACGGTATGGTTGCGCCAATTCAGTACGCAGCGAATCTGCCTCGACGTATGTTTGATGGTGTATTCGAGCGTTTTAATACTCGTCAGGCATTAGTAGAAGGCAATCGCAACTTAAAGCGCGAAGTGCTTCGTCTAAAAAGCGAATTGATCTTGCTCGACCAATATAAAGAAGAGAACCAACGCTTGCGTAAGTTGCTTGGCTCGTCTTTTGTTCGTGATGAGAAGAAGGTCGTGACCGAAGTAATGGCGGTGGATACTTCACCTTATCGTCATCAAGTGGTGATTGATAAAGGCCAAATTGACGGTGTGTACGTTGGTCAGCCAGTCATTAATGAAAAAGGTATTGTTGGTCAGGTTACGTTTGTTGCGGCGCACAATGCGCGCGTATTGCTACTGACAGATGCAAAAAATGCCATTCCAGTTCAGGTCATTCGTAATGACATTCGAGTAATTGCATCAGGTAATGGTGAAATGGATGAAATCCAACTGGAACACATTCCAACCAGTACAGATATTCAAGTCGGTGATTTACTTGTGACATCCGGTCTGGGAGGCATTTACCCTGAAGGCTACCCTGTGGCGACGGTCACGAATGTGGATCACGATACTCGTCAAGAGTTTGCATCGATCAAAGCCGAACCTGTGGTGGAGTTTGATCGTCTACGATACTTGCTGTTGATCTGGCCAAACGAAGATCGTCAGCACAAAGTATTGCAATCCAATGCGAATGACGGGTTAGAGCAAGAACAAGAGGTAACTAATGGCCAGTAATGTATTGCGTAGCAGAATGGTGATTGGTGTTAGTTTCTTCGTTGCGCTAGTACTGCAAACCATTCCTTGGCCAGGTGTATTGGACCT
>NZ_JAWOVY010000189.1:0-857 GCF_033340155.1 Vibrio sp. 1562
ACGTTGCCAGTCGCCATAAACGAACATTTCTACGTGGAGTTCCGCCAAAATCGACTCGACGAATGTCGACAGCTCATCGACTTCAATTTCTTCCAGCGCTTCTGCAAGTGTCGCGAAAGGAGGATTATTTGGCTGCAACAAACCTGTTAATGCGTTGAACAGTTGAGAAATCGGGCGATCTTGAGAAGAATTTCGCCAATTACGTAATAATTGTTGTTTGATGGTTTCGAACCGAGTCGGGTTAAACTCTCTCGCGGCGAAACGGCGTAAAATCATCTCAAGCAGTTGTGGCAGTTTTTGGCTGAAGCCCGACAACGTCAAAGTTACCCCACCTTGGTGCGCATACATGTTGTAGCCCATGCCCGCGATTTCAGCTTGGTAGGTTTCTTTGGCTAGTGAGTCCAAAAACATTTCGACACAAAGACGTGTTTTCACAATATTCTTAGGCGACGCGACCGCGTGAGAACTGTCGATCGCAACGTACACTACGCCTTTCGGCACTCGGAACTCATCATCTTGCAAATGCCACAGGCGAAAACCTTCGAGATCTTCAATCAACTCCGGTAGTGAGCCCCCGTTTTCAAAGGGCATTGGGTCGAGGTCGTAACAAATGTACGGGTTCTTCTCTGGCAGAACAAATTGCCAACGCGGATCAATTTGTTGGAAGAAGCGTTTTTGCTCGCTACTGAATGGAGTGACGGAGTAGGGGGTGAAATACCACTCCGCAGTGCGATTGTACTCAAGTCCTTTGGCGATCAGCGTAACGCGGACATTGTCGACAGATAAATATTGCAGCAGAGAACGTTGCAGATCTTCATCATAGCCCGACATTTTGTAGTCGCCATAGATAATATCGT
>NZ_JAWOVY010000190.1:0-857 GCF_033340155.1 Vibrio sp. 1562
CACAGCAACAAATTCGCTGACCCCTTCCCAATTCGCCATGCTGTATTCCTGTCGACCTCTTTTAGACAAATAGTGATGAAAATGTTCTCGTCGCGCTACGCTTTGAAAACGGGAGAATTTTACGCGTCAGGCAACGGACGAAGATCGCCGTACTGCGCATCAAGCTCAATGCCGAAGTATTCTTTCAATGCATCCAGATAGGCTTGGCCTGGCTCTAACTCCAATTCTGTCTGCTCACCTTCGCTGGTGTATTTGAGTGTGTAGTTAAGCAATGTCACCAACCCACTTTCTGTTGCTTTCGCCGCGACTCTTGCGCTGGTAAAACGCGAGTGAGGAGAAGTGGAGGTAAAAAAGTTGCCACACGCGATATCACCCGCAAACACAAACTCTAAATCGAAGCTATAAAGGTTATTCCACGTGTCCGTTCCGTCCGTTGACAACACTTGAAGGAAGTAACCAAACTGAGCATCTTCGACAAAGAGGAAGGTTGGTAAATCCGTCTGAATCACCTGGTTGAGTATAAGCGGCAATGGCGCGCGCGGCGTATTGGAGCCAAAGCCTACATCGACAATCCATGCTTGTTCATCCAGCATCACCAACGTGATTTGATGGCTGCGACCTGTCGGCGTCCCCATCACGTGAACACGCCCAAGTAAGCTGCGCGCTTCAAACCCGAGGGTCTTGAGCACATCGAGCATTAAGCCATTCAGTTCAAAGCAGTAGCCACCACGGGAGTGATACACGGTTTTTTGAATGATGTCTTCAATCTCAACAGAGATGCCACGCTGCAACGAAATATCAAAGTTCTCAAACGGCAGGCAACGGTGCTGCGCTACGTGAATCTTGTGCAATGACTC
>NZ_JAWOVY010000191.1:0-856 GCF_033340155.1 Vibrio sp. 1562
ATGACATCATAACCACTCTTAAAGGTGCGTAATATTGGTCATATGTTAAATAGGCAACTTCACTATCAAAAACACCATTTAGAAGCCCCTCAAACGCTCTGTAAGCCATTTTCAGCATCAAACCTACCCACGGGTACACAAAACCACTCTGAAAGTTTATGACGCATTTGAAGCGGTTTTATCATCCTAAGATGAGCACAAGCATCTGGAACAAAAAAGCCCACGAAA
Organism: Vibrio sp. 1562; assembly: GCF_033340155.1. Taxonomy (NCBI): domain Bacteria; kingdom Pseudomonadati; phylum Pseudomonadota; class Gammaproteobacteria; order Vibrionales; family Vibrionaceae; genus Vibrio; species Vibrio sp. 1562. The sequence goes on from NZ_JAWOVY010000191.1 coordinate 229, forward strand.
GGGGCTTTTTGAACAATTCGGAGTTTGTTAGTCCAGGTTAAATGAGCGTAGCGTTTTAATCTGGACTGACGAACCGGCAACGAGCAAAGCGAGGCGACAGAACCATAGCAATCATGACGCTAAATTCTTCTTGCAATAGTCTGCCCAATAAAGATGAGCAAATTCCAATTTGTCGGAAAATGCAGAATGATCGACAGATAGCCAAGCTCGGTTCGTCACATCCCAAAACATTTGGTCAAACTGCGTAAAGCTTCTGAAGTTAGGCTGATGTACTTTTCTCCAAACAGAATGGGAAAGCATCCTCATCCCTGAGTTAATCCGCTTCACATTCGCAATATCTTCATCAGTCTTAGCCATAAGCACCTCATATACAAACCAAGGACTAATAGAATACTAAATGAAGTAAGTGCGAGGAATGATACGTTTGGTTTACTGGGGTAAAGGGGGCGTTAGCGCCCCTTTCCAGCTCACAGGGGAACCGTCAAGAACGAAGTGACTAGAGGGGACGCTGTGTATGCTGGCTTAGTATGAAGACAGACGATAGCACAAGCCTAAAAAAATAAACTATTGAAGAGGTTATAACCCACGTAGGTTAGGAGTGACAGTGCCACCATTTAGAGAGGGTGAA
>NZ_JAWOVY010000192.1:0-856 GCF_033340155.1 Vibrio sp. 1562
TGCGGTTGAAGCTGCGATCAAGCTAGCGAAACAAACGACAGGTCGTAATACCATGTTTGCTTTCCGTGGTGCATACCACGGTATGACAAACGGTACGATGGGCATGATGGGTAATTTAGGAACAAAAGCGCGTCGTACTGGCTTAATGTCAGATGTGCACTTTATGCCTTTCCCATACAACCTACGCTGTCCATTTGGTCTTGGCGGTGACGAAGGTGCGAAAGCAAGTATTCGTTATATCGAGCGTTTATTGAACGATGATGAAGCGGGTATCATGAAACCTGCTGCGATCATCGTAGAGCCAGTACAAGGTGAGGGCGGTGTAATTCCTGCTCCAGCATTCTGGTTGCGCGACCTACGTCGTATTTGTGATGAGCACGGTATCCTACTGATTTTTGATGAAATCCAGTGTGGTGTGGGTAAATCTGGTTACAACTTCGCTTTCGAAGAAGCGGGTATCGTGCCTGATGTATTGTGTCTTTCTAAAGCGATTGGCGGCGGCTTGCCAATGTCACTGCTTGTGATCAATAAGCAACACGATACGTGGAAGCCAGGCGAGCACACGGGCACATTCCGTGGTAACCAACTTGCAATGGTTTCAGGTGCTAAAGCGCTTGAAATTATCCAACGTGACAACCTTGTTGAGCATGCGAACGTTGCGGGCCAATACCTACGTTTTGGTCTCGAAAGCATCCAAAAACGTGTTAACTGTATTGCTGAAGTTCGTGGCAAAGGCTTGATGCTAGGCGTTGAAATCAAGAATCCTAACGGCGAGCTTAACAAGTTTGGTGAACCTCTTGCTGAAGGTCAGTTGACCCTAGCGATTCAACGTGCTGCGCTTGAGCGTGGTTTGATG
>NZ_JAWOVY010000193.1:0-853 GCF_033340155.1 Vibrio sp. 1562
AGCCCAGAGTATATGCTCTGGGCTTTCTTTTATCTTCAATAAATGTGCTCAAATGAGGTAACACCTAGGCGAAAACTTTACCTCTATTTCCCATCGACATCATACAGATTCTGCCTGTTGGCCCTGCTAATATCTTAGCCATAACACTTACTGTAACGTTAGTAGGATGAATCAAAGTGGTTACTCATCTAGAAGTCTGTATTGATAATATTGAATCTCTTCATTACGCCATTGCTGGTGGCGCAACTCGTATTGAGCTTTGCTCATCTCTCGCATTGGGTGGCTTAACGCCAAGCTACGGTTTTATGCAGCAAGCGGCCAAACAATCTTCTGTTCCAGTGTATGCCATGATTCGTCCACGCCAAGGCGACTTTTTCTATAACGAAGAGGAGCTAGACATGATGCGTTGGGACATCGAAGCCGCCCATCAATCTGGTTTAGATGGAGTGGTGCTAGGCGTACTGACCCAAGAAGGTGATATCAACATGCCGTTTGCCACCGCATTGTGCGAGTTTGCACAAGCACTGGGTCTTGGCATCACGTTTCATCGTGCGTTTGATCAATGTCGCAATGCAGAACAAGCGTTGGAAGATATCATCCATTTAGGTTGTGAACGTATTCTGACTTCTGGTCTCGCTCCATCTGCACCAGCAGGCGAGAGCGTACTTAAATCTCTTGTGGAACAAGCCCAAGGGCGCATTGCGATCATGGCCGGGGCGGGAGTGAATGCAGACAACGTCCGTCATTTAGTCAAAAACACGAACGTGCAAGAAGTCCATCTTTCAGGCAAAACCACACGCCCTAGCCAAATGACCTTTGTTGCTGAACAAAGCAAAATGGGCGCTTCAGATGT
>NZ_JAWOVY010000194.1:0-845 GCF_033340155.1 Vibrio sp. 1562
ACTGAGTTTGATGTGCGCATTGCTTCTATTGATGACGCGGTGTACGAAGGCCCTGAAGATTTCAGTGTGACGGTGACTGGCATTGGGGCGGTGCAAGGTAGCGATACGGGAACGGCAACGATAGTGGATGACGGCACGGGTCCAGGCCCCGATCCGGATGATGATCGTCCAAGCGTGACTATTTCAGACGCTGGCACCATCAATGAGGGTGAGACAGCCAACTTCAAAGTGACGCTGTCGAACGCGTCTGAAGCGGAAACGCAAGTGGAATTGGGTCTTAATCTTGGCGATACCGAAGTTGGAGACTTAGGTACCTTAGAATACAACACAGGCTCCGGTTGGGTTGCAGTGCCAAACGATGGCGTAGTAACGGTGCCAGCAGGGCAAACTGAGTTTGATGTGCGTATCGCTTCTATTGATGACGCTGTTTATGAAGGCCCTGAAGATTTCAGCGTGACAGTAACCGGCATTGGCGCAGTGCAAGGTAGCGATACCGGTACGGCAACGATAGTGGATGACGGCAGTGGCCCGGGCCCTGATCCGGATGATGACCGTCCAAGCGTGACTATTACCGATGCTGGCACCATCAATGAGGGGGATACGGCGAACTTCAAAGTCACCTTATCGAACGCCTCTGAAGCGGAAACGCAAGTGGAGTTGGGTCTTAATCTCGGCGATACCGAAGCCGGTGACTTAGGTACCTTGGAATACAACACGGGAAGTGGTTGGGTTGCAGTGCCAAACGATGGCGTGGTGACGGTGCCAGCGGGGCAAACTGAGTTTGATGTGCGCATCGCTTCCACTGATGACGCCGTTTATGAAGGCCCTGAAGATTTCAGCGTGAC
>NZ_JAWOVY010000195.1:0-843 GCF_033340155.1 Vibrio sp. 1562
AAAGATAGCCAAGGCTTCGACTGCTTGTTTTCGTCCAACTGGTAGTAGTTAGTACGCAGCGTTGCCATGATCATATCCATGTAACGACGAATAATACGATCATCATCTAGGCTTTCTACGTGATCCAGTTGTTCAGTCAGCTTCTTAATCAGATCACTTTGGCCTTTTTCACTGCCTTTATGTTTTGGATCGAAACGTTTAGCAAATAAGTTAACCAAGCCGGTAGCTAAATCAGGGTAATGGCTTAGTGTATCTTCAATGTATTGTTGGCTGAATGGGAAACCAACTTGACGCATGTAGCGCGCGTAAGCACGTAGAATCGAGATTTCTCGACCAGATAACGAAGCACCCAGTACCAAACGGTTGAAACCATCACTTTCTAGATCCCCTGCCCAAATCGCTGCAAATGCTTGTTGGAAACGATCACGAGCTTCGCGAAGATCAACGGTTTTTTCGCTTTTATGCAGCATCGAGAAATCTAGGATCCAAAACGTCTGGCCATTGTTTTTCTCGATCTCGTAAGGAGATTCACCAATCACGCGTAGACCCAAGTTTTCCAACATTGGCATTACGTCTGATAGATGGATTGGCTCGTCACGATGGTAAAGTTTTAAGCGAACCGCTTTCGAATCCGTTGCAACTTCCTGCGGACGGTAGAAAAGCATGCCAAGTTTGTTGTCGTCACTCAGTGCTTCAAGGCGCTCAATGTCTGCCACTGCAGAACCAGGCATCATGTCTTCTTTGTATGAACGAGGGAACGCGCTCATGTACTCTTTCGATAGTGGTAGACCTTTGCTTTCACCAAAGTTAGCAATGATCGACTCTTTTAATCTGTCGTCCCAA
>NZ_JAWOVY010000196.1:0-842 GCF_033340155.1 Vibrio sp. 1562
GGTTAGATTATAATAAGTTGCTGCATGCCGATTTGCTGGAAGAACAAGATAGATGGGCAAGTGCGAAGTGGACACTCACTTTTTAGTTTTCGGTACAATGAAAAAAGTCGGCTTAAAGGCCGACTTTTTTTAACTCTTCCGCTGCGAAATCTGCAGTGATCGGTACATAGCCATCTTTTTCGACTAACGCTTGTCCCTGAGCAGAGAACATAAAACGAATAAACTCGGCTTCTATTGGAGACAACGGGTAATCAGGATGCTTGTTCACGTACACATAAAGGTAGCGTGATAGTGGGTACTTACCTGAGACAATATTTGTACGAGTCGGGCTAACATAGTTAACCCCCTTTTTAGCGATGGGAACCAACCTTACGCCAGCCACTCGATAACCAACGCCAGAATAACCAACTCCGCTGATGGTCGATGCCACAGATTGCACCACAGAAGCCGAGCCCGGTTGTTCATTCACTCGGGTTTTGAAGTCACCTCCACACAACGCATTGCTTTTGAAGTAACCATACGTCCCGGACACAGAGTTACGACCAAATAACTGCAAGTTGCGCTTCGCCCATTCGGCTTTTAAACCTAGTTGCTGCCAGTTAGTGATGAACTGACTTTCTCCACAACGCAACGTAGCGGAAAACATCGCGTCCAATTGATTAAAGTTCAAACCTTGAATGGGATTGTCTTGATGCACAAAAATACCGATAGCATCAATAGCAACGCGCAATGCTGTAGGTTTGTAACCATGCTGTCGCTCAAACGCTTCGATTTCTTTCAAACGCATCGGGCGGCTCATTGGGCCAAACTGCGCCGTTTGCTCTGTTAAAGCAGGTGGCGCC
>NZ_JAWOVY010000197.1:0-839 GCF_033340155.1 Vibrio sp. 1562
CGAAGATGGTTTGAAAGACTATCTAGCCGAAGGCGTAAAAGGTTACCCAGTACTACCAGAAGAACCGTTTACTGGTGAGTTCTCTGCAGACACAGAAGCAGCAAACTGGGCAGTAATCTGGCAGCCAGAAGGCGGCGAGATGATCACCGAAAGTTACGTGAACCTTATCCCAACAGCTCAGGGTGGTACACACGTAAATGGTCTTCGCCAAGGTCTGTTGGATGCGATGCGTGAGTTTTGTGAATTCCGCAACTTGCTACCACGTGGTGTGAAGCTAACGGGCGATGATGTCTTCGACCGTTGTTCGTACGTGTTGTCGGTTAAGATCCAAGATCCACAGTTTGCTGGTCAGACTAAAGAGCGTCTTTCTTCTCGTCAAACCGCTGCGTTTGTCTCTGGTGTGGTAAAAGATGCATTCAGTCTGTGGCTAAACGAAAAGCCTCAACTTGCAGAGCAACTAGCGGAAGTGTGTATTGCTAACGCCCACCGTCGTATGCGCGCAAGCAAGAAAGTCGTACGTAAGAAAGTCGCATCGGGTCCTGCCTTGCCAGGTAAGCTAACAGACTGTTCCGTACAAGACTTAAATCGCACCGAAATCTTCTTCGTGGAGGGTGACTCGGCGGGTGGCAGCGCGAAGCAAGCCCGAGATCGTGAATTCCAAGCGGTAATGCCACTGCGTGGTAAGATCCTAAACACATGGGAAGTCTCTGCCGATCAAGTTCTGGCGTCTCAAGAAGTGCATGACATCTCGGTTGCGTTGGGTATCGACCCAGACAGCGACAACCTTGACAGCCTACGCTACGGTAAAATTTGTATCCTTGCCGATGCGGACTCGGACG
>NZ_JAWOVY010000198.1:0-836 GCF_033340155.1 Vibrio sp. 1562
AACGAAGATGAAGAGACCAGCGATGAATAGCGAACCTGTGATTGGTGCGATCATGATTGGCACCAAAGGTTGGATGAATTTGTGGTAGTTAATCGACGTAATCCACTTCACGAAGTAACCCACAAGCAGACCGGCGATGATGGCACCGATAAAGCCTGTACCAGCGTCTGCGCCATAGAAAGAACCATTATTTGCAATCCAACCACCGATCAAGCCAGGAGCTAGAGCTGGGCGATCAGCAATCGCGTAAGCAATGTAACCGGCAAGGATTGGGATCATCAGCGTAAAGGCAACCACACCGACGTTGAGGATTTGGTTCCACATGCTGCCTTCAGGAATCGCCATGCCCGCTTCACTTGGCTGACCGCCTACAGCAAGAGCAAGGGCAATCAACAGACCACCGGTTACGACGAATGGGATCATGTGTGATACGCCATTCATCAAGTAGCGATATAAGTCAGAACGAGCTTGAGAAGCTTTGTCGGCAACCGATGCTTGCGTATTGCCATTGGAATCAGCTTGGTACGTCGGTGCGTTTAACGCTTCATTAATCAGCCCTTGAGCATCACGGATTGGGGCTTTTACGTTGGTTTTAACCACGCGTTTGCCCGCGAAGCGGTTCATGTCAACTTGCTTGTCACATGCCACGATGATGGCATCTGCACGCTCGATTTCTTCTGCGGTTGGGCTGTTTTTCACACCGATTGAACCGTTCGTTTCAACCTTGATTTCGTAACCCATTGCCGCAGCACCTTTCTCTAGCGCTTCTGCTGCTAGGTAGGTGTGAGCAACGCCCGCAGGACAACCGGTAACACCAATGATGAAACCTTGGTTTG
>NZ_JAWOVY010000199.1:0-836 GCF_033340155.1 Vibrio sp. 1562
CAATCAACAAGCGTTACCGCTGTATAAAGTTGAACCTCGTTACCCAAGTAAAGCATTAAAACGCAAGGTTGAAGGCTATGTGATCATGCGCTTTACGATTGACACGACAGGTCGTCCAAAAGACATTGAAGTGATCGATGCAGAGCCAAAGCGTATGTTTGAAAAAGAAGCCATTAGCGCGTTGAAGAAGTGGAAATACCAACCCAAAGTTGAAAATGGTGTGTCAATTGAGCAGTTCGGACAAACCGCTAAAGTGGAGTTCAAATTAGGCAAATGATGAAGAAATTCTTAATCACAACGCTGCTTAGTTTGACCGCAGCCAGTGCGATAGCTCAAGAGCTTAGCCAGTACACCGCATCTAGAGTGCAGCGTGCGCACAGCTTAGCTCAAGAAGAGAAGCTTAAAGAAGCGATCTCAACTCTCGAATCGTTAGACCTATCGCGTGGCTACGATCAAGCGTTTGTTGCTCGTATGCTTGGTATTTTTTATTGGCAGAATGAGCAAGTTAAGCCAGCTATCAAGCAACTGGATTTCGCGGTAAGCAGCGGTTTATTGCAAGATGAGCAAGCGTGGCAAACACGTAAAATGCTAGCGGATATTTTGTTGAACGAACAACAGTTTGCTAAAGCCTTGCCGCACTATTACGAGTTGAGTAAAGCTGTACCTAAAAACCAGAAAGCTCATGAAGTTTGGCTGCGCATCGCACAATCGCATTACCAGTTGAGCCAATGGAATAAAGTGTTATCAGCGATGGGTCGCTACGAGAAGTTTGGTCAGACAGATCAACTCGATCCATTGTCGATTAAGCTTTCGTCTGAACTGGAACTCAAAAAGTG
>NZ_JAWOVY010000200.1:0-835 GCF_033340155.1 Vibrio sp. 1562
ACCATAATAAAATGCTGAGGCCTGGCCTTTGCGTAGTGCACGCATCACCTCAATACCTTTGATGGTGGCGTAAGCCGTCTTCATGGATTTAAATCCCAGCGTGGCGCCGATTATCCGTTTCAGTTTGCCATGATCGCATTCAATCACGTTGTTCCGGTACTTAATCTGTCGGTGTTCAACGTCAGACGGGCACCGGCCTTCGCGTTTGAGCAGAGCAAGCGCGCGACCATAGGCGGGCGCTTTATCCGTGTTGATGAATCGCGGGATCTGCCACTTCTTCACGTTGTTGAGGATTTTACCCAGAAACCGGTATGCAGCTTTGCTGTTACGACGGGAGGAGAGATAAAAATCGACAGTGCGGCCCCGGCTGTCGACGGCCCGGTACAGATACGCCCAGCGGCCATTGACCTTCACGTAGGTTTCATCCATGTGCCACGGGCAAAGATCGGAAGGGTTACGCCAGTACCAGCGCAGCCGTTTTTCCATTTCAGGCGCATAACGCTGAACCCAGCGGTAAATCGTGGAGTGATCGACATTCACTCCGCGTTCAGCCAGCATCTCCTGCAGCTCACGGTAACTGATGCCGTATTTGCAGTACCAGCGTACGGCCCACAGAATGATGTCACGCTGAAAATGCCGGCCTTTGAATGGGTTCATGTGCAGCTCCATCAGCAAAAGGGGATGATAAGTTTATCACCACCGACTATTTGCAACAGTGCCCTATTTTTCGGGGATCTGATTGCCCTCTGGCAATATCATTCAGCACGCCATAGTCGGCATCATGGTCCATTCGCCAGAAAACCGAAGCACCGGCATCAGCCAGGCGTGGAGAAAA
>NZ_JAWOVY010000201.1:0-835 GCF_033340155.1 Vibrio sp. 1562
AAGTCGGTATCAAGCTCAAAGTTGTACCACAGATCAACGAAGGTGATTCTGTTCAGCTAAATATTGAACAAGAAGTCTCTAACGTATTGGGTGCCAATGGTGCCGTTGACGTTCGTTTCGCGAAGCGCCAACTTAACACTTCCGTGATGATCCAAGATGGTCAGATGCTGGTGCTAGGTGGTTTGGTTGATGAACGTGCACTAGAAAGTGAATCGAAAGTGCCACTGCTTGGTGATATTCCAGTATTGGGGCACTTGTTCAAATCAACCAGCACGCAAACCGAAAAACGTAACTTGATGGTCTTCATTAAGCCGACCATCATCCGTGATGGTATGACCGCAGATGGTATCACTCAGCGCAAATACAACTTTATTCGTGCAGAGCAGCTTTACAAAGCTGACCAAGGCTTGAAATTGATGCCAGATGAGAAGATCCCTGTGATCCCAGCATTTGGCCAAGATCGTAAGCATCCTGCTGAAATTCAAGCGTTTATCGATCAAATGGAAAAGAACTAATGGTAGATATGTTAGACACTGCGCCAAGTATGCGTCGTCTGCCATTCAGTTTTGCCAATCGCTTTAAACTGGTTTTGGAGACTGAGCATCCAGAGCGTCCTCCAATTCTTTACTACGTGGAGCCGCTAAATCCAGCGGCTCTGGTTGAAGTACGTCGCGTGCTTAAGCGCAGTTTCGTGCCTCAAGCCATCGATAAAGAATCCTTCGATAAAAAGCTGACTGAAGCGTATCAACGTGATTCATCAGAAGCTCGTCAATTGATGGAAGATATCGGTGCCGACAGTGACGATTTCTTCTCGTTGGCAGAAGAGCTACCGCAT
>NZ_JAWOVY010000202.1:0-832 GCF_033340155.1 Vibrio sp. 1562
GAGTCAGCCCTGCAAACCCTAACTTCTGCCATCAATGAAAAACTTGACTGGCAAGCGCGCCGCACACAAAAGACATCAGCGCTAACGCTAAGCAAGCTTGAGTCGATGATGAGCTTCACAATGGCAAAAGGCCTAGTGGCACAAGTAGCCGGTCCACACTACCCTGCGCCAATGACTGCAGTTATTACGATTGAAGAAGGCGCACGCTTTGCACGTAACGAAGCACTCGACATTGAACGCAAATACTTCGTTAAACTCGCGAAATCAGAAGAAGCCAAAGCTCTGGTTGGTCTGTTCCTCAACGACCAATACATCAAAGGCATCGCGAAAAAAGCGGCGAAATCAGCAAGCAAAGACACTGAGCGAGCAGCGGTATTAGGTGCAGGCATCATGGGTGGTGGCATTGCTTACCAATCTGCGCTGAAAGGCGTGCCAGTATTGATGAAAGACATTGCCCAACCATCTCTCGATTTAGGTATGACCGAAGCGTCTAAACTGCTGAACAAACGCCTTGCTCAAGGTCGTATCGACGGCTTCAAGATGGCGGGAATTTTGGCATCAATTACCCCAAGCCTACATTACGCAGGCATCGAAAATTCAGATGTGATTGTTGAAGCCGTTGTCGAAAATCCAAAAGTAAAAGCAGCGGTACTGAGCGAAGTCGAATCGCACGTTGGTGAAGACACCGTCATTACATCAAACACATCGACGATTCCAATCAACCTATTGGCACAATCACTTAAACGCCCAGAAAACTTCTGTGGTATGCACTTCTTTAACCCTGTGCATCGCATGCCTTTGGTTGAAATCATCCGTGGTGAGAAAACTTCTG
>NZ_JAWOVY010000203.1:0-832 GCF_033340155.1 Vibrio sp. 1562
GTGTGATGAAGCGTGAAGTGATCGTGAAGAAATACAAGAATTTGGCATGCAAATAGAAAAATTCCCCAAAGCGTGGGGAATTTTTCGGTCTTGGTTCGTAAATTGATTGGGCTTCGAACAGCACTCCTGTTTAATAAACAGCGCACCAATCGTTTTTCATGTCGATAAGCTGCCAGTTGTCACGCGCATTGGCTTCGTCTAACGCTTTATCTAAGCGGCCAACGTCCGATTGACGGTCGTATTTCCACTCGCGCGCTTCGTCAGTGTGATGCACAATCATCGCCATAGAATTTGGTTGGCTTGTCGCCCACTGCATCATCGCTTGGTCTCCGTCCGAGTTACCAACGGCGAGCACTGGTTTCTTGCCACTAATGTACGGGATGTTTTCGACTTTCACTTCTTTATCATCGAGCGTTAACAGTTCGCCCAACTTCATCACTTTAGGCTGACCATCATTAAAGCTGTATTCGTATTTCAACGCACTGCCGATGATTTGTTCTTCAGGAATGTTGTAAGCCTCTGGCGCCCACACGCGCATAAAGTCCACGCCACCACCCGAAACAATGTAGGTTTTGAAGTTGTTCTCTTGCAGGTACGTAAGCATTTCGCGCATCGGCTTAAAGGTGAGGTCGTTGTAGGCTTTACCAAAGCGCTTGTCTTTCGCCGCCGCAAGCCATTGCTCAACGGATTGTTGGTATTCTTCAACGGTCATGCCGCTGTGGGTGACTTTCATGATTTGGAGTAGCGATTCTTTGCCGCCAGCAAAGACTTTCTCTAAGTCGTTTTCAATGACGGATTTAAAAGGTTCCTGCGTTTTCCATTCTGGATGCGT
>NZ_JAWOVY010000204.1:0-831 GCF_033340155.1 Vibrio sp. 1562
AGCCGCTTCGACTTCTGAGTCCAGAGCTGAAGTTGCTTCATCCAGTACCAACAGCGGCGCGTCTTTCAATACCACACGAGAAATCGCGATACGCTGACGCTGACCACCAGACAACTTCACGCCTCGTTCGCCAACTTGCGCATCGTAGCCGACATTGCCAAATGGGTCTGTCAGTGTTTCGATGAACTCGTGAGCGTGCGCTTGTTTCGTCGCTTTAAGCAGTTCCCCTTCTGAGGCGGTTGGGTTGCCGTACAAGATGTTATCTCTTATTGAACGGTGCAAAAGAGACGTATCCTGTGTCACCATGCCAATTTTCGAGCGCAACGAATCTTGCGTGACGTCAGCAATGTTTTGACCGTCAATCTTAATGCTGCCTTCTTCCACATCATGGAAGCGTAACAGCAAGTTCACCAACGTGGATTTGCCTGCGCCAGAGCGCCCAACCAAGCCGACTTTTTCTCCAGGTTTGATGTCGAGATTCAGATGGTTGATGACGCCTTTGTTTTCACCGTAATGAAAGCTGACGTTATCGAACTGGATGCCACCTTTAGATACGACCAAGTCTTTCGCATTCGGTTTGTCTTGGATATCGATAGGTTTGGACAGTGTTTTCATGCCATCCACGACAGTACCCATGTTTTCAAACAGGGCTCCGACTTCCCACATGATCCACATCGACATGCCGTTAACGCGCAGCGCTAGGCTGACCGCAATAGCAATGGCACCGACGCTAATCGCGCTGTCCAACCACAGATAAATCGACAAAGCCGCGACGGAAAACACCAAGATGTAGTTGGAGATTTCAACCGCCACGTCAAAGCCCGTAACCAA
>NZ_JAWOVY010000205.1:0-831 GCF_033340155.1 Vibrio sp. 1562
TCTCAACGGTTAGGTTCGGGCGTAAATTGATGACCAGAGAATAAACCGTCAGCGCAACAAAAATGCCTTGTTGCCACAGTTTTACTTTGCCTTTTTTCTGCTCGGCGGCGAGCTGGCAAGAAAAGTAGAAAGCAAAAGCAAATGCGAAGAAGGAAGCTAAGTTGGCTCATTTCGCCATGAAAATGCCGCCCTCTGACCCAAGCAGAGGTAGCAAATCGGTATGGAAGTAGGCGTTACTGCTAATCCAAATAATAATGCATGTCGAATAGGCGATATAAGGCGCGTGGTACGAACCTAAGATCACTTCGTTCTTTTGTTTAAGGCGATAGCAGTAGTACAGCAGCCACACGAGAACCACGGCCACTGTAGCAAACAGTGTGATGGCTTTCGGGTAGAGTAGGCCACTAAGACCTATATCAAGCATGTTCATTCACCTGCGTATTTTGTCTGATTACTCGAATACGGCGTTTATAATCGCGAAAGTCTGTGCGTTTAAAGGTGTCTACCATCGATTCAAAATTCCAGAAGCCCCGGTACGTATTAATACCGTCACCGTTAATGTCGCAGTATCCTGAATGAAAGTAGGCTTTAGAATCAATAGATTGATAAAAATTTAATATGAACGCTTGTTCTATAATGGTGAACCCAACCTTGTAGCCTGACTGAAACAGCACATTCATCAGCTCTTTTTGTGCAAGATATAAGAAGTAGAGCTTGTGTTGAACGCTGCCGCTCACAGTAAGACGTAGCACTTCGCATACCGTCTCTGTTTTAGTTATGTGTGTTTGGAATGCCTGATCAAACACTGTTAAAGAACCATAGTCTGTAACG
>NZ_JAWOVY010000206.1:0-830 GCF_033340155.1 Vibrio sp. 1562
TCATCTTCTTGTAGAAGCTGATGCACCTTAGCAGCAGAAGGACAAAGACGTTGGATGTAGTCTTGCCATAGCGATTCAAATAACACATCGGGCGTCATAACGACTCCTTGTTACGAGATGTAGGATTAAGATAAGAGTGTGGTCGCTCGTTCACAGCCCAAAAGCTGTCCAGAATAATGAACGAGCAACCATCAACCTGTGACGGTAAATGTCAGTCAGTCAAACACGCTTTTTGAGTCTGTGCTCACTTGCCGTGTAATGCCAACGCGTACTACCCAAACCTAAATGATGCGTCAGCACATTGGGCCACGATGCATGGTCGTGACCCTGTTATTGAAACTTAAAGCGTCACGCCTGGGCTCAATGTCGCAGGTAATTCCGTCTCCTGCCCTTCCATGGATGCCATAGGGTAAGCACAGTAATCCGCCGCGTAGTACGCGCTTGGACGAAGGTTGCCTGATGCACCTGGGCCACCAAACGGTGCGTCACCACTTGCGCCCGTCAATTGACGGTTGCGGTTTACGATGCCTGCGCGAATGTGGTCAACAAAGTATTCCCATTCTTGATCGTCTGTTGATACAAGACCTGCCGACAGGCCAAAGCGCGTGTCATTCGCCAGCTCTACGGCTTTATCCAAACCTTCATAGCGCACGACTTGCAGCAGCGGTCCGAAGTATTCTTCATCTGGCAACTCAGCAATGTTAGTCACATCGATGATGCCTGGAGAAACAAACGCCGCCTCTCCTGCTTTCGCTTCAATCAAGCTTTCACCGCCTAGAGATTGCAGGTTTGCTTGCGCATCAAGTATGAACTTCGCCGCAGCCACAGAG
>NZ_JAWOVY010000207.1:0-830 GCF_033340155.1 Vibrio sp. 1562
TTGTGGAAGATCCCCTTAGAGTACTTCGGGTCGCACGTTTTGCTGCAAAACTTGCCTCGCTGGGATTTACGGTAGCAAAAGAAACCATGCAACTCATGCGCGACATGGCAGACTCTGGTGAACTCAATACGCTAACACCAGAACGCGTGTGGCAAGAGTGGCATAAATCGCTTTCAACGCCTCGTCCCGATGTGTTTTTATCAGTATTGCGAGATTGCGGCGCGTTAGCCGTCGTGCTACCAGAAATCGATGCGTTATTTGGGGTGCCTCAACCTGAAAAATGGCATCCAGAGATCGATACGGGTATCCATACGTTGATGGTAGCAGAGCAAGCCGCAAAGCTGAGCACATCACTCCCTGTTAGATTTGCCGCACAGGTGCATGACTTAGGGAAAGGTGTGACACCAGAGAGCGAATGGCCAAGCCATAAAATGCATTGTCATACCGGTTTAAAGCTAATTAAAAAACTGTGCGATCGTGTACGTGTACCGAATGAATTTAAAGAGTTAGCGCTCATGGTCTGCGAGCAACACTCCAACATTCATCGCGCCGCTGAGTTAAAGCCGCAAACCATCATCAAAATCCTGAACAAGTTTGATGTATGGCGCAAGTCGGAGCGCCTAAAAGACATTCTAATTTGCTGCCAAGCGGATCATGCAGGCCGCAAAGGTTTAGAAGATCTACCATATCCACAAGCGGATATTTTCATGCTGGCCTATCAAGCAGCGGCATCAGTAGATGTGCAAGCCATCATTCAGGATGGCTTCAAAGGTCCAGCTATTCGTGATGAACAAGAAAAACGACGTATTGAAGCGGTCAAAGTCGCTTTA
>NZ_JAWOVY010000208.1:0-825 GCF_033340155.1 Vibrio sp. 1562
GATGCTTAGTCCTTGGTTCAGCTCAGATTCACTGATAGTCAATGGACAGAAAAACTTCATCACCTCATCATCTGGGCCTGCGGTTTCAATCACCATGCCGTCGTCAAAACATGCTTTAGCGATTTCTGCTGCCAAGTCACCGTGAATACACTCGATGCCAATCATCATGCCGCGTCCCTTTTTCTGAACGAACATTTGCGGGAAACGACGCACACAGCGATCAATCACTTCACTCACATTTTGCGAACATTGCTTAATGTGCGTTTCGAAATCGTCATTTGACCAGTAGATTTCTAGTGCTTTTGCCGCAGTAATAAATGCGTGGTTGTTACCACGGAACGTGCCGTTGTGCTCGCCTGGTTTCCATTGGTCAAGTTCTGGTTTCAGCAGTACAACCGCCATTGGCAGACCGTAACCACCGATCGATTTCGATAGCGTCACAATATCGGGTTCAATACCTGATGGCTCAAAACTGAAGAATGTCCCAGTTCGGCCACAACCAGCTTGAATGTCATCGACAATCAATAGAATGTCGTTTGCTTTACATATTTTACTCAAGCGCTGTAGCCACTCATTGGAGGCGGCGTTTAAACCACCCTCGCCTTGTACCGTTTCCAGCAATACGGCTGCTGGTTTGTCCATACCTGCAGAGTTGTCATTCAGCATAGTTTCGAACAGCGCCAAACCATCAACGCCAGCGTAACCTTCGAACGGAATGCGCGTTACGTTTGTAAGGCTTGAGCCGTTACCTTGTCGGTGATGCTGATGACCTGTAGCCGCCAACGCACCTGCGGTACAACCGTGGAAACCGTTAGTGAATGCAAC
>NZ_JAWOVY010000209.1:0-409 GCF_033340155.1 Vibrio sp. 1562
ACTTCCCTTTACGACTTATCCAGAACCAAGTGGTGACTGGGAAAGTCATCATGCTTGAACCAAGACGATTAGCTGCGCGCAATATCGCGAGATATTTGGCCGAGCAACTGGGCGAGCAAGTTGGCCAGCGAGTGGGATATCGCGTTCGTGGCGAGACAAAGGTAAGTGCTTCTACTCAGTTAGAAATTGTGACTGAAGGGGTCATGACTCGCATGATCCAAAATGACCCTGAGCTAGATGGTGTCGATTTGCTGATTTTTGATGAGTTCCATGAGCGCAGTATTCATGCAGATACGGCTTTGGCGCTTAGCTTGGAAGTTCAAGAAGCATTGCGAGACGATCTTAAGCTGGTGGTGATGTCGGCAACGTTGGAGCAAGAAGCGTTGCAATCCTTACTGCCGGAAGCTTG
>NZ_JAWOVY010000209.1:419-825 GCF_033340155.1 Vibrio sp. 1562
TTATATTGAATCAGAAGGGCGCAGCTTTGCCGTGGAAACTCGCTATGCTCCGCTGACTGCCAACGATCATCTTTCAACGGTAATGGCAAAAAATATAGAGAGTTTGATGAATAAAGAGTCAGGCTCTCTGCTTGCGTTTCTTCCCGGTGTGGCGGCCATTAAGCAAGTGCAAGAGCGTTTATCGCACTTACCGGACGATGTTGAAGTATGCCCGTTGTATGGTCAGTTGAGCTTTACTGAGCAACAGAAAGCCATCTCTCCTGCAGAAAAAGGTAAGCGCAAAGTCGTATTGGCAACCAACATTGCGGAAACCTCTCTGACAATTGAAGGTATTCGCCTTGTGGTGGATTCTGGTTTGGAGCGTGTTGCGCGTTTTGACTTGAAAAATGGCCTTACACGATTGGAG
>NZ_JAWOVY010000210.1:0-821 GCF_033340155.1 Vibrio sp. 1562
GCTGCCGGAACTGTATTATCTTCTCAACCAAGGCGTGGTTCACGTACCGCCATTGCGCCAGCGCCCTGACGACATCGTGACGATATTTCATTACTTCTTAAAACTGAGTTGTAAGAAATTAGGCAAAACATTGCCAAATGTCGACTCTAGCTATCTTGCGCTACTGAGAGGCTATCCGTGGCCGGGCAACATCCGGGAGCTAAGAAACATCGCTGAGTTATACGCAATCGGAATTGTTAAGCTAACGGGTAAAGAGCGTATCTACTCACAAAATGAGATTCAGCTTCCATTGGATGATTTGGTGGACGATTTTGAAAAGCAGCTCATAGAAGATGCGGTGTTGTTGCACTGCGGGCGAATTACGGATGCGGCAAACCATCTGCAAATACCGCGTAAAAAGCTGTATTTGAGAATGAAAAAGCACGGAATTGAAAAGGGCAATTATAAGTCGCGATAACAACAAAGCGTTTGAGGTCTACATCAGTAAGCTCAAACGCTTTTTTCATCAAAATTCAGAGTGGCAAACACCAATCTGCGGCATAGAAAATTAACTGATCACCGTGAGATACGGATAACGAATCACGATGGCAATTACGGACATCGCCATTAAAGTTTGCGCGGAATAGTACGTGACCATCACCACTTGCCGAGAAAATACCGAGTAACCACCAAAGCGTTCAAAAGCCAGCACCGTGCCGGAAATGATGAAGATAAAGCTTCCTAACACCGCAAACGAAGATGACTGCGTTTTCCCACTTAGATAATACTCAATGGCCATCCAACACATGGTCATCAAAACCAAAATGTAGATCGCGACAGGG
>NZ_JAWOVY010000211.1:0-821 GCF_033340155.1 Vibrio sp. 1562
CTGGGTGGCGATTTTTTTATACCCTATTTATTTACTATGAATTTAGAACGTTACCACCGTATCCATCAGGTGCTGAAAGCACGCCAAACCGACCTTACTTTGTGCCTAGAAGAGGTTCACAAACCTAACAACGTCTCTGCCGTTATTCGTACGGCTGACGCCACGGGCTTACACAAAGTTCATGCTATCTGGCCTGATAAAATGCGCACTTTAACCCACACTTCTGCAGGTGCTCGTAACTGGGTTGAAGTAGAAACTCACAACTCGATTGAAACCGCCATTACCGAGCTCAAAGCCCAAGGCATGCAAGTATTGGTGACCAACTTATCGGACACCGCGGTCGATTTTCGTGAAATCGACTACACCAAACCGACTGCAATCATCCTGGGGAGTGAAAAAATTGGCGCGTCTGAACAAGCGAAAAAACTCGCCGATCAAGACATCATTATTCCGATGATTGGAATGGTGCAGTCTTTGAATGTTTCGGTCGCCAGCGCAGTTATTCTGTATGAAGCGCAACGCCAACGTGAAGCGGCAGGCATGTATGATCGAGAAGAAAGCGCACTACCAAAAGAAACCATTCATCGCATCTTATTTGAACGTGGTCACCCAGTGCTTGCCAAAGTAGCGAAACGCAAAAAACTGGAATACCCGCCACTCGACGATGAAGGTCAAATCATCGCAGATGAGGCGTGGTGGCAAGAGATGCAAAAAGCTTAAGCTGAAACATAACGTTGAAAGCCCTCGCTTTCTACGCCACTTCTTATAGTTTTTCCTGTACAAAAACACAGCTCCATGGTTAACATACTGCTATGTTAACC
>NZ_JAWOVY010000212.1:0-820 GCF_033340155.1 Vibrio sp. 1562
ATGCCCGACCTCTGGCATCGGCTCCCCGTGCTCGCTGTACCACAGCTCCATACTGCACGATGCCGTTTTCTGCCCAATACGAACGAGTTCGGCGCACACATTCGCGTTGTATTCATCGGCACAATAGTAGTCAGCACTGACTGATGGAATAGCACTTTTCTGCTCTAGGGAGAGCTCATCAAGATACCGATTTAAGTAGTTTTTTGCTTTTGCATCCATGCACTTATCACACTTGAGAAAGAATTAAGGACGAGCATAACCAGTTGTAAAACAAAGAACAACTGACCAAAGAGTTTACCGTTCACAAACCCGTCTTTCTGCTTCCACTTTTGTCTTGAGCCATAAAAGTTGCGCAAAAGCGTGACAAGCATTTCTTTTGTAATAACTTTGCTAAACGTTTGTTCGATTTGCTATGGTTGCAGGGTCTATCTGTACTCTTCACGCAAAAGGACGTTTTATGCGCTTATTTATTGCCCTCTTCTTCTCCCTGATTCTTTCTCTCCCGACTTTGGCATCCGAAGAAAAATATTCTGAATCAGATCTATTAGATAGACCGTTAATGGAACGCTATATTTTAGATGAACTTAAATCCTTGCGTCAGGATTACCAAAGCCTTGAAAAACGAATGATCACCGAGATCACCGATCGTGAATTAACGGTGGCGGATAAATCGCTGAACTACGCAAATGTGACGGTAACGTACTTCTTCTACATCATCGCGGGCGTGGCATCATTGATCGCCTTTGTAGGTTGGCAGTCGCTGCGCGAGTTTAAGCACAACACAAAAGAAATGGCGGACAAGCGATTGGAAAAAATCGCT
>NZ_JAWOVY010000213.1:0-820 GCF_033340155.1 Vibrio sp. 1562
CCTGACTAAATGTGCCTCTCACGTCCGCTCCGGTGGCACTAGATGTGAACTTTTCGCTTTTCTTTCAGCGTTTACGGTTTCTAACTTTTGGGCAATTTCTCTGGTGGGGTTTCTTTAATGCTGAGATATTTTCGTCAAAGCTAAGTTTCTTTGAAGCTGCTGTTAACGTCTGAAGCCCGTATCCTTTGCTAATTTGAAAGCGGTGAGATGGGAACTTTGGCATATTTTTCTTCTATCCATCTTACGTCTCGAGTTAGTTTTAAGCTTGGCAGTTGTCCGTTTGGTTTCAGTGTTTTAAGCCATCAGTTTCGTGCTATATTTCAACATCTTGGCGTGTACCAAAGGCTTCAAGGGTAGCGTACTAACAAACAATTCAAGAGGGATTCGTAACGCGTGGCATTTTTACTATGCGTTAATTTTAGTGATTAAGGTGGTTTGCAGCGGCGTCGGTGTTGCGTTACTCACCCCTTAATTGGGCGTTATAGCGCAATACACAAACAGATACAATGTGCCTGAAAAACAATATGAGAAAATAAAAATGAAAAAAATTATAGTGTTGTCTTTAGCTTCTCTTACACTAGTTGGTTGTGGGTCTCCCAGATATATGGGCACCCCTGTTCCTGAGACTAATATTAAGTCGGAAATAGTTGTTGTTAAAGATAATGAAACTCGCTCTGGGTTCCAAAATACAATTGAGTCTTGGCTACAAGAACATAACTATTCTTATGTTGTCGTACCTGATAATTCTAAGCACGATCTGAACAAATTGACTCTTGAATATGAAGGTCACTGGGGGTGGGATCTGGCGTTATATTTGAAA
>NZ_JAWOVY010000214.1:0-819 GCF_033340155.1 Vibrio sp. 1562
GAATCTAGACCCACTCAACGACTTTAGATACCCAGTTTTATTTGCCGGTGAGTTAGCAAGTTGGGGGGGAAGCCAGGAGGCGCTATGATGTTTTCAACACTTCAATTTTTCATCACAACTTTTCTTGCCGTTGTGTGTGCCCGAGCGATGAGTTTGAGTGAGGGCGAAATCCCAGTACTCGCGCTCATGATCCCGGCATTATGGCTGTTGCCTCAAGGTGGCCTTGCTGGCTTAGTGTTGCTCGGCGCTATGATGGTGTTTGGCGCGACGCTTTCGATGCAGCCCATTGCGTTGTCTGTAGGCGTGCTGATTCTATTCCCGTTACTTATGGTGGTGTTCTCACATCGCAGCTCTCTTGGCGTTCTCCTTACCACCGGTTTGATTGTGATTACCTTACAAGTAGGGCTGATGGTCACGCAACAAGGCGGTAAGCTTGATGGTTCAGCTTGGGTGACCGTGGTTCAAACGTTGTCTGTTGTGGTCATGTGGTGGGCAGCAACGCATTGGAAACGCTCAGAAAAACACAGCTGGTGGCCTTTGCTTTTACTATTGCCTCTATGGATTGCCGATCTTCATTACGCGGTGCTGGTGGCGTTGAGCATTACTGGGATGTTGGCTTCGATGGAAACACTCGCCAAATTAAAAGACTCGATTCGCTGGAGTAAGTTGCTTTGTTGGACACTACCAACCGTCGGTTTTGCAGCGTTGGTGGTGAGCCCTAATACGGATGTACCAAATCCTGTATTTGTGGTCTGGATCTGTTTGTTGGGAACTGCTTGGATGACGGACTACATCTTACGTAGTAGTGACGAGCAGGCG
>NZ_JAWOVY010000215.1:0-815 GCF_033340155.1 Vibrio sp. 1562
TCATCGCCTCTGACTGCCAAGGCATCCACCGTGTACGCTTAGTCACTTAACCATACAACCCGAAGGAGTTTCGAGTTGATGTTCAAACCACCAAAGTTGTCTCTCATTATTTGAATGAGCGAGAGACATTCGATTTTGCCGGACTCAATTTCGAATAATCACTGTAAAAGTGATATTCCCAAGAACACTTGAATGTGTTTTTTGGTGTTTGTCATAAAGACAAACATTGAGAACTTTACAAACAATCTTAAAAGATTGTTTTGTCAGCTTTCCAAATTGTTAAAGAGCTATGTTGCTTCACAAGGAAGTTACATTTTCTAAAGACTTTCAGAGTCAAAAATACCAACCAGTATCAATTGCTTGTTCTGGTTTGGACGTTTTATTCCAAAAATACTTAGAGAATGGTGGGCGATACCGGGCTCGAACCAGTGACCCCCTGCTTGTAAGGCAGGTGCTCTCCCAACTGAGCTAATCGCCCACATTGTTTTGATTTCCGTGGAAGGAAATGGTGGGTCGTGCAGGATTCGAACCTGCGACCAATTGATTAAAAGTCAACTGCTCTACCAACTGAGCTAACGACCCAATGGTATCCCGTAGGGGAGTCGAACCCCTGTTACCGCCGTGAAAGGGCGGTGTCCTAGGCCTCTAGACGAACGGGACACTAAGTGAACATCTTGGGGGATGTTCTATCTCTTAAACTTCATAAACCGTATCAATCTGTGTGAACACTCATCGCAATAATCATCGTTTAAGGAGGTGATCCAGCGCCAGGTTCCCCTAGCGCTACCTTGTTACGACTTCACCCCAGTCATGAA
>NZ_JAWOVY010000216.1:0-814 GCF_033340155.1 Vibrio sp. 1562
TTTGAGCTGTTGAATAACTTCCTCAGGAGCATGTGCACCAAGCTGCTTGGTGCACTGTTCAAAGGCAAATGCAACGCCGCCTTGTCGATAGTTTCTCGCCAACACTTCGCACTGGGCATAAAGATGCCGTGGGTCGCCACCAACGTCAAACGCCTTGTTTAACGCCTTACTCGCTTCTAATACGTCGGATTTCTCCAACGCTAAACCGTACACATACCAATACTGAGCGTTATCTTTCGCGCTTTCTGCGGCCTGTTTTAAATACTGATTAGCTTGTTTGCTGTTGCCTTGTCTTAACAGCGCAAGACCTGCACTGTAAGGCAGCGAACTTGATTTCGGTTGCGCTTTCATTCCCGCAGTCAGAATTTGTACCGCTTTGGCTTCATCACCTTGTCGGCGATACATGTCCGCTAAATTGACGTAGCTATTTTCGAAATAAGGTTCGATGTCGATAGCTTGTTGATACAGTTCGATCGCTTTATTAGCCTCTCCCAAACTGCGATATACATTGGCTAAGTTAGTTCGCCCAAATCCGCGATCGGCATTAAAGCGTTGAATGTCCATGTATTCATCTAACGGTTTTTGAATGCGCTCTCTTTGTAGCGGATTCATCTCCCCATAATGACTGACTAGCGCAGCCGCCGCTTCGGTTCGCACCGACAACACCGGATCACTCAGCAACGGCTGTAAAATCTGCCAACGGTCACTAAAGTCATACCCTGCCGAGCCAGCAACAGCACCCAGTCGAATCATCTCGTTCTCATGTTTCACGGCGCGCGCAAGCGCAACCAACGTATTCTGGCCAGTATTGCCT
>NZ_JAWOVY010000217.1:0-812 GCF_033340155.1 Vibrio sp. 1562
ATTCGGCAGAATAGTGAATCGCAGAGCGTCCATGGTAACGACCCGCGGTATAGCCTCTCAAACGGTACAACCCACCCAAGCGAACTTGTTCGTGCTCTGGCGGACGACTGCAAACAACACCATCACATTGATTCCAAGTTGGTGTGTCGGCTGTATAAAAATCCAAGGCCAGTACTTGTTGATCAAACCAATCACCAAGAGGCCCCAGCGAGTAATATTGGCTATTTTGGAATTCCCACTTGAGCCACAGCTCCTCTGATTGCCCACTTTCTGCGCCCGTCGTCAAATTCAAAGAGGTATGCGAGCCTCGGGTCGTGTTACGTGCGCTATCGCGGTTGTCCCAATCAAAACCCAATGTAAAACCGTAAGCTTGCTCTTTCTTATCATTGTATACATCCAACGCTCGTGAAGAATAAAAAGGCGTCAGCAGGATAGAGCTAACGCCCGACGCCAAAGGCGATGCATAGCGAACGTCGCGGCTGGGTAGAAACGCGCCTTTCAAACCATGATCTTTCACCGCGCCCCACGGCAACAGGTATTTGAATTCGAACTTATACTTTTGCTCATCACTGTTTGTGATCGTCTGAGATTCAAACGACGAGTTGTTATCGCCTTGCTCACCTAAGTAATAGGGACTGTCATTAAAACGAGCTTGGTACATCTGAGTACTGAACAGCACATTGGGGGAGAGCGCATAATTAAATGCAGAGAGGAAACCAATATAGCTGTCTTTCTCCGAATACAGCCCCATACCAAATAGTGCAGCTTGAGGCTGACCAACCCCTTTAGCAACCCCCGCAACTCCAACGGTA
>NZ_JAWOVY010000218.1:0-810 GCF_033340155.1 Vibrio sp. 1562
TTTGGTTCTTAAATACTCAGTCGTCCTAGAACGACGTTGTGCCTATAACTGTCAGTCACAGCGCGTATTTCCACAATTAGACTTTAGGATGAGACAGAGGGGTGTGCCGGAAAATGCTTGAAATAAAAGTAATTATGGGAGCTAGGTCAACAGGATTTATGTGTATGGCGCGGTGAGATTTGGCAGATCGCCCTTGGTGAGGCGCACAAAAACCAAGGCGGCAGAAATCGCATCTTGCAGCGCGTCGTGTTTATCTTGAATGGGCAGTTCAAGGTGCTTGCAAATCGCATCCAGACTTAAGTCGAAGTAGGCATTGGGTAAATGACGTTCTAGTTTGTCGTGATAAATCTGGCTGACTTCAATCAATGGGTTTGGCAGTGGGAAGCCGAGTTGCCTTTGGCAGGCAAGGTCGAGAATTTTTTTGTCATAGCGAATGTGATATCCGACTAAAGGACGGTTGCCGATGAACGCGAGCAGTTTCAGCAACGCTTCTTTCTCGCTGATACCATCAGCCAGATCTTGATGGCGAATTTTATGAATCTTCACTGACCTAGAATCTAACGATTGGGGCGCACGTAAGCGTACTTCAAAAGGCTGACTGGTGAGGATGCGGTTGTCGATGATCTTGGTTGCCGCGATGGTTACCAACTCAGCACGGTTCGGATCAAGGCTGGTGGTCTCACAATCTAGAGACACAAACTCGGTTTTGTGTGGCGCACAAAACAGCGACTGATAAGGCGAGCCTTTCAATTTGTAATGCCAGTATTTGCGTTGTAACCAGTTCATCCTCTACGCCTCATTTTGACTTGT
>NZ_JAWOVY010000219.1:0-810 GCF_033340155.1 Vibrio sp. 1562
GATTCAGCCTCTCTTCTCCCTGCTTTTATCTCATCCTTGAGAACTCTTGCCACATACCGTCCTATTTGCAGTTTTTACGCGATCTCCCTCACACTTTATTGACAATTCTCGACTATGTTCAGCGGGTCATTTAATTAGAAATTAGGAAATAACATGAACAAGTATTTGGCTGAGGCTTTTGGTACGTTCTGGCTAGTATTGGGCGGCTGCGGCAGCGCAGTGTTGGCTGCAGGTTTTCCAGATGTTGGTATTGGTCTGCTGGGTGTCGCTCTGGCCTTTGGTTTAACCGTTTTAACCATGGCATTTGCAATCGGTCATATTTCAGGTTGCCATTTGAACCCTGCAGTGACGGTTGGCCTTTGGGCTGGCGGTCGTTTTGATACAAAAGACGTTGCGCCTTACATCATCGCACAAGTGATCGGCGGGCTGATCGCTGGTGGCATTCTTTATGTCATCGCGACAGGACAAGCTGGATTTGATGTTGTTGGTTCTGGCTTTGCCGCCAACGGTTATGGTGAACACTCACCAGGTCAGTACTCAATGCTTGCTGCGTTAGTTTCTGAAATCGTGATGACGATGATGTTCCTTATCGTTATCATGGGGGCGACAGACAAACGTGCACCTCAAGGTTTTGCGCCTATTGCAATTGGTTTGTGTCTGACTCTTATTCACCTGATCAGCATTCCTGTGACTAATACCTCAGTAAACCCAGCTCGTAGTACAGCAGTCGCAATGTATGTAGGTGACTGGGCAGTTTCTCAGTTATGGCTGTTCTGGGTTGCGCCTATTGTGGGTGGCGTGCTTGGTGCG
>NZ_JAWOVY010000220.1:0-808 GCF_033340155.1 Vibrio sp. 1562
TGAGGCATTAGATGTTTCAAATGCGTTCGTCGACACCACCATCAGCGATGAAACCGACCCAGGTCCAGAAGATACGGTTACCGTGACCATGACAGGTCCAGCGAATGTCGTAGAAGGTGACACCACCACGGACTACACCGTGACACTGAGCGATCCAGCACCCGTCGGTAGCATCGTCACGCTCGCTTACAGTTATACTACTGCATCGGGTGATGACATCACTGAAACCACCCAAGCGATTATTGGGGCGGATGGCGTAACCGCCACGTTTACCATTGATACCGTGGATGACGTTTACGCCGAAGGCGATGAAGTGTTCCGTGTCAGCGTATCGGGTATTGTGGACAGCGACAGCAATCCGATTTTTGAGGCACTAGATGTTTCAAATGCCTTTGTTGACACCACCATCAACGATGAAACGGATCCTGGTCCAGAAGATACGGTTACCGTGACCATGACTGGTCCAGCAAATGTCGTGGAAGGCGATATCACCACAGAGTACACCGTAACGCTGAGCGATCCAGCACCTGTGGGCAGCATCGTCACGTTGGCTTACAGCTACACCACTGCATCGGGTGATGACATCACCGAAACCACCCAAGCGATTATCGGTGCCGATGGTGTGACGGCTACGTTTACTATCGATACGGTGGACGATGTTTACGCCGAAGGCGATGAAGTGTTCCGCGTCAGCGTATCGGGTATAGTAGATGGTGACAGCAATCCAATCTTCGAAGCACTGAATTTAGACAATGCGTTCGTCGATACCACCATTAGCGATGAAACCGATCCGGGTCCGGAAGATACG
>NZ_JAWOVY010000221.1:0-807 GCF_033340155.1 Vibrio sp. 1562
ATTTGTTCCTCATGTAGGGTCAATCCCACTTCTCATTGGGAAATCTGTTCCCCCAACCCACTTTTATGCTTAATATCCTAGATGGGCATATTACTTTGAGCGTATATGGACAAGTTCTATCATTTTCTTACTCTTACTGGCATTGGACTGTATTGGTTCTTAGTTGCTGGTGTTACTTTACGCGTTGTTTTGAAGCGTCGTGCGGTGAGCGTGTCTTTAGCTTGGCTAATGATCATCTATATCCTTCCCGTGCTTGGCGTCGCGTGCTATTTCCTATTTGGTGAGCTGAACTTAGGCAGAAAACGAGCTGAACGAGCAAAAGAGATGTTTACCCCTTTTGCCAAGTGGTTTAGTCAACTCAACGATTGCCACGCGCACATGCCTGAAACCATGGGTCGCCATATCTACCGCATCGATGAACTGTGTAACAACCGTCTTGGGCTACCTGCTCTGAGCGGGAATACTCTGTCCTTGCAACAATCTCCTGATGAAATTCTGCACTCCATCATCGAAGACATCGAGAATGCCAAAACGAGCATTCGAATGGTGTTCTACATTTGGCACCCAGGCGGCTTGGCCGATTCGGTAGCATCCGCTCTTATCCAAGCATCTAAACGTGGTGTGGATGTGAAGCTGCTATTGGACTCGGCGGGTAGCCCACGCTTCTTCAGAAGTCCTTGGTACAAAATGATGAAAGATTCGGGTATCGAGGTTATTCAGGCACTCGAAGTGAAGATGTGGCGTATGTTCTTACGTCGTCTTGATCTTCGCCAGCACCGTAAAATCATAGTCATTGATGATGAAATC
>NZ_JAWOVY010000222.1:0-807 GCF_033340155.1 Vibrio sp. 1562
GCAACGCATGCAGAGCATGTTATCCACCTTGTCGAAGTTTTCCTTGGTGTATTCATTGGTGCTGTAACGTTCACTGGCTCTATTGTTGCGTTTGGTAAGTTACGTGGTGTGATTTCATCGTCTCCACTGAACCTTCCTCACAAGCACAAAATGAATCTGGCTGCGATCGTAGTTTCAACGCTTCTAATGATCTACTTCGTAAAAGCAGATGGCAGCATGTTCGCGCTTATCGTGATGACGTTAATTGCGTTCGCATTTGGTTACCACCTAGTCGCATCCATTGGTGGCGCGGATATGCCAGTTGTTGTTTCTATGCTTAACTCGTACTCAGGTTGGGCAGCGGCAGCAGCAGGTTTCATGCTTGCAAACGACCTATTGATCGTAACAGGTGCTTTGGTTGGTTCTTCAGGTGCAATTCTGTCATACATCATGTGTAAAGCGATGAACCGCTCGTTTATCAGTGTTATTGCTGGTGGCTTTGGTCAAGAGATTATCATTTCAAGTGATGAAGAGCAGGGCGAACACCGTGAAACCACTGCTGAAGAAGTGGCTGAAATGCTGAAAAATTCGAAGTCAGTAATCATCACTCCGGGATACGGCATGGCAGTAGCGCAAGCGCAGTACCCGGTGCATGAAATTACTGATGCACTTCGTTCACAAGGTATTGAAGTTCGTTTTGGTATTCACCCTGTCGCGGGTCGTCTGCCTGGTCACATGAACGTGCTACTTGCAGAAGCGAAAGTACCATACGACATCGTTCTGGAAATGGACGAAATCAATGATGATTTCTCAGAAACAGATACGGTT
>NZ_JAWOVY010000223.1:0-804 GCF_033340155.1 Vibrio sp. 1562
GCGGCCAGTGAAGTAATCACTCTCAAGAATGTATTTGACGGCATGAGCGATTTCACTCGCTTCCCCCATTCTCCCTCCCGGAATCATCTTTTCTAGACGTTCGATCGCCTCTGGTTTCATTTGATCAGCCATCGCCGTATGTACAACCCCCGGCGCAATCGCAGCGGCTCGAATGCCATACCTAGCAAGCTCGCGTGCCCACGTTGTTGCCATGGTAGCGACCGCCGCTTTGGAGGCGGAATAGTTGGTTTGACCAATATTCCCGGCTCTCGCAACGCTGGAGATATTGATGATGACCCCTTGTGAGCCACTTTCAATCATTTTTACAGCAGCCTCACGCCCACACAGAAATGTTCCCGTGACATTGACATTCATGACGAGATTAAACTGCTCCAACGACATTTTGCTGATAACACCATCTTTGGCTTTTACAAGTAAACCATCTCGCAGCACTCCCGCATTGTTGATGAGTCCATTAAGCTGACCGAAATCTTGAAGAATGGCGTCAAATGTCGCTTCCACATCCGATTCATTTGTCACATCAACCGGATAAGTGAACACTTTCGCACTTAACATCTGACATTGTGATTGTGTCTCTCGTAAACCGGCTTCATTCACATCGAGCAAAGCCAAATCAGCTCCGGATTGAGCGAGGGTAATCGCAATCATTTGGCCCAGCCCCTGCCCTGCACCTGTAATCGCAATAACGCTATTTTTTATGTCCATATTTGCTCTCCCAAACTTGTCGATGCTCAGACACGAAATATCGAAACTGGGAGCTTATTGCTCCCAGCACAATGGTCA
>NZ_JAWOVY010000224.1:0-803 GCF_033340155.1 Vibrio sp. 1562
CGCGTATAGGCAAAGATAAATCATCGCGATAATAGGCACCGAATAGATGATGTAAGAAATCAATTTTTGCTCAACAAATAAATCGCTAGCTTCAGCGAGCGCTTGGTATTCAAACACCTTAGATTCATTAAAAGCAATCGGGTTTTTGCCTTTTCTGGATGCGCCAGCGGGCACCACGTCGTCATGAATAAACAAAGCTGACCGCTTGAGGCGTAAATCGTTGTTAAATCCAATTGTCGCGCCAAAATAGTCTCTATCAATGATGGTGATGGCTTTATATGTCTGCTGCCCTTGAGTCACCACTAGCAGCAATGGTTCATCTAGACCGTTTATCTGGCCGAAGGTTAAGGCATGATTGGGCCTGAAGGTTAAGTATTCAGAAAGCGGTTTGGATAAGTGTCCAAGCTTCGATGAGCAAATGATCTCATCGCCTTTGACAATGAGCATTTCATCGATGTCTCGCTCAAACATCAGGTTTTGCTGCAACTGCTCACACCGTTCTGGATGAATAAGCGCAGTTCGGTTTTCAGTCTCTATTTGAAAGAGAATTTCATCCGCGATTTGTATGTTCTTTTCGAGCAAGTGATCGAGGTTACTTTGCACACTCTCGTGTGCCAAATACAAAACCTCCGCAAATACCAAAGGAAGTGGCAGAAAAAAGATAGCAGCTTTCTTAAGAAGCATTTTATTCAGCATATAAAAGCGACCTTTTATAAACCGATTGACTCAGATGGTATCGAGAAAACGATACCCACCAGCAACTCACGTTTACAATATTATTCATTAGATTTATTGAGTATGCG
>NZ_JAWOVY010000225.1:0-802 GCF_033340155.1 Vibrio sp. 1562
TCATACGTATCCATCCAACTGAGCTTTGGACGGTATTGCTCAATATCGATGTCAAACTCATAGGTGCGAGTTTGGCGCTGTTCATCTCCAGATGGTCCAGAGACCAAGGAATAACCGGTCACAAAGACATGACCGGTTTCATACTCATACTCCACTTGTCTGGGTTGGAATTTGAGCGTGACTCGGTCTTCGCGGATTTGTCTTGCCTGAATCTCCAGTGCATCGACCACTTGCTGGTACACCGCTGGAGAAAGTAGCGGCTCAATAGCAACCCGGATGAAAGACACATTACCCGGCGTCACGTTGCCCATAAGCTCAGCCAGGTAGAGTCCCCAGGATTCAAGGTAAGGTTGAGTGGCTTGGTTTCGTGACACTTCAGCCGTTTCAGACAAGGTTGGCGGTTGAATGGCTACCACGGTATTGCGAGAAAATGCTGCTACCGCAAGCAGCAAATTAGATAGCACCAGCACTGCAATCAGGAACCGTTGCCATCGGTTTTCTAATTGCGTGCCTTGCCATGATTTTAAAAACACGTCGAACTTCACGGCAGATAGCTCCTGATAAATGGGTTAGGGATCGTCTTGGCTTTGGTTGGCAACAGTCCGGCCCAGTAGATGGCGTGAAGAATAAAACCATCTGGGCGACCATCACGAAAACGCCGATAGAGTTTGGTTGTCACCAACCCCAACAGGCATAAAACCAAGGCATTACCGGTAAAAATGCCGATCACTAGCCCCAACAGAATGGGAGCCATCTCATCGGCACTCCAAAGCAGGAAGTGCGGCGGGTCATCGATATAGGA
>NZ_JAWOVY010000226.1:0-802 GCF_033340155.1 Vibrio sp. 1562
AAATCACAATAAAACCCCACCAAATGTTAGGAGCAGATTATAACGCTCACACTGAGTTACGAAACCTTTTCCTGTTCAACTCGGTTGATCATTCTCAAAAAAATCTCATTTATAGAGCTTTTGCTCAGATAACAACAAGCCAATAAAGGGGGATTCCCCTCTATTGAATGTGTTCCATTGTGCACTCGAAACTCACCCAGCCATGTTTCCTTTGCTCATAAATCGAAACTTTTGGTTCATGAAATTCGGTGTTATTGAAAATTCCAACGGGAACAACAACGATTTCGGGAGCTGCGGATAACAACAGTCGCATCGTCGTGCCACAAGCAGGGCAAAATTCGTATTTCACTTCATTACCATCGTCGCTGATTCTGGTGTAGTTGGTCGTGTCACCATCTAAAATGACCTGCTCCTTATCGAATTTGGCCTGGACACCAAAAACGCTGCCTGTTCGTTTCTGGCATTCAAAGCAGTGACAAATAGAGGTTCGCAGAGGTTCATCTTTACAGCGAAGTTGAACTAAGCCACAGGCGCACTCTCCGGTGTGAATTATGTTTGTCATCGTTATTACCTATCGATTGCCCACTAAACAGTTTATACCTAAATCCGCTCGAGTGATTTCACGATACTTGGTTCATCGAGATTTGAGTGTATGCGGTCATCCTATTGGAATTGGTATATACTCCGAACACAATTTTTAGAACAAAAACAAGGAAGTCGCCATGGCTCGCAGCAGAATTCTGCCAATTCCACTCATTCTTCTTATTCCTATCGTGCTATTAGCGATTGTTATCATTGCTGG
>NZ_JAWOVY010000227.1:0-801 GCF_033340155.1 Vibrio sp. 1562
GTATTGTGAGGCCAATTGAGCAAAGGTCGCTTCGCCAGCTTTGATGCGACGAATGAATTCATTTAACTGCTTTTTAGCGCCTTCATCACTAAGAATCACGGTTGGTTTGATCAGAATATGGCGAGCGTTAACTTCCGTCACCGCAACGGTTTCTAGACCCTTCACATCTTCAATTTTTAGGATGTGGAAACCAACGCCACTACGGAATGGGCCAATGATACTGCCTTTGTTCTGCATCTTGATTTGATCAGCAAAGATGGTTGGCATTTCTTCTTTACGCATCCAACCCCAATCACCACCTTGGAGTGCTTTCGGACCTTTAGAGTAGGTGTAAGCCATTTCGGTGAAGTCTGCGCCGTCGTTCAATTTTTTAACCAGGGCTTTCGCTTGTGCTTCTACTTCTGATTTATCTTGACCGTCGGTGAAACGCAGTTGGATATGACCGATTTTGTATTGCACGGTTGCGTTGGTTTCTTTCGCTAGCTGGTCTGCAAGGCTATCAACTTCTGCTGGAAGGATATTGATTCGGCGACGAACTAGCGCATTACGAGCTTCTGACGCTGCAATTTCTTTACGGATTTGCTCGCGGAACTCTGGGTAGCTTAGGCCTTCTGCTTGCACTGATGCTGCCAGTTCTTCCACGCTTTGGTTATTGTTGCGTGCGATTTCTGCGATGGCTTGGTTTAGACGGTTATCGTCGATACGTACACCAATACGGTCAGCTTCTTGGCCTTGCAGCGTATCGATGATCAGTTTTTCTACCACTTGCTCTTTGAGCACGCTTGCCGAAGGTAGACTTTT
>NZ_JAWOVY010000228.1:0-797 GCF_033340155.1 Vibrio sp. 1562
TTAATGCGTCACTGAATTACCGACTGTTATGGGATGGCTCGTCGAATACGTTAGTCTCTCAAATGGATGGCCCAATTCACGACCCGTTAGAAATGGATTCCAACTGGCCGAAGATTGAAAGCTACGTTCAAAACAACGAGCAATATCAAGCGCTGTTTAAACGCGCTGGAAACCTGCCAATTTCTATCGACAACATCAAAGCGTCCATTGTTGAGTTTGTGAAAGGGCTTGAAACTCCAGGCGCGCCGTTTGATGCCTACTTATTGGGTTACACGCATGTTTTGAGTGAGAAAGCGAAACGCGGTTGGAAAACCTTCCAGAAAGCTGGGTGCGTACAATGTCATCAAGGGAAAAATGTTGGCGGCGCGATGATTCAACGCTTCGCTTACTTTGAGCATAAACCCGTGCAGAAAGACACAGGTCGCCATTTACTCACAACGGAAGGGGATGAGGGGTATTATTTCCGTGTTGCCAGTTTAAGAAACGTCGCATTAGCGGGGCCGTATTTTCATAACGGGCAAGTGACCACCCTTGCTGAGGCGATTCAAATCATGGCGCAAACGCAGCTTGGTATTACGATGAGTGATAGCAACATCGAAGACATCGAAGCGTTCTTGACGTCACTCAGCGCCCCAAGGCCAGTAATATTAGAGGTGCTGGAAAATGAATAAGTTTAGGTTGGTCAATTCATGCTTATTTATTGCGATGCTGGTGGCGTGCACCTTTGCCTACATGGCTCACATTAACTCCAAGAGTACGCAACAACTTCATAGTGCGCTTTCTGAGGTCGGCCATCA
>NZ_JAWOVY010000229.1:0-796 GCF_033340155.1 Vibrio sp. 1562
GGGGCATTCATTGGGAGGTTCTAAGCCGTTTTAAACATGGCCATTTGTTGATTCAACTCAGTGACTTGTTGCTTCACTTGCAACGACGTCTCAGAAGCATGCTGACTGTTACTCGCCACCATTTTGACCGACTGCGTAATGCCTGCCATTAACCCATTTATGGATTGCGTTGCGTGAGATTGCTGCTCGGCAGCAGCGGCCAATTCTGCCATTTGCTCGTTTAGAGAACCGATCTGCTCTGTCGTTGAAATCAATCTCGTTACGGCATTATCGATGTGTTCAGCACCTTGCTCTGCCAACGACTGGCTGTGTTCAATTTCCTGAACCACCGTGTGAGTTGAACGCTGAATTGCGTTAATAATACCGTTGATTTCTGTCGTCCATTGCGTGGTTCTTGTCGCCAACATGCGCACTTCATCGGCAACCACAGCAAAACCTCTGCCCTGATCTCCTGCTCGCGCCGCTTCGATTGCCGCATTTAAAGCCAGCAAGTTGGTTTGCTCTGCGACAGAGGTAATCAAGTCTGCCACTTTCATGATTTCTTCATGGCTAGTAATGATCTGGCTGATGGCTTGAGTAGAATCTTCTAGCAGTTCAGAGCTCCTTTCAGCTTGCAAATGAACATCTTCGCTTTTCTCGCGCAGCTCTTCCACAAACTTGCTCGACTCTTCAATCCCTGTGGCCATGTGATGTACTTGTTGGCTCATTTGCTCTGCCGCACTTGCTTGAGATTCACTATTCACGTTGAGTGCATTGACTTGCTCATCCAACTGCGACGATTGCTCATCAAGCGCTT
>NZ_JAWOVY010000230.1:0-795 GCF_033340155.1 Vibrio sp. 1562
TCTTATACTTGGCTGTAAAGCTTACCGACAGAGAACGTACCCGCACTACCCTCACCAAACTGTACGTTTGATTCTGGGTTTAGCGTGCGTTTACGCCAGAAACCGAAAGTATCTTTAGTACGTTCACGAACTTCTTTACCACGTTCAACGATGATTGGGTTGAAACCCATTTGAGCCAACACCAAACCAGCAAACAGACCACATGGACCAAAACCGATGACGATTGGGCGCTCTGTTAGGTTCTCAGGTGCTTTCGCAACAAACTTGTATTCCATGTCTGGCGTTTGGCGAACGTGAGGATCGTTTGCGAACTTCGCTAGCAACGCGGTTTCATCGCCTTCAACGATGATGTCTAGCGTGTAAATAAGATGAATATTGGTTTTCTTACGAGCATCGTAGCCGCGTCTAAAGACGTTAAAAGAGATAACTTTCTCAGCAGGAATGCCAAGTTTTTTAGTGATCGCGTCTAATAGCGCGCCTTCCTCATGATCAAGAGGAAGCTTAATTTCATTAATACGAATCATATCGATGTCTCGTTATAGTAGGTGTCTTAGCCAAAAAACCTAACGGCCCCCAGCTCACAATGGCGCGCATTTTACGAGAAATTGAATTGTCTGTCATACTAAATCAAGGTTGGACGACGGATTTAACTTGGTGAATGTTGAATTTTGCCTTGGGATGAGTATTATCCCCCTTCTTTGATTTTGACTAACTTAAGAGCTGATTATCATGGCGTTTGTCGTAACCGATAACTGTATCCAATGTAAATACACCGACTGTGTCGCGGTGTGCCCG
>NZ_JAWOVY010000231.1:0-795 GCF_033340155.1 Vibrio sp. 1562
AAAGGCGTACTTCACACAACAGGTGGCTACCTTGTTTATGCGGCCATGACGTTTAAATACGTCTTCGATTACCAACCAGGTGAAACCTTCTGGTGTACCGCAGACGTAGGCTGGATTACAGGCCACACGTACCTTATCTACGGACCACTTGCGAACGGCGCGAAAACCATCCTGTTCGAAGGTGTACCAAACTACCCGAACACAAGCCGCATGAGCGAAGTGGTCGATAAGCATCAAGTGAACATTCTGTACACCGCACCAACGGCTATTCGCGCGTTGATGGCAAAAGGCAACGAAGCGGTTGCTGGCACGTCTCGCTCAAGCCTTCGCATCATGGGCTCAGTGGGCGAACCAATCAACCCAGAGGCATGGGAGTGGTACTACAAAACGATCGGTAACGAAAATTCACCTATCGTCGACACTTGGTGGCAAACGGAAACCGGCGGCATCTTGATCGCTCCACTTCCGGGCGCGACAGATCTCAAACCAGGTTCAGCAACTCGCCCATTCTTCGGCGTACAACCTGCGCTGGTTGATAACATGGGTAATATCCTTGAAGACACCGTGGCTGAAGGTAACTTGGTAATTCTTGATTCTTGGCCAGGTCAGATGCGTACGGTTTACGGCGACCATGAACGCTTCGAACAAACCTACTTCTCAACCTTTAAGGGCATGTACTTCACCAGTGACGGTGCGCGTCGTGACGAAGACGGCTATTACTGGATCACTGGCCGCGTCGATGACGTACTGAACGTGTCTGGACACCGTATGGGCACCGCTGAAATTGAATCTGCG
>NZ_JAWOVY010000232.1:0-794 GCF_033340155.1 Vibrio sp. 1562
GCTTTGATTCTCAACCACGCATTAGCCGCCTTTGATGATGTCCAGCATCCCCCACATTGGTAAGAAAATACCCAATGCAAGCACCATCACCATCCCAGCGACAATGACCAAAAGTAATGGTTCTATTCTTGCCGTCAGTGTTTTAAGGTCATAATCCACTTCTCGATCATAAAAATCTGAGACTTCGAGCAAAAGTTCATCAATACGACCCGTTTCTTCACCAACTGCAATCATTTGAATAACTAATGGCGTAAAAATATTGCTGTTGATGGCAGTAACAGAAATGGTGCTACCCGCTTCGATGGCTGCTTTCATCTCTAAAATTCGATTTTCTAAAAAGCGGTTACCCAATGCTTCACCAGCAAGCGCCAAAGATTGGTTGAGCGGCACACCTGATTTCAACATCAACGAGAATGTTCGAGCAAAACGCGACAATTGAGCGCGATTTACGATATCGCCAACGATTGGTAAGCGGAGGCGAAATTTATCAAACTTCTCCCGCCCATCTGCTGTCGCAACCCAAGCTTTGAACACAAAGAATGCACCGACCATAGCGGCAATGAGCAATCCCCAGTAGTGAACAAAGAAGTTGGACGTCGCAATCAAGATCCGAGTTGGAAGCGGCAACTCAACCCCAAAACGAGTAAACATCGATGCAAACTCGGGGATAACCAGAATGTTCAGAATGAACATGGCGATGGTAATAAATACGATAACGAACGTCGGATAGCGCATCGCGGCTTTAATGCGTTTGCGTGTTTCTAGCTCTTGCTCAGAGTAGTTTGCTAGCTGCA
>NZ_JAWOVY010000233.1:0-794 GCF_033340155.1 Vibrio sp. 1562
CCGCAAACGTCAACTTGACGGATTTTGCCTTTCATCCTGGCGACGGTTCGCTTTACGGAATCGACAACAACTCCGGCATTCTCTACAAATTCAATACTGCAAACGGCCAAGCCACTATGATTGGAGATACGGGCGAAACCGGTACCTTTGGTGCGGGCTATTTTGACGTCAACGGCAATTACTATGTTTCCCGCAATCAAGACGGAAAAATCTACCGTATTAATTTGTCAGCGGACAACGCTTCAAACATCAACGCTGGCATTGTCCCAGCGGTTGAGTTTGTCTCGAACGGCCCGAGTTCAAGCCAAAATGACGGTGCACGCTGCGCCAACGCGCCAGTTATTGATGAAGATGACCCAATCGATTTTGGCGATGCTCCAGACAGTTACCACACGCTTCTTTCCTCAAACGGTCCACGACACGAAATCGATGGTGCGACATGGCTTGGTGTCATTGCGCCTGATGGCGATTCTGACGGACAAATTGCACCTTCTGGCGACAACAAAGTTGGTACCGCAGACGAAGATGGTGTTGGCTTTGTTGCCGCACTCGATCCAGGTTTGAGTTCACTGGTGAATGTGATGGCGTCTACTTCTGGTTACTTGTCTGCTTGGTTTGACTGGAACCGAGACGGTGATTTCGCAGATGAAGGTGAACAAGTATTTACAGACCAGCTACTCGCAACAGGAAACAACACACTTCCATTTATTGTCTCTGAATTGGCAACCGCAGGACCAAGTTGGAGCCGATTTCGCTTTAGCCAACAAACAGGGCTCAAATACGATGGCGGCTCA
>NZ_JAWOVY010000234.1:0-791 GCF_033340155.1 Vibrio sp. 1562
TGCACAAACTTTTAGTAAAATCGTGCGATCCACGAAAGAGAGTGGTATCTGCTCGACTCATCTTCACTGCTCATCATCTTCCTGGTTTAATTTAACTAAAGTCAGCATCTAAAATAAGGCTTTTGTGTAATTTTGTGGAAACGTTTACACAATTTGAATTCGATCACGGATCTGGATCGAGATTGGTTGCTAGACTTTTAGCCAGTTAAGAAATGGGCGTACCGATTCGATGCAA
The DNA here is from genome assembly GCF_033340155.1 of Vibrio sp. 1562. Taxonomy (NCBI): domain Bacteria; kingdom Pseudomonadati; phylum Pseudomonadota; class Gammaproteobacteria; order Vibrionales; family Vibrionaceae; genus Vibrio; species Vibrio sp. 1562. The sequence goes on from NZ_JAWOVY010000234.1 coordinate 236, forward strand.
TAGCGATTGGCTTTTAGCGCATCAGAGTGAGGTGTGAACAGAAAGCAGCAAACGTGGAGAAGCAAAAAGTGAAAGTTCTTGTCACAGGCGGTATGGGATACATCGGTAGTCACACTTGCGTTCAGATGATTGAAGCGGGAATGGAACCTATCATCGTTGATAACTTGTGTAACGCCAAACTGGAAGTGTTAAACCGTATTGAAGTGCTGACTGGCAAACAGCCTGCGTTCCACCAAGGTGACATCCGTGACGAAGCCTTTTTGGAGACGGTATTCGCGCAGCCCGACATCCAAGCCGTGATCCACTTTGCTGGCCTCAAAGCGGTGGGCGAATCGGTGGCAAAACCACTTGAGTACTACGACAACAACGTCAATGGCTCATTGGTGTTGGCGCGCAGCATGCGTAAATCGGGTGTGAAAAGCATCGTATTCAGTTCATCGGCAACGGTTTACGGTGACCCAGAAATAGTGCCGATTACGGAAGATTCGCCAACAGGCGCAACGACCAACCCATACGGACGCAGCAAATATATGGTGGAGCAATGCTTAAGCGATCT
>NZ_JAWOVY010000235.1:0-789 GCF_033340155.1 Vibrio sp. 1562
ATCCACTTTATCCGTTTACTATTACTATGTTTGACTCACACTTAAACATCGTTTCATATTCTATATCTAAAGTTATTACGTCAGGAAATTAAGAATTATAATACCTCTATAAATAATATTTAATGTTCATTAAGCACCATCGTGAAAACAGGTGCCTAATGAACGATGATAGAAATTTATTTCGCAACAACAGACAGTTCTACGTCGAATTCTTCACGACCACTGATGCTGAAATAGTATTGTCCCATTTTGATCGACCCGTCTTCATTTTTTGGGATTGAAATCGTTTCGTTACTACCATGGGTGTAGTTCGACCATTCGTACTCGAAGTAGTGGCATACTTTGTCGTAACAAGCGTATAGATCGGCATCACCAGTGCCGGAGATAGACACTTCTAGTTGATTATAACTTTCTGAAACATCGACAAAGAAGAGCGTTTCAGAGAACTTTTTACCACTTACCTGGATGCTGGTATTGAGTTCGATTTTCTTAGGCTTCTCTTTCGGTTTTGGCTGAGAAATATCCGAATCGTCAATGTCTTTCGTCACCTCATCCAGCCACGAATGAAACTCGGTATTGTAAGCAGGCCCTAATCGTTCAAGCAGTTTTACCCACTCTTTGTATTGGCCGGTACGCGAGTAACCTAACAGTTCAGTAACGTCTTCAGGATGCTTCTCTATCATGAAGCGCACAGCTAAGTAGCCCCAGCGGTACACACGGTTTAAACCGTCGCTGTAGTTCGTACTGAACACGTCTGCCAATGTGTGCGTCTTTTCTTTGCCAAGTACT
>NZ_JAWOVY010000236.1:0-789 GCF_033340155.1 Vibrio sp. 1562
CTTGGCCATCACTAACTGAGTAACAGCCAAGGCAACGTAGGTTTTAACTAAATGCGACGAAAGGCGATACGCACAGCAAAATACCAGTAGCAATAATCAAGTAAAGCGACGCGCCTTTGTATTTGTGTAAAGAAGGCACTTGATAGACAAGGTAAGCTGGAATCAAACAGCCAATCAAACCAAAGATAGGGCTACATACTGATGTGAAGCTCAGAACTGGTAGATTCAATACAATTGCACCCCACGCCATGAGAATCGCAAAGAGAATGATTCCTTTGGTGACCAAGTCTTTATTGATCTTCTCTTCAGGCATGACCTTTTTTAGAGCCAGCATCGCTAGACCTTGGCAAGAATCGCGGAAACCCAAGTACACACCAAAAAACGCAGTCATTACTGAGAAAATATTCAGCATTAAACTCATTAGTTTTAGCGTCGTGCCGTCCATACCTTGCGCAACCATCGCAAGAGCAGAGATGTTCTCTTCTGCTGCTTTAACCGCTTGTTCATGTGACATCGCAAGCGTAAAGGAAATCGCATAGAAGAAGACCGTCACAAACAAGATACCGAAAGCAATTTTCATTGCGCGCATGGCTTTAAAGCGAGCAACCTCAATCGATTTTTCTTTTGAGCGGTATGAGATCACCATTGGGCTCAAGCTTTGAATAAAGAGAATAGACGTTAGAGTAAACGGCAGTAGCTCAATTGCATCTTTCAAACCAGCGCCTGTTTCTGGAATCGCACCGACATTCGCTACATCCCATTTTTCGATCATCATGACGCCAAGTAATG
>NZ_JAWOVY010000237.1:0-787 GCF_033340155.1 Vibrio sp. 1562
CTGTTTTTCCAACCTATTTATCTCGTTCAGTATCTAATTGTGACGTTCTTTTCTTCTCCTTTACTAATAAAGTTATCAACTCGCTCAAGTCTCTACAGTATTTTGTTTGCGTTTTTACCGCTTTTGATCGCAACTGGCAGTATCGCTTTTAGTTAAGTGACTTTGATAACTCCGTTTTTTATCAGACCGACTACACTTGTTTAGAAATAAGTGACGCATTTCATATAATTACTTGATATTGCGCCGCTAGGATATGTGTCCCATTTTTGTGACAGATAGTAACTTTCACTTGTTTTGGGATGTGGAACGCAATAAGTCGATTGTTTAATGAGTTGATAGTTAGTTTAATCAACCAACGATGTGCAAAACACCACATATATTCAACTAAAAACTATGCAATAGGTTAATGGGAAACGTTGGCCATTAGCGGAGGTCAGATGAGTACGCAAACCGTGCCGCAAAACGCGATTGTAAATGCTGTCAAAGGGGAAGTTTTGGTATTGGATCTTACAGGTAAGATCCGAGTGGTAAGCGCCGGAGATGCGTTAAATACAGGGGATGTCATTGTCACAGAAAACAATGCGTCTTTGGATGTTCTAATCAATAACGAGCTCTATCTTGTCGACCAAAACTGTGTCGCGTGTCTTCCCGAGCCTTCATCAGAACAACCGGAAACTTTGGTTCAAACCCCGGTTGATGGCCAAATTGCTTTCGACCCGACGGCGATTGATAGTGCTAATTTTGACGCAAATGATGTTGCTGCTATCCAACAAGCGATTTTGGAAGG
>NZ_JAWOVY010000238.1:0-787 GCF_033340155.1 Vibrio sp. 1562
TGGTAACCCGCGCCAAGTGGGTCAGATTCTGGGTTGAACAGAGTACGAACGCGAACCTTTTGGTATTCACGCATCAAGAAGAACCACAAAATTGGTATGAAGCCACCCAAGGCAATGGCAGCAGCAGCGATGATCTTCCAACTGATGCCTGCTAGGAAAATAACGAAAATACCTGAAGCCGCAATCAGAATCGACGTTCCCAAATCTGGTTGTTTCGCGATAAGAATCGTTGGTACGCACACCATGATTAGCGCAACAATCAGCGTTCGGAATGTTGGTGGTAATGGTTGGCGACCGATATAGCGCGCAACCATCAACGGTACCGCAAGTTTGAGTAATTCGGACGGTTGGAATCGAACAAAGCCTAGGTTGAGCCAGCGTTGCGCACCTTTCGAGGCCTCACCAAAGAACAGTACGCCAAATAGCAAAACTACACCGGCAATAAACATTAGTGGCGCCAGGCTTTCATACGTTCGTGGAGAAAGTTGAGCCAGAACCACCATCACGACAAGAGACAATACCATGCGCATTGCTTGGCGATCCATCATCTCCAAACTTTGTCCGCTGGCACTGTACATGATCACGAGACCAAAACCCATTAAAGCAAAGATGCCGAGGAGGAGGGGCAAGTCGATATGGAAGCGCTCAAACAAGGCGCGGTTTTTACCTGTAGAGGGATCCATCTTCATTAGCGTGTAACCTCTTTTTGCGCGTTGGTTTTGTCATCTTCTGGTTTGATTTCTTCTGGGCCAAGAACCACTCGGTCAAAAATCTTTCTCGCCATTGG
>NZ_JAWOVY010000239.1:0-786 GCF_033340155.1 Vibrio sp. 1562
GTGAGCCAAGCTCTTGCCCCAAGGTTTGAAATTGTTCTGGCACAGGATACATTGCTTTGTATTCCCAGCCCCCCTCGGTTGCTGAATGGCCGTTATGCACTTCATCAGCGTTAACTAAGATAATGCTGTCTTGTGGTGCAATGTGGTTGCCGCCAGTGCGGAAAAATTGTTGAGCGCCTTTTTCGATCACACCAATGGTGTAGCCTTCGTGACTGTGCCGAGAGAAGTTCTGCTTTTCATACTTAGCATCTAGCAGCTCCAAGCCACCAAGTTCTTGAGCAATTTTGAATGTCGCGATTTCCTTGTTCTTTTCTTTCATTGTTTCCAATCTGCTCGAGAAGTCCGTCATACGAGTGTAACGTATCCATCGTGCTTATTTTTGTACAAAATTGCTATTCAGTATCGTTAAAAAGGTTAATTGTTTTTATATGAGTGAATTGGTGATTTATCCTTTCTAAATATGGCTACATTTAAAGGTATTTAATCTGGTCGAGTTTGATTTATTGGTATAAGATTCGCCGCCTTGTTGTAGAAAACCTGTTCCATCATGATCGATTTAGCTGTACTTCCTATTTATCTCACGGCGGTTATCGCCTTATTGCTTTTGCCGGGCCCTGATATGTTGCTGATTGCGAGCTCAAGTATGAGCTACGGCAAAAAGGTTGGCCTATTTGCCAGTCTGGGGAACGCGACGTCTGGCCTTATCCTTACTTTACTTGCTGCGATGGGGGTTTCAACCCTGATTGCGATGAGCCCTGTGGCACTCAAAGTACTTCACCTTTTAGG
>NZ_JAWOVY010000240.1:0-786 GCF_033340155.1 Vibrio sp. 1562
CATTTGGCTCACCACTGATGTCCATCGCGTTGCTCGTCCAAGCGCCACCACTTTGTACCGTGGCATTGCCATTGGCGATAACCGTTTCACTGCCTTGCGCTTTGATTTCTACGCTCACGGTTTGGCCATCAAAGCGGCTTGAAGTGCCGGTGATCTGCAATGCGGCGGCATTGCTGCTATCCACATTGCCTACTGGCGTGATCGCCAAGGTTGGTGTGATCGGCATCGAGTGGCTGCGGTCTTCTGCGCCCGTATTCCCCGAAAGGTCTTGGTAATCTTTCACCACCAATCCAACAGTCAGCTCTGACGACACTGGCACCACAACATCACCGGTCCAGACTTTCGCATCCACTGTCTTAGTCAGTGTGACGGCGGAACCACCCAGCTCTGCGCTTGCTGCTTGCAGCGCTTTATCGAACTCCAGTCTGACCGTCACACTTTGTCCTTCCGCTTGGTGCGTCGGATTGAATGTTGCGTTGCTCAGTGTTGGCAATGCCTGCGATAGCGTGAAGTTTGTGCTTTCTGTTGCTTCCACGTTTGAGGCATTGGTGCCTGTGACAACGACGGTGTACGTGCCATTTGGCTCACCACTGATGTCCATCGCGTTGCTCGTCCAAGCGCCACCACTTTGTACCGTGGCACTGCCGCTGGCGATAACCGTTTCACTGCCTTGCGCTTTGATTTCTACGCTCACGGTTTGGCCATCAAAGCGGCTTGAAGTACCGGTGATCTGCAATGTGGCAGCGTTACTGCTATCCACATTGCCTATTGGCGTGATCGCCAAGG
>NZ_JAWOVY010000241.1:0-785 GCF_033340155.1 Vibrio sp. 1562
GGTGAGAAATAATAGCGAACGTTCTACGTTTAGAAACTTCGCTTAGAAAAGGTGTATTTGACATGAAACTGGTCTTCTTTGATGTCTGAATGCCTGCTGAAAAGCAAACACGCTTTTTGTAGATTCAATTTTGCGCGGTATTCTCGCTTATTATTGCTTTAGGGGCAACTTCCCGAATAGTACGTCTAGTTAAAGAAGAGATAACTCATGATGATCGCGTCTTCTTTTCCATTGCCTGTTTTGGCAGGATAGTAATCATAACGACGATCCACTTCGTTAAAACCAGCTTGCTCATAAATATGAATCGCAGGATGGTTACTTTCTCTTACTTCTAGCCACGCGCAGTCTGCTTTGGCTTGCTCACAGTGATTCAGAAAGGCATCCAATAACTTTTGACCGTAGCCTTTTCCTTGTAGAGCAGGGGCAACCGCAATATTGAGTAACGTAACTTCACCCAAAATATTTTGTGCATAAAAGTAGCCAACTACCGAGCCGTCTTCGACCATCACGTGATGGCACGCACCGCGACTCGACAAATCGCGCACTAACGACTCTGCCCATGGGTGAGAATGCGCTTGCTGTTCAATTTGCCAAACTTGCTCCACATGCTCACTGCACATTGGGAGAATTTCAATCGTCATGATTTAACCTATTAGGTCGAAATACCGCGCCCCAATAGAGCTTGGTATTCGATCTTTTACAAACGTTACGAGTAAGAACAAATTTGCTGCCAAAGTACGCGTTTTTGTTCATTGTTGCCATCAATGTCTTGCAATAACGGCGAG
>NZ_JAWOVY010000242.1:0-782 GCF_033340155.1 Vibrio sp. 1562
AGCGAGAAGTGGCGAGAGGCTAACTTCAATTTTTCGCCAAAACTTGCTGCCCCACGATGCTTGCAAAATCGCAAATGTGATCAAGCAAGCCAAGTAGCTACTGAAAATGGCAGAGTAGAAAGTCAGCCCGATGGATGTCCAAACACCCTCCCAATCAAAAACAGCGTTAAAGCCATCCAAAGAAAAGTGGTGCAAGCCGATAGGAGGTACATAACCGAGCGCAGAAACCACCACTCCGAGTAGTCCCGGAATGGTAGGTAAAATACAAACAGCGATAATGATTAAATATAGCGCTCTTAACATGGGCTCTTATTAATTCCCGTAGCGTTTCAACCATTCTTTTTCTAAGGCAGATTGCCAACTCGGATGCGGCTCAGCGATAGATTTGAATTGTTGAGTATTTTTAGCCGAACCTGTTAGGTATTGGCTGCTTAGCACTGAAGGATCGCCCCAGATGTTAAGGTTACCTTTGCGAGATTGTGCTTCAGGGCTCAATAAAAAGTTTATCGCAACTTGCGCACCGGCACTGGCATTTGCGTTCCAAGGAATCGCTAAGAAGTGAATGTTTGAGAGTGCACCTGCGTCCATCGCATACGCTTTGGTGCTTTCTGCAAGATTACCACTCGATTGCGCAGAAAAAACCGCGTTTGGGTTAAAGGTAATCGCAAGATCAATCTGACCATCATCCAGTAATTGAAGCGTTTCAGCCGTCCCTCCTGGGAATTGCTTACCGCCACGCCAAGCAACTTTATGGAACTCATCTAGGTAAGCCCATAGCGGTT
>NZ_JAWOVY010000243.1:0-782 GCF_033340155.1 Vibrio sp. 1562
TGAGTTTGTTAACCACAGTGGGTCTGGCTACGAAAAACGCGATTTTGATCGTTGAGTTCGCGAAAGAATATTACGAGAAAGGTGCAGGTCTGATTGAAGCTACACTGCACGCGGTGCGTGTGCGTCTTCGTCCAATCATCATGACGTCCTTGGCGTTTGGCTTGGGTGTGGTTCCGTTGGCAATCAGTGCTGGCGTGGGTTCTGCTGGTCAAAACGCGGTAGGTACTGGTGTGCTTGGCGGCATGATCAGTGCGACCTTGCTTGGCATCTTCTTTGTTCCGGTGTTCTTTGTTGTGGTAGAGCGTTTGTTTGATCGCCGTGCTCAAAAAGAAGCGCAGAAAGAGCAATCTCAAGAACTCGCTCCAGCAACGGAAAAGTCGGAGTAAGACTTCGTAAGCTTAACTGAGTTATACTAATAACAATAAACATAATAAAAGGGCGCGTAAGCGCTCTTTGTTTATGCTTTCAACTCGATGGTTTAATACGCCACCGATTTTGAATGAAGTCTAGGAAGAGCAATTACGTTTCGAATTCCTCACTAAAAGGTCAGAAAGCATAACATGAAGCCATAAGTTAAATAGGCGGCTATGAAAGAGCAAAAAATTTCACCAATCTCCGTTTTGGATCAAAGCCCAATGTTTGTTTCTGGGGTGATGCAACGGATGTATCGCAACCGAGCGCAAGCAGAGTTATGTCGTCAAAATCAGATGACCTTAGAGATGGCCAGTGCGTTGGCAGCGTTAGAAGAGTTTCAGCCCATGAGTCAACAAGCGTTAGCCGAT
>NZ_JAWOVY010000244.1:0-782 GCF_033340155.1 Vibrio sp. 1562
TTTTCCGTGATATGTACGAAGGCATTTACGGTCACAAACCAAACATAATGGTTATTCACGCAGGTCTTGAGTGTGGCCTATTTAAAGAACCGTACCCGAACATGGACATGGTTTCTTTCGGCCCAACGATCAAGTTCCCTCACTCTCCTGATGAAAAAGTGAAGATTGATACCGTTCAACTGTTCTGGGATCAAATGGTAGCGCTTCTAGAAGCAATTCCTGAGAAAGCGTAATCCAAACGCGACAACAAAACAAAAAGGGTGCCTCGGCACCCTTTTTTATTGCTATTTGTCACGAGAGTATCGCGAATTATGCACGAGTTTGCGCGTACGCTGCTAGCTCATCCATAGAAGTCTTCGCGACCACTTCACCATTGATGTAGTAAGTAACAAACTCACCCTCACGTACACCCATTAACGTCGCTTTTTCGCCATTGTTGTATGTGATGTTCATCTGAACCGTATTTTCATCGATTTGGTGCATTTGACCTTGCTCGATAACGCGGTTGTTTGTAAGTGGGCCAATCGGCGCTGTTGTAAGCGACTTATCTAGCTGGTGGTTTACATCAATGTAAGTGTCCATCTTAGTATCGAAGATGTGTGGTTTGCCGTTTAGCGGGTTTTTACCAGTCCAGAACTCTAGAGAGTTAAATACGATGTAGTCAGCTGCGATTGCCACACCGTAAACTGGTGCCATAAGCATGTTTAGACCACCACGAGCGTAACGGTTATCTACCGCTTTCAAGTTGAACCCCATAACATAGCCAGTTACCGCGTTGCTGC
>NZ_JAWOVY010000245.1:0-781 GCF_033340155.1 Vibrio sp. 1562
CTTCATGTACTTTGTTTACCAGGCGAGGGTTAATACCCGCTTCACCAAGGATTACAGCAGTACCGTGAGTAGCATCCAATTGGTAACCCAATTTTACTAGCTTAGACGCAAGGTCAACAACACGCTGCTTATCACCTTCACGAACAGAAAGTAGCGCACGGCCACCTTCAGGGTACACACTGCCACAGCCAAGCTCTGCTTTTGCGTAAGCTTCTGCAAACGTTGCACCAACACCCATCACTTCACCTGTTGAGCGCATTTCAGGACCTAATAGAGGGTCAACGCCAGGGAACTTATTGAAAGGTAGAACGACTTCTTTGACTGAGTAGTAAGGAGGAATAATCTCTTTAGTGAAACCTTGTGATTCCAGAGATTGACCCGCCATTACACGTGCAGCGATTTTCGCTAGTGGTGCACCGGTTGCTTTCGATACGAATGGAACTGTACGTGCAGCACGCGGGTTTACTTCGATTAGGTAAACTTCGTGGTCTTTTACTGCGAACTGCGTGTTCATCAGACCACGAACACCAAGTTCGAAAGCCAGCTTCTCAACTTGCTCACGCATCTTGTCTTGGATTTCTTGGCTTAGTGTGTAAGCAGGAAGCGAACATGCAGAGTCACCAGAGTGAACGCCCGCTTGCTCAATGTGCTCCATGATGCCGCCGATAACCACGCGCTCACCGTCACAGATAGCGTCGATATCCACTTCTGTTGCATCATCTAGGAATCGGTCTAGTAGAACTGGAGATTCATTCGATACGCTTACTGCTTCGTTGAAGTA
>NZ_JAWOVY010000246.1:0-781 GCF_033340155.1 Vibrio sp. 1562
TCAGAAAATAGGTGCTCAGTGATGTCTTCTTCAACGACCTCACCTTTGCACATCACCAACACACGATCGGCAAAGTGTTTCACCACGCCTAGGTCATGGGTGATAAATAAAATAGCCATCCCCATTTTTGCTTGAATCTCTTTAATCAGCAGTAGCACTTCCGCCTGAACAGTAACGTCAAGCGCGGTTGTCGGTTCATCGGCAATTAAGATGTCTGGTTCGTTAATTAGCGCCATGGCAATCATGATGCGCTGTAATTGGCCTCCAGAAAACTCATGGGGATACTTATCATAGGCTTGTTGCGGGTTCGGCAAATGAACCAAATCAAACAGTTCAAGCACACGTTCTTTGGCTTTGCGCTGATTGACTGAGCGATGACACATCATGGCTTCCGCCACTTGAATACCGACCCGCATGTACGGATTCAGTGAAGTCATTGGCTCTTGGAATATCATCCCGATGCGATCGCCGCGAATGCGCTGCATTTGTCGCTCAGTTTTGTCCAGAATGGATTCGCCTTCAAACATGATTGACGAGTCTGGATGGATAATGGCGTTGTCTGGTAGCAGCTTCATTAAAGCGTTGGTGGAAACTGATTTGCCGGAACCAGATTCGCCGACGATAGACAGCGTTTCACCCGCTTGTAGCTCGAAGCTAACATTCTTTACTGCATCGACGATCCCATCGTTTGTCGTAAAGCTGACAGACAAGTTGTTCACCGAAAGAATGGTTTGAGAAGACATCACGTATCCTTGTGTTTGATATAGCAAATAAACCTAGA
>NZ_JAWOVY010000247.1:0-780 GCF_033340155.1 Vibrio sp. 1562
ACCCGTGATGGCAATATTGTCTGATCCCGACTTGTTCACGCTAGAGGTGGTGAAAGGGAAACCGACCTCAACTGAAAACCAGTTTCAATCTAACGATAATGGTGAGCTCATTGTTCGTGTGGTTCCAAACGACATCGATAAGATCTCATTAGACGCCAATTACTCTTTGACTTTCACGATGGTCGGAGACTCCGCTAAGGAGCAAACTGTCAACTTCATGTTTACGCCGTTTATGTTCGAAGCGTATTCAAATGAAAGACGGACACTGAGTGAAATTCGCGTCATCGCTGGTAAACCAGAAAATGTTCATACCCGTCTGCTCGCTTGTGCCTCCACAGGAGAACCCGTCGTTGCCAGCAATTACAATGGTAAACCCAAAGTAGTTCACCCTTTGATTAAACCTCTCGGTGGAAGCGAAGGTGATTTTAGTTATTCTGCTGAGTTCAAAGACGGATTATCGGAACATGGCTTAATTACTAACGAATCCGGACTGTTCGAGGTGACGTTATCCGACCAATTCGAATGTAAAGGATTTTCAGAGTGTCCGGACGACGGCACAGTTGAAGTAACAGGCAAGTTTAATGTGTACTCGCGACCATGGACCTTGGCAATCTGTGAGAACCAAAACACCTTGCCTTCAGGCACATCCGAACAAGGTGATAAGTTCATTGCCGCTGGCGAACATTTCTCGTTAACGGTGAAACCCGTCATCTGGCAAAAAGGGGGTTCTATCAATGATCCTATCGACTCATCAGCTTATTGTGATGCTTTGGTCACGAC
>NZ_JAWOVY010000248.1:0-780 GCF_033340155.1 Vibrio sp. 1562
CACGATAAGCCTAATAAAAGAAATAACAATGATATCAAAAGTGTTGATGTTAAATCCAAGTCATCTTCTTGTTTCATAAAAATACCCCATTCTTTATGTAACTTCTACCTATCACATCGTTGATTCTCATTTCTTCTTGTTTTAGTGATTCATTCAATGTTTTCTCTAGTGCTAGTTTGAATTTTTGTGTTATCTCATATTTATTATCAATGTGGTTTAAAATATTCCCGACAACCAAGCTTACACCTATAGCCAAAAATAATGGGCCAGAAGTTAGAGCAAAAATAGTAGTCGCTCCAGAGATTCCTCTTACAGCAATTGCTGCTATTGCGGATGAAATCCCCAGCTTTATGATGTCACTAGTTATGGTTCCAAACAGACTTAATAGTGTGGTTTTATTCTTTTCTGAAAAGAAATGTTCTAGTGCTTTGAAAGAACTAACTAACACTACCGTAATAATTGTCCCACTTTTTATCGATTGAATTGCCTGTTTTGAACCAACAGCAAAGTTTGCGACTATTGGCGTTGGGGCACGAGAACCTAACACTCTTAGTTTTATTTTTAGTGCAGGAGTTCCTGTAAATACAAAATGTGCTTGGCCTGAATAATAATTGATATGGACTGGGTTTACAGCGCCGGTTAGGTTATTAGCTAATCTCGATAAAAACACAAGGTCATCTGCTGTTGCATAGTAATTGGCAGTATTATCAAATTTATCTTTTAGAATTGTCCATTTTGATACTATATCTTTCCTTTTGATGTTAATGCTAATTAAAGAGT
>NZ_JAWOVY010000249.1:0-779 GCF_033340155.1 Vibrio sp. 1562
AACGTTATGCCATGCAGTTTTTATCTCACGTGGTTGCCTACGTAAGAACAACCTAGCGGCTTATTCGATTCTCGATACCAACAAAAAAACCGAGCACAGAAAGCTCGGTTTTTGTTTTGTAGGCTTTATTAAGCAACGTGTGCTTGTTGCTGCTCGTGCTCCTTTTGAGCCTGAAGCTGAGCATGTTCTTTCTGCTTGCGACGCTCGCGTTTCGATAGCCAGATCAGTGGCACCACGATCATCACCGTACCGATGGCCATGAAAATATCTGGTATTTCACCAAACCAAATAAAGCCAACGACAACCGCACCAATCAAACCGCTGTATTCTGCACTCGCGATTTTGTTGCTATCGATAGAACGATACGCCAGTACACAAGTCGCCGCATAGATCATAATGAACAAACTTGACCCTGCCGCGACAGGGAACGCGTCCCATTGCCAAGGTTGATCCTCAATAAGCACCAACAGCAACGCAACCGGAATACCGGCCAAGTTGGTCATCAGCAAGGTTTGCATCACTGATTGGTTTTTTGGCAACTTACGAATCAACAGATTGTTAATGGCTAACGTTAACGCGACCACAAACGCTGAGATTGCTGCCCAATCAATTTGATCCGGACGAATAATCACCAAGACCCCTGCAAATCCCATTACCGCCGCCGCGACCGATTGTTTAGATAGTTGTTCACCGAAAAAAATCGCAGCGAGAGGGAGCATGATCAATGGCGCGGCATAAAAGATCGCGTTCGCAGTTGCGAGCGGCAAAGATGAGATCGC
>NZ_JAWOVY010000250.1:0-776 GCF_033340155.1 Vibrio sp. 1562
GATGTTGTTGGCCACCATTATTGGTGAAAAAATCCACCCATCGACGCTGATTGGACTTGTCTTAATCATCAGTGGTTTGGTCATCCAACAGGTGACTTGGGGTAAAAAAGCCAAGGCGGCGAACGCATCGCAATAGTTGGTCATGCCCAAAAAACCTAGGACAATATGAAAACGGAGAAATGAAACGAGTTGGATAAAAAAGAGAGCTCGCTAACATTTTATTGATCGAAAGTGCCTTCAGTCGCTTGGAATTGTTCAAGCGTTGGATACGATATAACCAAAGCCCAGCCGCCTAACACGGCGACATTCCTATAAATATTTGTGGGCACTTCAGGATACTTTACTAATTATGTTTCGCTTCGCTATTCCTTCACCGTTGATGACTGACTGGCAACACGCTCTGCAGCAATGCTGTGATGCCACTCAAGCTCAGGGACAACTTTATACCCTGAGCTACACCAAACAATGGCTATCCAGTGAGGTATCCACCTCGCCACAAAATCACCGCGCCATCGTGGCGATGATTGAGCAAAACTGCGCGCAATTATCCGCGCCGCACTTTGACGTAGTTTGCTCACAATTTGATGATGAAAACCTGAGTCTTTGCCCAGTATGGCTACCGAATGAGGAGCTGTTTGCCGTTGTGACGTTGACGCACTCAACGCAGCAAAAGCAAACCGTTTCTGCGTGGCTGAGCGCACTGGCAGGCCGCATCAGTTTTGATGTTAGCCAGCATTATCATCAAGAGCTCAAACGTCATCACTCACACGCCAACA
>NZ_JAWOVY010000251.1:0-775 GCF_033340155.1 Vibrio sp. 1562
TGTTTGATCCGGTGCGATCTGCATCATGTGCTGCAGTGGTGTTTCTTCTGGGTGCAACGTCTCCAACTGATGCTGAGCAAAGTAGCCGATCTTTACGCCTTGCGAATAGGTGAGATCGCCGCCTTGCGCTTTAAGTTCACCTGAAAGCAGTTTGATTAAGGTCGATTTACCTGCGCCGTTGCGGCCAAGCAAACCAATACGGCTGCCCGGTACTAAGTTCAGACGAATCTTTTCTAAAATTAGGTTGTCGCCGTAACCTGCCGATACGTCGTCCATCATCATGATTGGATTTGGCAGCGCAGCTGGTTGACGGAATTCAAAGCTGAATGGGTTATCGAACTGCGCGGGCAAGACTTTTTCCATGCGTTCTAGCGCTTTGATTCGGCTTTGCGCTTGGCGCGCTTTCGACGCTTTGTAGCGGAAGCGGTCGATGTAGCTTTGCATGTGCGACATTTGCTTTTGTTGCTTCTCGAACATCGCTTGTTGCAGCATCATTTTTTGCGCACGTTGATTTTCGAATGACGAGTAGTTGCCCGTGTATTCGTTCAGCTGTTGGTTTTCGATATGGATGATGCGACCAACGATCGGATCTAGGAAATCTCGGTCGTGCGAGATCAAGATCAGTGTGCCAGGGTAGTTTTGCAGCCAGCGTTCTAGCCACATTACGGCGTCCAAATCCAAGTGGTTGGTTGGTTCGTCGAGTAGCAGTAGATCAGAACGACACAATAGTGCTTGAGCCAAGTTAAGGCGCATACGCCAACCACCAGAGAACTGA
>NZ_JAWOVY010000252.1:0-774 GCF_033340155.1 Vibrio sp. 1562
CAGGGCTAACCAAGTGAGTGCGACCATCACGGCCCTGACGGCCTTCAAAGTTACGGTTGGATGTGGATGCACAACGCTCGTGAGGACCTAAGCGGTCGTTGTTCATTGCTAAACACATTGAACAACCTGGTAGACGCCATTCAAAGCCCGCTTCTTTAAAGATGACATCCAAGCCTTCGGCTTCTGCTTGTGCTTTCACCTGTTCTGAGCCCGGGACAATCAATGCTTGAACGTGCGATGCGACCTTACGGCCTTTCGCCACGACGGCGGCAGCGCGCATGTCTTCGATGCGAGAGTTCGTACAAGAGCCAACAAACACTTTATCTACTTGGTAGTCAGACAATGATTTACCTGCTTCTAGGCCCATGTAAGCCAATGCTTTTTCAGCAGACGCTTTTTCGATTGGATCAGTGAAGCTTTCTGGTGCTGGAATCGGTTGGTCAACGGCAATGACCTGACCTGGGTTTGTGCCCCAAGTTACTTGTGGTTTGATGTCAGCAGCATTTAGCGTTACTACGGCATCAAATTCGGCATCTGCGTCAGTTTTTAACGTCTTCCAGTACTCTACTGCAGCATCAAAATCTGTGCCTTGCGGTGAGAACTTACGACCTTTGATATATTCAAACGTGGTTTCATCTGGTGCAATTAGGCCTGCTTTTGCGCCCAATTCAATGGCCATGTTACATACCGTCATGCGGCCTTCCATAGAAAGGTCAGTAATCGCTTCACCGCAGAATTCAACCACATAACCAGTACCGCCTGCTGCCGTTGTTT
>NZ_JAWOVY010000253.1:0-771 GCF_033340155.1 Vibrio sp. 1562
GAACAATAGCTTCTGCTGGTTTGGATAGGCCAGCAAGCAGATCTTTGACGATTAATACAGGGTCTTCACTGCGCGGGTTATCATCGGTCAAGACGACTTTGTCACCCAAACGCTCAGCGATTTCTGCCATCATCGGACGCTTACCCGCATCGCGATCGCCACCACAACCGAAAATAGCCCAAAGCTGTCCGTCACAATGCACGCGCAGTGCTTGTAATGCTTTTTCAAGCGCATCAGGCGTGTGAGCGTAATCGACCACAACTTTAGCGCGATTTTCAGCTTGGAATAGCTCCATTCGGCCTAACACCGGCTGCAATTGAGCAGCCGTCGCTAGCAAATCGCTCTTATCAAAACCAAGGCTCAATAAGGTCGCAAATGCCAGCATTAAGTTGGCTGCGTTGAATTCACCAATCAACGGCGCATGCAGCGTACCTTCGCCAAACTGACCATCAAAACGAATCGTAATACCGGATTCAGCATAAGCCACTTGGCTCGCCCATAGCGCGTGTTCAAACTCAGTTGTAGGAGCAAGAGAAACGGCAATCGCATTCGTCAGTTGTTTCGCCCACGCAGCGCCAACTTCGTCATCAACATTGATGATTGCTTGATCACATTGATGCTGGGTAAACAGCGTTAGTTTAGCGTTGGCGTACTCTTCCATCGTACCGTGATAATCAAGATGGTCTCGGCTCAAGTTGGTAAATACGCCAGCAGCAAAGGAAAGGGATTTAACGCGGCCTTGGATCAAGCCATGAGAAGACACTTCTAACG
>NZ_JAWOVY010000254.1:0-770 GCF_033340155.1 Vibrio sp. 1562
AGTGGGTGCAACCATTGGTCGTAGTATTGCTTACGCATGGGGTGTGCCTGCTGTTCCTGTTCATCACATGGAAGGTCATTTGCTCGCGCCAATGCTAGAAGATAACCCACCACCATTCCCATTTGTGGCGGTGTTGGTTTCTGGCGGTCACTCGATGATGGTGGAAGTAAAAGGCATTGGTGAATACAAGATTCTAGGCGAATCCATTGATGATGCAGCCGGTGAAGCATTTGATAAGACGGCTAAGCTGATGGGGCTAGATTACCCAGGCGGTCCTCTGTTATCTAAGCTAGCAGAGAAAGGTACACCGGGTCGCTTTAAGTTCCCACGACCAATGACCAATGTGCCGGGTTTGGATATGAGTTTCTCTGGTTTGAAAACCTTCACGGCAAACACGATTGCAGCGAATGGCGATGACGAGCAGACTCGTGCTGATATTGCGTACGCTTTTGAAGAAGCCGTGTGTGCAACGTTGGCAATTAAATGTAAGCGTGCATTAGAGCAAACCGGTATGAAGCGTATCGTTATTGCTGGTGGTGTAAGTGCGAACCGCCGCTTGCGTGCAGAGCTTGAGAAGCTTGCGAAGAAAATCGGTGGTGAAGTGTATTACCCACGTACCGAGTTCTGTACTGACAACGGTGCAATGATTGCGTATGCGGGTATGCAACGTTTGAAGAACGGTGAAGTCGCAGATATGTCGGTGGAAGCGCGTCCGCGTTGGCCAATTGACCAGCTAACGCCAATCGCGTAATCAAACCTTGTATATTGAC
>NZ_JAWOVY010000255.1:0-770 GCF_033340155.1 Vibrio sp. 1562
TCTAAGAAAGCCAACATACCCGACCTATTGGATTCTTAGCATCGGAATAGTTTGAACTCTCTTGAGTTCTGGTTGTTTTCGCTCTTTTGAGAGCGTTTTTAGGTTGTAGTAAATGAACAAGCGTTTCTTTCCAAGAATCGATTTGCCACTTTTGATGGCGATAATTCCGATCATGTTATTGAGTTCGCTGACGCTATGGAGCGCCAGTGGCTTCGATGAATCCATGCTCTTTAAACACTTAGCCCGCTGCGCACTGACACTGGTGTGTATTCTGGTGATGTCATCCATTCCAGCAGCCAGTTATCAACGCTCGGCACCGTACTTGTATTTTGTCGCCGTGTCGTTACTGCTGGCCGTCGCGCTGTTTGGTGACAGCACTAACGGTTCACAACGATGGCTAGATATCGGCTTTTTTCGTTTTCAACCTTCGGAATTAATTAAGCTCTCGATTCCGATCATGATAGCTTGGATGCTGCATCTGGAAGGCGGCAGACCTGACTTTCGTAAAATCGCGCTTTGTTTGATGATTACCTTGGTTCCCGCAGGGTTGATCGCTCTGCAACCCGATCTGGATGGTGCGATCTTTACCGTGATCTACGCACTATTCGTGTTATTTTTCGCGGGTATGAGCTGGAAAATCATTGGCGGATTTGTGGTGAGCGTTCTAACGCTCGCGCCGATTCTGTGGTTTTTCGTGATGGAAGCCTACCAAAAAAGCGGTGTGAGTCAGGTCTTACACCCAGAATCTGACCCACTTGGCTCTGGTTACC
>NZ_JAWOVY010000256.1:0-765 GCF_033340155.1 Vibrio sp. 1562
ACAGCGTTCCACCCGCCAGCGAGTACTCCAAATCGTGACGCTCACAAAACAGATGCACTCTATCTAAAATAGACATCTGTACGCTTCTGAGCTGCTCAAATGTTAGTTTTTTCAATTTAACTTACCTAATAAACTCGATAGTTTTCTCTAGACCAGATTTCAGATCAACCCTTGGCTTCCAGCTCAAAGCTCCAATTTTCTCCGTACACAACTTGGTTCTTTTATATTGACAATACGCATTGTCGTTAGATATTTCATGCTTAACAGAAGAAATACCACCACCTAGGTCCGAAAGAAGGTTTGCCAGTTGCAATATCGAAACTTCTTCCGTTTCATTGGCAATGTTGTACGCAGTATTTACCTCACCTTTTAACAACACCAAAAGCATTGCTGATACAGCATCTGTGACATAGCAAAATGAGCGCAGCGCACTTCCATCGCTTTTCAGCACTATTGGTTGATTATCTATCACGCAACCAACTAAATCTGACATCACGCGTCCATCATTTAGGAACATACCTGGCCCGTAAGAATGAGCGATTCTCACTGCAGTGAAAGGAACGTCATGCTGAATGGCGTAGCTTTGTAACAATGTCTCAGCCATTCTTTTACTCTCTGGGTAGCAAGATCTTGAGTCCAATGGGTCAAAGCTGCCAAAGTCCCTTTCGCGGATCAGCTCTTGACTCTCTAAGTTTCCATACACTTCACGAGTGGACATGAACAAAAAGTTTTTTACTCGTTTGTTTTTAACGAGCTCAAGCAAAT
>NZ_JAWOVY010000257.1:0-765 GCF_033340155.1 Vibrio sp. 1562
TCGGCATCGCCGCCGCACGCTTTGATGTCATTTAAAATCCATTCTTGATGGCCTTTCTCTTCCTCAATGTATTCGGCAATGGCTTCTCGTACCCATTCGTATTCGCCAGATAGTCGGCCCCCACACGCCATCAGCAAGGGAACGGTGTGCTTAACGTGATGGTAAGCTTGGGTTAGAAAGGCGATATACATATCTTTGGAAATGTTGCCTTGTTGAACGTCTGCGATGACTGGCGCAGTTAACATTGCTTGTTGAGCAGCGGCAGTGCTTTTTTTGAGTTGTTCGAAAAATAAAGTCATAACCTTCTCCTTAAGAAGCCGTTAACTAAGATGCAGTTTGGAAAGACGTAATGTGTTGCTGAAAGGGCAAATCGATGCGTTGGATCTTTTGCGCTTGCAGCGTTAATTCAGACGTTGTGCTCGCTAATAACTGAGCCACATCATGTTCGATTTGATTTCGTTTGAGCTTGCCGTTATCCGTGTACCAACCAGAGATGGCTCGTGGGTTGTCCAGCAGCAATAAGGTTCGGATTTGAGCGTAATCGGGTAGGGTTCGGTTTAATGCATGAACCTTTGCTTCGACGTCTTCGCTATTGATAATGACAGCGCATAATGTTTGTTGGCTATCGCCTGTAACGATCAGCGGCGTCATCGGCAAAAACGCCAACGCTTCTGATTCAATCCATTCCGGTGAGACATTTCTGCCATACGCGGTGACGATAAGGTTTTTCTTGCGCCCCGAGAGAGTGACAAAGCCTTGCGCGTC
>NZ_JAWOVY010000258.1:0-764 GCF_033340155.1 Vibrio sp. 1562
ATTACTCTGGCAAAGAAATATCAAGTGAAAGCGCTGGTGGTCAAAAAGCGCGATGACAACGATGAATACGGCATTGTGTTAATGAATGATATTGCGAAGAAAGTGTTGGCAAATAACCGTGCCCCTCAGCGCACCAATATCTACGAAATCATGACTAAGCCTGCTTTGTGTGTCGATCCAGATATGAACGTTAAATACTGTGCTCGTCTGTTTGAGCGATTTGGGATCAGCCGCGCGCCCGTGATTGAAGATGGCGAAGTGATCGGCATGGTGAGTTACAACAATATCGTAATTAATGGCATGGTCAGAGAGGATGGCTAAACTGTGTAAGTAACATGCGTAATATTTTTCTCAAGTCAGCGACATGCGTCAATCTCTAAGATATTGATTATTAGTGATGTTGCATATATTTTCACAGGCGCTATTCTTTGTGCCCTAAGCATATAGTTGAGGAATTTAAATCATGCCTTTAGTCTCTTGCCCTGTGTGTGAGAAACAAATATCGAAACGTGCTCACACATGTCCAGGGTGTGGGGAACCGGACCCGTTACACCATTTAGCGAAGTCGAAGTTCATTTCGATGGTTTTTTGGACATTAGTTTTAGTCGGTGCCGGATATTTTGCTTGGTTCCATTTGCTCCCAATGCTGATTGAGGCTGTGCGTCATCAGTAATCGGGAAGTCGGTTGAGCATACGTCAGAATGCCGTAGAATAGCCTCATATATTTTGAGGAGACAACGTCGTGAAACTATTTTTTGCCTCAG
>NZ_JAWOVY010000259.1:0-763 GCF_033340155.1 Vibrio sp. 1562
CCAGTACAGAAAGATCTTGTCGTAAACTTTAATGACCAAGGAACGCTGGCCGATATCAGCGGTGACTTCCCGAAAAGTGACGCGTTTTACGAACAGATCCAATAAACCAATCCTTTCATTACATCGATTGGCATCATAAAACCTTTATGCAAAAAAACCTCCCACTTGGGAGGTTTTTTATCATCTAAAATATTGCTTATTCTGCTTACTTGCGCAGAGCATTTGGCTTGCCACCAGTCACTGGATCGGCATTCCCAGCCGCTTTTGCTTGCTCTGCTCGCTTACGACGAATCTCTTTTGGATCTGCCAATAAAGGGCGATAGATTTCAATGCGGTCTTTATCACGTACGGTCGCGTCTAGTTTTACATTACGACTAAACACACCTACTTTGTTTTTCGCTAAATCAATTTCTGGATACAATTCCAAGACACCCGACTGACGAATGATCTCTTCAACCGTCGCGTGGTTATTCACAACTAAGTTAAACACGCGTTGCTCATGAGGCAATGCATACACGACCTCAACGTGAATCATGTCTGACTCAATACTCATAACACTCGTACACCTGTTTCGCGCGTTTGGTAAATGCATTAACCATATTGCTAGTTAGCTCGTTAAAAATCTTGCCGAACGCCATTTCAATCATTTTGCTCGAAAACTCAAACTCAAGCTTAAGTTCAACCTTACATGCCTGCTCATCCAACGCAGTAAAAATCCAACCACCTCGGAGCGTTTTAAACGGACCATCAACCAAGTTCATCA
>NZ_JAWOVY010000260.1:0-763 GCF_033340155.1 Vibrio sp. 1562
TTACAAATACGATTTAGGCATTATTGAAGGACGTTGTGACGATAACCGTTTACACCAAGAAATCTGGTGTCGTGACCACCTTACTGTAGTCGCAGCTTCTCATCATCCTTTTGCTCGTAACCCTTCGGTCAGTTTAGCTCAATTAGAGCAGGCGAAATGGGTGTTGCGGGAGCATGGCTCAGGTACTCGTAAAACCTTTGATAGCTCCATTCATCATTTGATTGAAGATTTAGATGTATGGCGTGAGTATGAACACGTTCCTGTGTTGCGCAGCTTGGTGGCTAACGGACAATACTTAACTTGTTTGCCATATTTGGATGTTGAACGTTACATTGAGGCTGGACGTTTAGTCGCGCTAAACGTACCAGATCTGAAAATGGAGCGCACATTGTCCTTTATTTGGCGTGCGGATATGGCCGAAAACCCGTTGGTCGATTGCATCAAGCGTGAAGGTTTGCGCATGATGAAGGGCAAGCCATCCGTCTTATAGGTACTATCAATTTTAATGGGCTCTGCATTGCAGAGCCTTTTTTATTTCTTTTATTCGTCCATCTCTGTTTTTGTTATTTTCTAAATCTGTTGATTTATCGGTTGCGTCAAATAATTTGTGTAAAACATGAAACGAAAGGTGATATTGTTGTGATCATTATCACCGATAAACTGGCGCGATGTGCCTAGTATTGGTTCTTGATTTCAATGTATGAAGGCAGTTATCAAACCAAAAGGGTGCGATAGTCGCCAAGCAGGTACGAATACCATGACA
>NZ_JAWOVY010000261.1:0-761 GCF_033340155.1 Vibrio sp. 1562
CAGAACAGAACTACAAACATGGCCAGATGCGCCTTGCGTACGAGATTGTGATTAACTCCGACCCTTGTATTGCGTATTTGATGGACGAGAACACAGTCACCATGCAAGCGCTTGTCATCGCGCACGCGTGCTACGGCCACAACTCTTTCTTCAAGGGGAATTATCTGTTCCAAACGTGGACGGACGCCAGTTCTATCATCGACTACTTACTCTTTGCTAAAAAGTACCTTGCCGAATGTGAGGAGCGCTATGGCGTTCAAGAGGTTGAAAAGCTTCTCGACTCCTGCCATGCGTTAATGAACTTTGGTGTCGACCGCTACAAACGACCAGAGAAAATCTCGATTACCGAAGAGAAGGCCCGCCAAGAGGAGCGCGAGGCTTATCTGCAATCTCAAGTCAATGAACTGTGGCGAACCGTACCAAGAGCCAAAACTAAAGAAGAAGACATTAAAGAGCGCTTCCCTAGTGAACCTCAAGAAAACCTACTCTACTTCTTTGAGAAACATGCGCCGCTCTTGGAACCATGGCAACGCGAGGTTGTTCGAATCGTCCGAAAAATCAGCCAGTACTTTTATCCACAAAAGCAAACTCAGGTTATGAATGAAGGATGGGCAACGTTCTGGCACTACACGATTCTAAACCACTTGTATGATGAAGGTATTGTGTCTGAAAAGTTCATTCTTGAATTTTTACATAGCCACACAAGTGTGGTTGCTCAACCACCCTACAACAGTCCTTACTTTAGCGGTATCAACCCCTAT
>NZ_JAWOVY010000262.1:0-760 GCF_033340155.1 Vibrio sp. 1562
ACATACTCTAACAGAAATAATGCAGCAATCTGAAATTCTCTCGCTCGCTGAAAGACTCATTCCCGTTTATGGTTCTGAAGACTTTGATTTTGTCCTTGGTCAATTGACCGAGGAAGAGCCGCCGTCGGCCAAAATCTTAGTGAAGATGGAACTGAACCGTCTTATGGCACCATGTAAGAAGAGCATTGATTTACGTGGTCGCGTCAAAGGCGAATGTCGTGAATATGTTTTAGATGGCATTTCGCATTGGTTGGACGATGTCGCTTTTAATGCTTATCACAAGAACATTAAGAAGTTTGGCACCTACACCGAAGGCATGTGGGAAGCATTGGTCAACACGCGCAATAACTTTCGTGTGATGAGCAAGCTCGCCACGCAGGAAAAGTCTCATTCATTAACCGATCCTAAAAGCCCCTTTCTCGCAGAACCGGTTCACCTCGGTTACGACTTAAAACGCCAAGAAAAGCGGTTGAAGGTTCAGTCCCAGGTAGAAATTCGCCGCGCCAAAGGGCAAATCCTTCATGGATTAAGCATCGATTTGTCGAGCTCTGGGGCAAAATTTAAAGTCCCGAGCGCTTTTAAATACAACCTTGGTGAAATCATTCACGTTTCATTTACCGAGTTTGCAGGCAAGTCGCAAGTCGCGGGCATCGAAAAGCCACTGTCGTATCGAGTATTGGCCGTAGACGATTGCTATGAAAATGATGCAGTGCGCTATCTACGAACCATTCGTCTAACGGAAACCAATGTCGTTGCGCGC
>NZ_JAWOVY010000263.1:0-760 GCF_033340155.1 Vibrio sp. 1562
ACTAATAAAAAGCAACGCTCCACACGCCAACATAAACAAAGGTAAGCGCAATACTAGTGGGTTTTCTAACCACTCTTTACGCAACATTGCGACGACAGAGCGCATCATGCTGCCTCCTTTTGTAACGCTAAAAACAGATCCGCCAGTTTTACACCATGCATATCGCCAAGCCCTGCCGCTTGATCAGCGTATTGTGAAGACAATAGCCATTTCGTTGTGCCCAATCCTTTTTGAGAAGAGAGTGGGTGCATCGCTTCAATTTGCGCACGGTGTTCGTCATTGGCATCGAGAATAAAGTAGTCTTCACTGATGCTGTCCATTGAGGTTTGCAGCACCGGGCGACCGTGTTTAAGAATCAACACATCGGTTAACAGATGCTCGATCTCGGAAACTTCATGGCTGGTGATGATCAGAACGCGTTCACCATCGTGAAACCATTCCAGTAAATGACGGTAGAAGGTGTCGCGGTAAACCAAATCCACACCAAGAGTTGGTTCATCCAAAATCAGGATTTGTGTATTGGTTGCGATAACAATGGCAAGGTGCAATTGCACTTTCATCCCTTTCGAAAGGGCTCTGATTTTCGCACGTGGTTTGATGTCGGTTTGACGAAGCAGCGCATCCGCTTTGCTGCGATTGAAACCCGGGTGAACCCCTTCGGTATAACTCAGAAGCTGAGAGACCGTCATCCAATCTGGCAAAACATTCACATCTGAGATGTACGACAAATTTTGCATGATCTTGTCACGCTGCATCATGG
>NZ_JAWOVY010000264.1:0-759 GCF_033340155.1 Vibrio sp. 1562
AAACACGGCACAATCAGCGCAGAAACAAACTTGCGTGTATCGGCAATCACCGCAATCTGCTCAATGAAGTGGTCTTTACCAATCGCACCTTCGATCATTTGCGGTGCAATGTATTTACCACCAGAGGTTTTCATCAGTTCTTTAATGCGATCGGTGACGAACAGGTTGCCATTTTCATCAATATGGCCAGCATCACCGGTCTTTAAGAAACCGTGCTCATCAAACGTCTTTTCGGTCTCTTCTGGCATTTTGTAGTAACCGCGCATCACCATCGGGCCACGAACTAGAATCTCGTTGTTTTCGCCAATCTTCACTTGCGCGCCAGGCATCGACATACCGATAGAATCCGGATCAAAGCACTTGTCATCCCAGCACGAAATCGTCGCGGTGGTTTCTGTCATGCCGTAGCCCAACTTCACGTTGATGCCAATAGCATGGAAGAAACGACCAATGGTTTCATCCAACTTCGCGCCACCACATGGCATAAAGTTGATACGACCACCGAGCAGTGCGCGCAACTTACTGAGCACCAGCTTGTCAGCTAATGCGTGTGCTTTACGCAGCATCATCGAAGGTTTGCGTTTTTCTTGATGGCAAAGTGCCATTTTCGCGCCCATGTTCACCGCCCAAGTAAACATGATCTTGCGATGAATCGGTGCTCGAGACACTTTCTCGTGAATCGCTGAGAAAATCTTTTCGTAGAAACGAGGAACTGCACACATCACGGTTGGACGCACTTCACTTAATGCATCGCGCACC
>NZ_JAWOVY010000265.1:0-758 GCF_033340155.1 Vibrio sp. 1562
ATTATGACGGATATAACATTGCGTTAATGGGTGTTGCCAGATACCAACTCTTCGAATCTTGGAGTGTTATGAGCAAGCTAGGTCTAGCACATACAGCTCAAGAGGTAGGCATAAATAACCGTGTAACAGTAAGTGAGTCTGAAATATTGCCTAAATTTGGGATCGATATTGCATATAATGCAACTGAAAATTTGGACATTTTATTTGGAATTGACCATATTTTCGGTGATGAAATTAAGACCTTTAAAAGAGATAGCAATTTAGATGACCAGAGTTTACTTAAGAACTCATCAGATGTTGCGTCGGTTAGTACTATGTACCTAGGACTTAAATATAATTTCTGATTAGTAAGCATCTAAACAAAACACTAGCCTCAGCTAAAGCGAAAGAGCCCACTGTCGATTTTTATTTTGGAGGCTTGCCTTTGGTCGCGTCGAAATAGACGAGACCAAAGGCAAAGGGAATGCTTAAAGTTGGTCATGGACGCACGACGGACAAAATAGGCAACACGTTTTACCTTATTGTAGTTAGGTAAATTCATTCATCATTCCGTTTCCGATAATAAGTTGCTCGACTGATCCCCAAATCAAGCCAAGGTTTGGACTGTCTTGCTGAATCTATATTGATTTTTCTACCGCCACCTTTCGAAACCTTACCTCCTTTTGCTCCCTGTTTGGCTTGCCATGCGCTGAACGATGACAGGCTAAAGTGTTTGTGGGTCCACTTCGCTACGCTCTTTGCTGTATGTTTGACTTCGT
>NZ_JAWOVY010000266.1:0-758 GCF_033340155.1 Vibrio sp. 1562
GTTCGGTGCGTGGCAAGTTAGCGATTACAGAATCGGAAGTTGAAGAGCTGAAAGCAGACTATGAGGCTATAAAAGCGCGCATAGACGGTGGTTTTAAAGGTTTTTTGCTGCCGGGTGGCCATACTACGTCTAGTCAACTGCATTTGTGCCGCTGCCAAGCAAAGAAAACCGTTCGAGCACTCGTCGCGATAGAGCATGCTGGGAAAAAGCAACCAGCGCCGATTCTGTTCCGTTACGCCAACTTAATGGCCAATGTCATTTACAGCTTGGCTTCTTACATTAATCATATTTACCAAGTGGAAGAAACTGAGTTTGTGTCTCGCAGCTACGCTATGCCAAAGAAGTAAACGCTGTAAACAAGTCGCTTTAGTACACGTGCCTTAAGCGTCGCGGTGTCATCAATAGTCAGCAATAAATCGTTGAAATGACGACAAAGTGATAACGATTTCGAGTGAACACAAAGCCACATATTATGTTCAGTTAAACGTGCAGTTAAGAAGCCATGGCATTGGCTTCTAGCTCTTTTGCCCCACGGAGCATAGCTTCGATGAGCTCACCAGCATTAAACTTTTCTAACGCTTCGTGAGCGCCAACTTGATGCGCTCTATCGACACAAATCTCACTCGACAGTGGAGTATGTAGAATGCGGTACGAGTGATTAAGAGCTGAGTCATTTTGCACTTCAAACGCTAACTCGTAACCATCCAATCCCGGCATTTCAATATCACTGACCAAAATGTCTATTGGGCGATTTTCTT
>NZ_JAWOVY010000267.1:0-757 GCF_033340155.1 Vibrio sp. 1562
TGGCTTGGCGGGGGCTTTAAACTCAGCAAAGAACTTGCTCAAAAATGCCAGCTTTATGAAATGGATGGAAGGAGTAACAGGTGCTGTGCTTGTTGCGCTAGGAATTAAGTTACTGATTGAAGAACCACTTTAAATGCGCAATTTATACCGACTTGCTTTAATGTTGACGCTGTTTTTGTTGGGGTTTGCGAGTGCTGTTGCTTGGATGACATTACCACAAATCAAGTTTTCACCTCGGGGGATGGAGTGGGGGTGGCACTGGGCGCACTTTGAGCCGTTTTCTAATGGTATCCAAAAGGCGCGAACGCACGACACCAAACAGCTCTTGTTAAGACGAGTTTACCTTGACGATGCGATCGTCGTTTTTGTATCTACGACGTTAGACAACAAGTTTGAAATCGATGTTGTGCAGGAGAAAACTTGCAAACCGAACGCCACAACTTGGGCATCCGTATCAGTGAATCGCCAGCGAATGGCGCATGTGCCAATGGTGTGTGATAGCGTCGGACAGAGTTATTTTTACCGTTACATAGGTAAGCATTTAGATTCGCTAGAATTTGGCGTTGATGAGTCTTTCATTACGGAAGATTTTGCCCATTGGCCAATCGCGGATATTAAAGTTGATCAGTTCAAACAGCAAAACGCTAAGTTTTTTGAACAGCGTGGAGAGAAGGTTGAACATCAGTGGTTACGTGATTACCGCTGTCATCTGAATCTAGATAAAAATAAAGCCCGCTAAACATGAGCGGGCTTTGTG
>NZ_JAWOVY010000268.1:0-756 GCF_033340155.1 Vibrio sp. 1562
TCCCTGACTGCCCATTATTTGCTGTTCCTAAGAGACATAACGATGGACAGAACGCAGTTCACCAAAATTTTTACGCGCTACTACATGCGCTCTACAAGTTTGGGGATTATTTTTACCCTATTCGCTTGTGCAATCAGAGGGGTTAATCTTGTTGTATACCTTCCTTACGTGTTATCCGCGATCACTTGTTTTACTTACCTTTGGGCAAGTCGAACTTTCACGCTCGAGCAAAAACATCAATCTGTCGTCATTGCCCTAATCCTCGGTTACACCCTCACTTTTTACCTGTACTTTTTCTTAGGCGGACATTTTCTTTTTTCGTCGCTGGTGACGATCAACCTACTTTTGACCATGGTTGAGTTCGGTGTTTTTTGGTCGTTCTTTACCTACGCCTTATCAATGACTTTTTGCTTTTACATTGATTTGATAACGGCAGGGAATGACCCTTTTAAACTCAACGCTTTAAAAGAATTTTTCATTCAAAGTACGTTTTTATTTTTGTTCAACCTGTTTATTTACAAAGGGCTACGCTCTATCGAGTGCTATTGGCATGGCATTTGGCAAAAACAATATGAACAGGTGGAAAAGCTTGAGCGATTGCTCGAAATCGACGAGCTCACTGGGTGCTATTCCCGCTTTAAAGGCAATCACCTGATCGAACAACAGATTCAACGTGCCCAACCGTTTACTCTGTTGTACATCGATCTTGATGGTTTTAAAGCCGTGAATGATGAATTCGGTCACGACGCCGGAGAT
>NZ_JAWOVY010000269.1:0-755 GCF_033340155.1 Vibrio sp. 1562
TCGTTGTAAGCACTGTAAACCGAAATCGGTTCACCAACGACGCCGTCAGTCCACAGCTCTTTACCCATACGCTCAGTGTTATTGGCGATCAAGGTATTGGAAGCTTCCAAAATGGTCTTGGTGGAACGGTAATTCTGCTCTAGGCGAATGGTGGTTACGCTTGGGAATTCACGGGTGAATTTCTCAATGTTTTCGACTTTTGCTCCGCGCCAACCGTAAATCGATTGGTCATCGTCACCCACAATCATCACATGACACTCAGGCCCCGCCATCATGCGTAGCCAAGCGTATTGGATATTGTTGGTGTCTTGGAACTCGTCAACCAGAATGTGTTTAAAGCGTGCCTGGTAGTGCTCGCGGACAAACTTGTTATCGCGCAGTAGCTCATGAGCGCGAAGCAGAATTTCTGCAAAGTCGACCAAACCGGCACGGTCACACGCTTCTTGATAAGCGGTGTATAGCTGCAAGTAGGTTTTGGTCACAGGATCGTGGTAAGCATCGATATGTGCTGGGCGCAGACCTTCGTCTTTTTTGCCGTTAATCCACCAAGCCACTTGGCGTGCAGGCCACTGCTTTTCATCCAGATTTTGTGCTTTGATCAGACGCTTCAGTAAACGCTGTTGATCGTCGCTGTCGATGATTTGAAAGTCTTCCGGTAGCTTGGCATCAAGATAGTGCGCGCGCAGAATGCGGTGACAAATACCGTGAAAGGTACCATTCCACATGCCTGACGCACTGCCCATCATCAACTCTTA
>NZ_JAWOVY010000270.1:0-755 GCF_033340155.1 Vibrio sp. 1562
CTATCTTAGTCGTGATGGGATTGGGCTTCTTGTTCTCAACCATGCACTTAGGTAGCCCACTTCGTGCCTTCAACGCATTAAACCGTGTTGGTAGCGCGGCGCTATCTAACGAGATCTTAACGGGTGCAAGCTTTCTGTCTCTAGCGGGTTTGTACTGGTTGCTGACGATTCTAAAAATCGGCAGCGAAGGCGTTCGCAAAATCGTGAACTGGTTGTCTATCGCGGTCGGCGTGATTTTCATGTTCGCGATGGCAAATGTTTACCAAATCGAAACGGTTCCAGCATGGTACTCACCAATGACAACGGTTGCGTTTTGGTTCACGGTCGTGACTTCGGGCCTGATGTTTGGTTACACGCTGATCAACGTATTGGACGTGACGGCTGAGAAAACTAACCGTCGCCTAATGTGGGCAGGTGTGAGTTTGATTGCTCTGAACCTAGCATTCACAGTGATGCAAACCATTCACTTCGCAGGTATCTCGACTGCGATTCACAGTGGCTTAGATCAAATAACTATGTTATCTGGCTACGTGGCTGGTCACGTACTGTTGCTTGTGGTTGCGGCGGGTCTTTGGGTATTCGCTGAGTTGTTTACCGCAGAAGGTCGTCAGAAGAACTTGCTGGTTATCGTGGCATTCGTTGCCTTGTTCGTTGCAGAGATTCTGGGTCGTAATGTGTTCTACGGTATGCACTTTACATCTGGTTTGTACTAATAACCGTTATTTGTACTGATAACTATTAATAGAGGGGGGCGA
>NZ_JAWOVY010000271.1:0-755 GCF_033340155.1 Vibrio sp. 1562
CTCGTTTGAGTTTCCTTTCTAATGAGCAGTTACCCGTCATACTCTTCTTATTGTGCCTCCAGCCAAAATCGAACTTGGCTTCCGTCTTCAGTTTGGTTTTGATGCGTAATATGAATGACCTGTCCAAAGTGTGCAGCACAGCCTTTGAGCAACCCCAAACAAACATGCGCCATACACCTTGCACTATGGTAGTCGAACACCAGTTCTGACTGTGTTTCGCTGATAAAATCGAACTTAGGCGGATTGGCGTCTGGGTAAAGTTTTTTAACTTCTACATGAATAAAGCTTTCTACATGTCGAACAAATTGAAAGGTATTGTCGCACTGCTGCAAGCTTGCATGATTGGGAATGGAGCGTAGCAGGTTCAAAAATACGCTTTCACCAAACACTTCTTGTAACTGCTCTGGGGGAATATCAGAAACTTTGCTGAGATTGACGATCAGTTTGACTAAGTCTCGGTGATCATAACTGCCGACAGAGGTATATACCCCTTCGTCATCGGAAAGTTCGAGCACTTGGTCAAGCACTTCAAGTCCAAATTTGCTTTCCACTAACTCCATGAACTCGGTAAAGATTATCCCTTTCATTGGCAAACACCAACCTCATTGCAACGCCTTAAAAATAAGAATGGTGTATAACCCTATAAGTTTCAAATCAATATGCTTCAGCAGAATGAGACACAAAGCACAAAGCACAAAGCAAAAGGTTGCCTAGATGTGAAGCGATTTTCCTTTAACATTTGAGCTTACTGTTTT
>NZ_JAWOVY010000272.1:0-752 GCF_033340155.1 Vibrio sp. 1562
TAAGCGCGTAATACAACCAGTAGCGTTTACGCAGTACGAGTTTCTTATTTTGTGGCACAGCTGTTTTGAACTGAGGAAACGCCAGTGCCATCACGATGATCAACACAAAGCCAACGCCACCCGCCAACAAATACACGGTTTTGAAATCAAATTTAAGCTGCTCTAGAAAAATCCAAATCGCGCCGTAGGTAAACAGAGAAGCCAGAGCGCCGACCGAGATAAACTTGCCTAGCATTTCTGGCGCTTCTTCTTTCGATAGCCATTGCAAAGACAGGGACTGCTTCAATGTTTCAAAGTAGTGAAAACCAGTGGACATCAACAAGGTCGTAAAAAGTAAACCGTACAAAGTGGGAAAGTAACCTGTTAATGCTGTACCAAGTGTTAGCATCGCTAATGACACCAACATGAATCGTTGTTCGCGGATAAACAACAACACAAACACGGCGGTAAAGGCTAAAAAGCCCGGTATTTCACGCACGCTTTGTAATAAGCCAATGTCCGCCCCATCAAAGTTCGCTTTTTCAATAACAAAGTTATTCAGCAAAGCCATCCAGGTAGAAAAGGCAATGGGCACAATAATCGAGATCAACAGAAGGAAATTTTGCGGCGTTCTCCAGCCGTGAGAAGAGGTATTCATGATGCATCCTTTAGATATGAAGTCATCATCATAGCTTTAAATGTAACAAATTCGCAATATCATTATTATTTATGGTTACATACGCACTGTTGCGATTCTAAGTGCACTGAGGATA
>NZ_JAWOVY010000273.1:0-750 GCF_033340155.1 Vibrio sp. 1562
ACATGGTGGATTATCACAGTGCTGACAAGATTCACGCGTAAACTGGTACTCAACATCAGGAAATTCCCCAATGGGTTCACTGCGATGAATTTTTAGGCGGGTCACCCCTTCTGGCACTTTATTCACTTCGCGACATGCTTCGGTACACGCAGTACATCCTATACACGCATTTTCATCATGCACCATGCCAAAACGTTTGGTTTGCTCGCTATCACTGGCATAAAGAGAAGCACTAACAACAGAAGTGCCAGCAACGCCAGTGGTCAAAATCAATGCGCCGCTACTGGCTAAAAAATTTCGTCTTGAACACTTCATGCTATCTCTCCTCTTCTTTTGCAAGTTCAGGTTCAGCAGCAAACTGAGAGTGGCAATCGACACATTGTTTGATGAGCTGTTTTCTGTCGTAAGAAAGCGCTTTCGTTTTGGCAGCGTGAACATCGTGACAATTTGAACAGGTCAAATTTTTAGCATGAACATCATGCGTCCAATTACTTTCTCTCAACTGAGTTGGAGCGTGGCAATCTACACACTGGCTATTCGCTTTGAGAATGGTACTTGGATCAAGAAAAACCTTGTCATGCACTGCTTTTGACTGCGCAGCAGCAAACTTGATCACATCAGGAGCCCCTTCACGGTGATCTGTCGCGATATTGCTGTGACAGTTTGTGCAGTTAAGTGTTTTACCTTGGCTAAGCAGCGCTTCTGGCTCATGCGACAAATTCAGAGTTTCTTTGGCATCCTTATGACATT
>NZ_JAWOVY010000274.1:0-750 GCF_033340155.1 Vibrio sp. 1562
TATAAACACTCTAATTTATTGATAATTAAAGAAAGACGTATAATTGCCGAGCAAAAAAATCGAGAACCGCTACTCTTTTGGCACAAATTGGTCGTAGACTTCCTGAGCTGTCATCTTTTTAGAATGAGGATTGAGCTCGTAGTAACCCGGCTTTTCATCAGTAAAGATTTCTAGCGTCAACTTAAAATCAGGATTATCGAATAAGCCAGCAGAAAGGATGTATTCGTTGGTTGGCAAGAGATGGTAAAACAAGTTCGTCCCACACTCGCCGCAAAAACCTCGTACTGCCCAATCTGAAGACTGATAACGTTTTGGCTCTGCACCTTTAAATGTGACTTCTGGGCCACAATGCACGGCATGAAGTGCCCCACTCGACCATTTTCGACACATTGAGCAGTGACACAGACTCACTTCATTCTTGGGTTCTGCGATAACTTCGATTGCGCCGCACAAACATGTTCCTTTCATTCCTCTTTCCTTATTCATTTGTTGTCGCCCTATTATGGCCTACCGATAAGCAAATCCGCGTGACCTATCCCCTGTTTCTCGTCGTGAACTTTATGAACAAAATAGCCGCAATGCTCAATATTCTCTTTATCTCCGTTTTAAAGACAGACATTTAACAGTTAATTAACCTTTACACAAAGTTCAGCCTTAACGCTTACACGGCATTAAGACAGAGCAAAATAATAAGGCTCATCAAAAAATAGAGTCGCCAACATAAGGAACGTGAACATGTTAAAGGTACTC
>NZ_JAWOVY010000275.1:0-748 GCF_033340155.1 Vibrio sp. 1562
TGCCGGCAGGCTGAATTTCTCTGAGCACTAAACTCTTGCCCTGCTGAGTAAGCGTGCGTTGTGGGGTATCGTAAAACCAATCTGACTCTTGGTTGTTTTCGAACATGACTTCATGCTCAATCTGTTTGAGCATGTTTAAAAATGCATCATGATTTTTTACTCGATACTTTAACTCAACTTCAAACTGCCCTTGGAAATGCGCGTCACTCACCACTCGCCTCTACTACATAAACGTCGAAAGGAGCCGAATACTACACTCAAAATCGTAATCGTGTTGTGGCAATACACTCAGCTTGCGCATTTAGTGCTTTCGAAACACCCAGATTGGGCCGATTAATAAGAACTGTAGGTCCTCAAAAAAGGATGGCTTTTTGCCCTCGATTTTGTGCCCAATGAACTGAAGAATCCACAAAGCGCCAAACAACAGCATAGAAATGTGTAAGACGGGTAGCCGTAGAATCTCCAACGACCAAATCAAACCAATGCACGCTAACGTGTAACCGAGCATCATCATGAACACACTGAGAGATAAACGGAAGTAAAAGACCCAAACAGGAATGACAGCGAACCAAACCCAGTTGAGCTGAAAACCTAAGATTGAAAGTTGAGGAATGGACCAAATAAGCCCTACCACAGAAAGATAAATACCCGGTACGGCAACTTTGTGAATTTTTTGATTGATTGGGTTTTGATGGCTTTCACCGTAGGCTTCTAACCAGTCAGATAGTGCTCGCATACCACTTCCCTT
>NZ_JAWOVY010000276.1:0-747 GCF_033340155.1 Vibrio sp. 1562
CATTGAAGAAAAAAACAGCGAAAGTGTACTTGATTCATCACAGGGAAAAAAGTTAATGCAGCATCCAAATCAGATTTTCCTGCTCTCAGAGCATCGCGACACCTACGAAACGTTATTGGCAGAGAAAAATCTGCCCGACCTGAACATTACGGACAAGCCGCAAGAGGCACACATTGTTCTTGCCGATCCTCCTTTACTCTCACAAAGATTAGACGAATTTTCACAACTTGAGTGGGTACAATCTACCTATGCGGGCGTAAATGCGCTCATTACCCCAGAATTTCGCCAAGACTATACGCTGACGAATGTGCGTGGCGTGTTTGGTCCGCTAATCGCAGAGTACGTCCTCGGATATTGCATCAGCCACTATCGTCATTTTATGCACTACCACCAGCAACAACAAAACAAGCAGTGGCAACCGCATCTCTACACATCACTGCAAAGCAAAACCATGGTGATTCTCGGTACGGGTAGCATTGGGAAATGCCTAGCACAAACGGCCCAGGCGATGGGGATTAACACGATTGGTATTAATCGCACAGGAATTCCAACAGCCAATGATGAATTTGCACAAACCTTCCACATCAATGAACTAGCAAATGCTTTAAGAAAGGCAGATATTGTCGTTAATACATTACCGAGTACACCTAATACTCGTGCCTTGCTCAACCGTGAAACACTTCAACATCTCAACCAAGCTTTATTATTCAATGTAGGTAGAGGAGATGTGTTGGATGAAGCCAGCTT
>NZ_JAWOVY010000277.1:0-746 GCF_033340155.1 Vibrio sp. 1562
TACAATACCCGCAAATTTGAGCACTCAAGAGACTGGATGATGGAATTTAAGGTTGATACCCACACGCATACTTACGCGAGTGGTCATGCGTATAGTACGTTGATTGAAAACGCAAAGTCGGCAAAAGAGAACGGGTTAACCATGTTTTGCACGACGGACCATGCGGAGTCGATGCCGGGTGCGCCTCACTACTGGTTTTTCTCCAACCAAAAAATTCTGCCTCGTTTTCTTGAAGGTGTTGCCATCGTTCGCGGAGTGGAATCCAACATACTTAACATTGAAGGTGAAATTGATATTCCGCCAAGCGTCGATCGCAATTTGGACTGGGTTATTGCCAGTTTCCACGAGCCAGTTTTTCCACCTGCCAATAAAGAAGCACACACTGAAGCGCTGATAAATGTCATCAAAAGCGGTCGCGTTGATGCGTTAGGACATTTGGGGAACCCGAACTTCGACTTCGATTTTGAACAAGTGCTGAAGTGCGCTAAAGAGCACAATGTAGCGATAGAAATCAATAACACCACGCTCAAAGGCAACAGCCGTGTTGGCAGTGTGGAGCGTTGCCATGAAATTGCGCAAATCGGCAAAGCGTTAGATGTGTATTTTACTACGGGAAGCGATGCACACTTTTGTCATGATGTGGGCAATCTGGATCTTGTCAGTGAGCTGATGGACAACCTTGATATTGATAGCAACAAAGTGATTACTCACTCTGCTAAACAGTTTTTGTCATTTCTTGAACTGCG
>NZ_JAWOVY010000278.1:0-746 GCF_033340155.1 Vibrio sp. 1562
TTTCTGTAAGAAAAGCCTTACGTTGGTAGTGAGGTTAGCGAAAATGAATGTTGTCTAAAAACAGACAAATAGATTGTCTTTTCATGGTCATTGAGGAATGCTACGCAAGGCGGGCTTAGGCAATTATCTAGAAATTCGATAAGTCTAGCGCCCTTATTGATTGTCTGAATATAAGAATAATCTAGATGGAATTTGATTCGGTTAACTTGCTGGCGATGGGACTGATTTTTCTCGGTTCTTTTGTCCAAACTGCGATTGGTTTTGGCTTAGCCATTGTGGCCGCGCCGTTGCTCATTCTATGGGCGCCCGAATATGTGCCTGCACCTATCTGTTTGGTCGCGTTGTTTATTTCGATCATGAATGCGCTGAAACATCGCAGTAGCGTCGAAATCGGTGGTCTAAAAATGGCACTGATTGGCCGAGTTCCCGGTTCTATTGCTGGTGGCTTCATGCTGTTCTTTGTCTCCACTCAAGCACTGACGTTATGGATCGGTTTACTCGTTCTATTCGCGGTTATCGTTAGTGTGCTTCCGTTTCGTATTGAACCAACACCCCAGCGTATGACGTTAGCTGGATTTTTCTCCGGTTTGTTTGGTACCAGCTCGGCAATCGGTGGCCCTCCGATGGCATTGCTATTGCAGCATCAAGAAGCGAACCAGTTACGCGGTAACTTGTCGGCATTTTTCGTATTCAGTTCTATCATCTCTTTGGTGGTTCAAATCCCCGCGGGCTTCTTTACGTTGCAC
>NZ_JAWOVY010000279.1:0-745 GCF_033340155.1 Vibrio sp. 1562
CGCTCTGCAAGTTCCTGTTCAGAGATCTCAAGAGAGCTGCTGCGATTTGGAATATCAATCGCAATCAAATCGCCATCTTGAACCAAGCCGATCGCACCGCCATTGGCCGCTTCTGGAGAAGCATGGCCGATAGACAGACCAGAGGTACCACCAGAGAAGCGACCGTCAGTTAATAACGCACACTCTTTACCCAAGCCCATCGATTTTAGATAAGTGGTTGGGTAGAGCATTTCTTGCATGCCCGGGCCACCTTTTGGACCTTCGTAGCGAATCACAACTACATCGCCCGCTTTCACTTTGCCGCCAAGGATGCCGTCTACCGCATCTTCCTGGCTTTCAAACACTACTGCAGGGCCAGTAAATTTCAGGATGCTTTCGTCCACACCAGCAGTCTTCACAATACAACCATCCAGCGCGATGTTGCCTTTCAGAACGGCAAGGCCGCCATCTTGGCTAAACGCGTTTTCTTTGGTGCGGATACAGCCTTCCGCACGGTCATTATCGAGGGTATCCCAGCGACAATCTTGCGAGAACGCTTGTGTGGTGCGGATACCCGCAGGGCCAGCACGGTAGAATGATTTCACTTCTTCTGAATCGGTCAGCATGATGTCGTATTTGGTTAGCTGTTCTTCCCAAGTCAGTCCTAGGACAGTCTTAGACTGATTGTGCAGCAGACCTGCACGGTTCAGTTCACCAAGGATACCGACAACGCCACCCGCACGGTGTACATCTTCCATGTGGTATT
>NZ_JAWOVY010000280.1:0-745 GCF_033340155.1 Vibrio sp. 1562
TGTTCCGCCAGCCGTCGCGGAATACTCGACGGGTTTGTCGATGGGACAAACGGCAGAGCAAATGGCGAAGACGCACGGTATCTCACGCGCAGAACAAGATGCGCTAGCTCATCGCTCTCATACATTGGCATCCCAAGCTTGGAAAGAAGGCAAAATCCAAGGTGAGGTGATGACCGCTTTTCCTGAACCTTACAAAAAGTGGATTTCTGAAGACAACAACGTTCGTCACGACTCGACGTTAGAGGGCTATGCAAAGTTACGTCCTGCATTTGACCGCCAGTACGGCAGTGTTACTGCAGCAAACAGTACGCCGCTGACTGATGGCGGCGCGGCAGTGATGCTGATGCGCGAAGGTAAAGCGAAAGAGTTGGGCATGGAAATTCTTGGCTACATCCGTGGCTACGCATTCTCAGCGATTGGTGTGGAAAAAGACATGCTGATGGGACCGACTTACGCGACTGCGAAAGTGCTCGAAAACACAGGCTTGGAACTGTCGGATCTGACTCTGATCGATATGCATGAAGCGTTTGCTGCTCAAGCATTGGCAAACGTGAAAATGTTTGCCTCAGATAAGTTTGCTCAAGAAAACCTAGGTCGTTCGAAAGCGATCGGTGAAATCGACATGGATAAATTCAACGTGCTCGGTGGCTCAATTGCTTACGGTCACCCATTCGCGGCGACGGGTGCGCGTATGATGACGCAAACTCTACGTGAACTGAAACGTCGTGGTGGTGGTATTGCATTG
>NZ_JAWOVY010000281.1:0-744 GCF_033340155.1 Vibrio sp. 1562
TGCTCAATGGTCGAGTGCGTAATGGTGCTGATGTGATTGTTCACGTGTTCGATGCTGCTTTCGAGTAAAGACACACTCTCATTCACTTGTTGCACGGATTCAAACGTGTCGTCACTGGCTTGTTTGCTCTTCGCCATGCTTTCTACTGAGAAACGGGTTTTCTCGCCAATTTGGTCCAACAGTTTGCTGATGTTCTCGGTAGCTTCTTGGCTGCGCTGCGCCAAATCACGCACTTCAGAAGAGACAACCGCGAAGCCGCGACCATGTTCGCCCGCACGAGCGGCTTCAATTGCTGCGTTAAGGGCTAATAAGTTGGTTTGTTCAGAAACGCTGTTGATGGTCTCGACTATTTGGCCAATGCTCTGCGTGTCGTTCGCCAATTCTGCCATGCATTGTTCAGTGGCGTTGATTTGCTCCAACAAGCTTTGCACGGAGCGGTAAGACAATTCACTTTGGGTCTGGCAGTCGACCACTTTGTTATTCATGGTTGTGGTGTCACCCATTGCGCGCTCTGCGGACTGAGCGATTTCCACACTCGATTGTGCGAGTTCAGTCATCGCGGTTGCGATGTTGTCGCACTTCGCGATGGTAGAGCGGCTACTGCTATCAAGATCTTGCGCAGATTCAACAATGTTTTGTAGTCGATTTGAGCTCTCGTTATTGGTCTTAGTGACGTCAAACAGCAGCTTTCTGAAGTTAGAGATCAAGGCATTAATGCTGTTCGAGATGGAAGCGATTTCATCT
>NZ_JAWOVY010000282.1:0-744 GCF_033340155.1 Vibrio sp. 1562
GTTAGCTTAGATAGGCATCACTCGGTTTCGACCGAGTTGTTTTGCTTCATAAAGCTGTTTATCGGCTTTATTGACCAATGAATCTACGGTGTCACCAACTTCGAACTCTGCCACACCAAAAGAAGCGGTAATGCTATGAACTTGTGTGCCCGAGCGTTTATCACGTACGCGCAGCTTTTCAATCATGCGGCGCAGGGTATCGGCATATTGGCGGGCGATTCGTAGGGATTTGTTTGGCACAATTAACGCAAATTCTTCGCCGCCGAAGCGGTATGCACTCACGCCATCGCGACAGCTCTGTTGCAGTCGACGCGCGATCGCTTTCAATACTGTGTCACCAAATAGGTGCCCATAGTTATCGTTGAACGCTTTAAAGTGGTCGATATCCAGCAAGATGAGAGTCATCGCCTGATTAGCGTTAATCAGCATGCTTAAATCAGTATCAAAGGCACGACGATTGTAAAGATTAGAGAGTCCATCAAACAGCGCGTCTTTTTGTACTTCGGCTAATTGATTCTTCAAACGAGAAATTTCTTCACTCGCATTGGTGAGTTGACGGTTTAAGAATTTAGTTGAGTGGCGAATCTCATGAGATTCAGCAACGAGTTGGCGGATCACCACCATCACTTCTTCGATGCTCAAGCTGTTGTCTTCAACTTTTTCTAATTTGTTGAAGCTTTTATTGACCATCGCAGAGAAAGAAGAGGTATCTGACAAAGTATCACTCATGGAGCTCGACACTTC
>NZ_JAWOVY010000283.1:0-744 GCF_033340155.1 Vibrio sp. 1562
TGCTTGGCGGGCAAACGCGACTTTGTTTTCGGTACTGGTTAGCTCTTCTTGGAGTTGGCTCATCGTCTCGTTTGCTTTCAATTCAGGGTAGGCTTCTACCACAACGTTCAGTTTGCCTAGAGCGTTTTGTAACATGCCTTCTGCTTGGCTCAGCTGGCTAATTGCAGCATTACTATCTGGCGCATCACTGGCGGCTTTTAAACCTGCTATTGCTTGGTTACGAGCTTGGATCACGCGTTCAAACGTTTCCTTCTCATGATCCATGTAACCTTTAGCGGTGTTTACTAAATTCGGAATTAGGTCGTATCGACGTTTCAGTTGAACTTCGATTTGAGCGAAGCTGTTTTTAAAGCGATTTCGTAGAGTAACGAGCTTGTTGTAAATACTGATTGCGTAAACCACAACCAGCAGAACAATAACAATAAAGACAATCAGTGCAGTCATAGTGAGTTCCATTTTGTGAATGTATCAGTGTTTTATATAAGTAGTTGAGATATTAAGCAAATTAGACTTACTTATAATGTGGGGTATTTTTAAATATGGCACGCATTGCGTAAGAAATATGAGAGCCATTTGGGATAAGAACGAAGGGAAAGGATTCTCAAGGAGAGCAAAATAAAAGGGCCCGGCGTGAAAGCCGAGCCTTGTGGAATGTAGAAATTCTAATCCGTGACTAAGCTGTCATCGGAACAAGTACCATAGTACCGATGATTACCGTCAATAGGCCAGCAAGCACAGGCACTG
>NZ_JAWOVY010000284.1:0-743 GCF_033340155.1 Vibrio sp. 1562
CCACGGACAACAAGCTTAGTTTCTAGTAAGCGTGAACCTGAATGAACGTCATGGCCTTTAAGGAGTTCGAGCATCATAAGCATCGCTTGGCGGCCAATTTCATAACGAGGTTGAGAAATGGTCGTTAACGGTGGATCGCAGTATTGAGCAAAGTTGATATCATCGAAACCAACCACTGACAGATCTTGCGGAACGCGCAGACCGAGTCGTTTCGCTTCTTGGATTGCGCCGATTGCCATGGTGTCACAGTGGCAGAAAATCGCAGTTGGTGGCTCTGGAAGTTCTAGCAACTTACGTACAGCTTTCGCGCCGCCGTCAAAAGAAAACTCAGTGATAACGCTGTATTGTGGGTCTTTACTGATCCCCGCGCGACGCAAGGCTTGTTGATAACCTTGCTGGCGGAACTGGCACAATACCGCTGTGTCTGGCCCTGAAATTTGTGCTATGCGTTTATGGCCAAGTTGAGTTAGGTAATTGACCGCTTCAAAAGCAGACGTTAGGTTGTCAATGTGCACGGTTGGTAATTCTAGCTCTGGCGCAAACTCACAAGCCATGACCATTGGTGGCAGGTTTTTCTGTTCTGGCTTGCTGACATCAAATGGCAGGTCGGTACCAAGCAGTAACATGCCATCGGCTTGTTTGGTGAACACTAGATTCACAAACGAGCTTTCACGCTTTTTCTGCTGGCCGCTGTCACCGAGCAGTACGAGGTAGCCATGTTCCATAGCGGCGTCTTCGATACC
>NZ_JAWOVY010000285.1:0-742 GCF_033340155.1 Vibrio sp. 1562
TGGCAAGAAGTCTTGTCTCCTACGCCGTACCAGAAACTGACTGAACAGATTCAACATGATGGGAACTGGTATCCGTGTGATGTGCAGATTGGCGAGACAGAAAATCTCGGCCGTTCTTTCTGTTTAGATGAGTTTTCCTACTATCAGCAGACGCTATACGGCGAGGCGGTATTCGAAGAAAAGAAAGCGCAATTCTCCTTTTTAACCGAGTATCAGAGACAAACGCTGAGTGAGCTCATTCTTAATCTAAGAAAAGATGGTTTGGTGATGCGAAGCTTAGCAATCGGCAACGAGCAATACGATGTCGCAGCGTCGCTGAAAAACAAATCTGCAGGAGAGGTCGACAAAGAAGTGGTGTTACTGATAAATCGCTACCCGCCAGAGATTGAGAGGTCTATGGTTTGGGTAAAAGCAGATGAGTTTACAGAGCCATCACCGCACGTAATCATTACTTTACGCAGTGATGGCGAAATGATCGAGTTGCGGCTTACTCGGCTTTAGTCTCTTTATGCAAAGCAAGAAATGTCGCCATGGCGGATTCATCTAAAAATCCGTCTGCCTTTTTATGTGCGCGCAGGTATTGGTACCCTGCAATGAGCTTTCGATGAAGCTCTTCTTTATCTTCTGTCAGCTCTTCATTCATCACGTGTTGGAAAGCCAATTTATAGGCATCCATATCCACCACTTCAGCTCGACGGTAGAGATAACCGCAACCCGTCGCTAACCATTCAAGAGAGCAGTT
>NZ_JAWOVY010000286.1:0-742 GCF_033340155.1 Vibrio sp. 1562
GTACTTGTTTGACTGGGATATCGAGCGATTCAATGATTTCGCGAATAACGGCGATGTTCTCTGGCAATTCTCTGATTAATAGCGAATTGGTTCGCTCATCAATGGTCATACTGCCACGCTCTGACAACATGCTAATGTTGCCTTCACCATTGATCATCTCTGCAATATCCGAAGCTTTAGCAAAATTGACTTTGATGATTTCTGATGAAAGCTCACCCATTTCTTCCGTCAGTTTTTGTTTTTCTAACTGCTGCTTCTCGCGCAAATCCAGCTCATCGGTCGGGGCGACCAAAATCACGTTGCCATCAACACGCTTATCTAACCCTTTCACTTGCAAGATGATGTCGAGCACTTGCTGCCACGGCACACCATCAAGACGCAGTGTAAGGTTGCCTTCGACAGAGTCCGAAACCACCAAGTTAAACTGGTTGTAATCTGCAATCAGCTGCAAAACGTTACGCACAGGAATGTCTTGAAAGTTAATCGAGATCAGCTTGCCTTCTTTTTCTAAGATGCTCTTGTCTGGCACTTTTTCATTTGGTTTAAGCTTGCTGACAGTGATTTCAAGATAACGCCCCGTCAAACGATAGTCATGCGTGTATTCTTCATCGATATACGCAACTAATCGTGTGGTGGAGGTATCGCGGAACACTTCCACACTTTCCACCACCGTCGCGAAATCTTTCACGTCGAGAAGGTAAAGCTGCTCGTCTTTTACCGACGTGTTCAGTAAATCAATGCT
>NZ_JAWOVY010000287.1:0-741 GCF_033340155.1 Vibrio sp. 1562
TATCTCGTTGTTGGGGACGCATGCCCTGGCGGCAATCAGCTACACGTTTCCTGTCACCTTTGCGGTTAACTGCATCACGATGGGGATCGGGATGGGGCTATCGACCAACATTGGCCGCTTGCTTGGTCAAGGTCATGCTCCACAAGCGGCGCGATTTACGACTCACGGTTTGCTGTTGGCGGTGTTGCTCGTCGCTATCGCTTCTTCTATTGGCTTTGCTACCATTGCGCCACTGTTTCGTTTCCTTGGCGCGGCCGACGATCTGATTCCACTCATCGAACAATACATGCAGGTGTGGTACCTCACCATTCCACTGTTGGTGATCCCAATGGCGGGCAACAGTGCAATCCGTGCCACTGGCGACACTAAGACACCCGCTAAGATCATGATGTTGGCCGGTCTGATCAACGGCATGCTCGATCCACTACTGATTTTCGGTTACGGCCCCTTCCCAGAACTTGGCATTCAAGGCGCAGCTATAGCGAGTGCCTTTAGTTGGCTAGGCGCTTTGTGCGGCTCTTTCTATGTGTTGGTGAAACGCGAAAAACTGCTCGCACAACCTCAATGGGCCTCATTGAAACAAGATTGGCAACAGACGTTAAAAATTGGCACCCCTGCAGCGCTATCCAATGCGATGAATCCGTTGTCGGGCGCGATTTTGATGATGCTGCTATCTAGCCACGGCACGGCAGCGGTGGCAGCTTACGGCGCTGCGCAGCGTATTGAGTCGATTCTGATCTT
>NZ_JAWOVY010000288.1:0-741 GCF_033340155.1 Vibrio sp. 1562
GAGAACTGCTGAGTAAAACTCTTAGATTGAGAGAGAAATGGGTAAGATAGGATTAACTGCTGACCCAGACCAATCGCATCATCTTTTGCTCCAGATGCGACATAGTGTTCAAACGCTCCCAACGCCGCATTTTGAACTAGGCTTTCCCACTCGCTTTTACGTTGAGATGGACGAATATCTTCCGCATGCG
This sequence comes from Vibrio sp. 1562, assembly GCF_033340155.1. Taxonomy (NCBI): domain Bacteria; kingdom Pseudomonadati; phylum Pseudomonadota; class Gammaproteobacteria; order Vibrionales; family Vibrionaceae; genus Vibrio; species Vibrio sp. 1562. The sequence goes on from NZ_JAWOVY010000288.1 coordinate 191, forward strand.
CTAATAGCTCATTCCAATTTTTAGAGCCGTTCAATGCCTTTAAGTCGTCCATGGTGTAACGAGCTTCTTCACCGACCACGGCAAAGCTGACGGACACCATGAATAACGACAATAACGTTTTCTTCATCGTTTTAGTTCCATGCCTGCTTAAGGTACTTCAACGTTGAAGAGTCGTAAGCCGCATTTGGATTCAGGGCAACTTTGAGTACGCTACCACCTTCATCTAACGAGAAACCCGCTTTTTTCGCATTCACTGAATCTTGACCTACGAATTGGATTTTTGAACTTTTTGAAACTCTTCTTTATACAAAGCTGCGTGCTCAGTTGTCGTGCACAACTTCACCATATCATCATAGATGTAGTTAATAAGGCCACCTAACCAACCTGTGGTTTTTACTTTATCAAGTCGAGCTTCAGAAAAATCATAATTATCCCACTGAGCCCAATCGATATTGGTTTCTAGTACTTCATTACCACAAGCCTGCTGCACCTTGGTTACATTTTCTGTCATGGTATTTTCTGTCAACATGCGCTTCGCTTTTACTTCGATA
>NZ_JAWOVY010000289.1:0-741 GCF_033340155.1 Vibrio sp. 1562
CGCTAAATCGCTGCGTGAAGACGCGGCGGGCATGTGGCTGCAAGAGAAGCGTCATCAACTGCATTCTGGTCTTCGCCTTCTGACGTTGATCGGCGTAATCAGCCCGCTAATTGGTCTTCTCGGCACAGTATTGGGATTGATTGAGATGTTTAAAGGCATTGCGGTTTCAACTGGGAACATCACACCTAACGATTTGGCCGACGGCTTGGGTTTAGCCATGCGCACAACGGCCGCAGGCTTGATCATCGCCCTACCCGCTATTTCTGGCGCACAAATCATCGGTTTGTGGGCTGACCGCGTACTCGCCAAACTTGAGCATACTCTCAACTACGTGAATTTGTGGCTTGAAGGCATTTCCCTGCAGCACGTGTCTCCAGAAAAAACAAAAACAACGGTAAGTGTCACCAAAACGGCTGAGGCGAAAGCTTCATGATCAAAGTACCACAGGACAATAACCGCAACGGCTTAACACCAGATTTAACACCGCTGTTAGACATCATTTTTATTGTGATGGTTTTCTTGATGCTTACCGCCGCAGTCAAACTCGATTCATTAGATGTCGCGCTGCCAAGCACCGACTCTCAGGCCGTTGCAGAGGTCGATAAGCAGTCGATTACCGTTAATATCCTCAAGGATGAGCCTTATTGGGCGATCAACGGACAGACGTACATTGATTGGGAAAACTTCACTCTCGCGCTGCTAGAAGAGAGTAAATCAACCGATAAACCTATTGTGATTGGT
>NZ_JAWOVY010000290.1:0-741 GCF_033340155.1 Vibrio sp. 1562
TTGTAAAACCAACAGAACAAGAACCAGTGATGAAAGACACAATGTCTTCACTCTCTGTGGATTCATTTGCTATTCACGCAGCCCTTGTCGTCGTCGTTACGGCTTTCTCTTATGTCGCAGCAAACTACTTATCGTCGTTCCACGACAAAGTACAAATTCCGACATTTGTAACGGGCTTTTTGGGCGGAATGCTCGTGCGAATTGTCGCGAAACAAACCAAAGCGTCACGATACCTTTGTGATGGAGCATTTAAGCACGCGGCTGGTATCAGCACCGACTACCTGATCATATTTGGTATTTCAGCAATCAAAATTACTGTTCTTGCTCAGTACCTTGCGCCAATGATCGTACTCGCCATTGGTGGCATCGCATTTACGTTGTGGCTGATCTTCTGGGTTGCGCCTCGAATTATGGGCGATGATTGGTTTGAAAAAGGCATATTCTCCTGGGGCTGGCTAACAGGCACAGTTGCAATGGGCATCGCGCTATTGCGCATTGTTGACCCTAAAATGCGTAGCAAAGTTCTGGATGACTACGCCATTGCTTATGTGCCTGGTTCAATTACCGATATCTTTATCATCTCTCTGATGCCTATCGCGATGTATAACGGTATGGAGTGGCAAGCACTTGGTGTCGGCTTAGCTTATATCGCAGTAGTCCTGTTTATCTGGCGATTTGTATTTAAACGCAGTGGCCAAACGGTAACGGACGCGTCTTAAATACTCCGGCTCGGGAGATTTT
>NZ_JAWOVY010000291.1:0-737 GCF_033340155.1 Vibrio sp. 1562
GAAGTGAGCGACTGCTGATGGCATGATCAATCGCGTCGATCTTTTGGTAGTAACGTAGAGCACGGTTGTGATCGCCATAAGCATCACATAAGTTGCCCATACCAATGATCGCTAAAACGTATTCGTCGATAAAACCGTATTCCACTGCGATGTTGGTGGAGGCGATGTACTCGGTGAGGGCAGAGTTGTAATCACCAACTTCAACTAAGCGTTCGCTTAAACTTGCTTTGACCGACAGTATATCTTCGACATCCTCAGGTAATGAGAGCAGCTCTAATGCTTGTCTAAGCTCTTCGATACTGTCACAAAGCTGTTTGATTTCGCGGCGGTATTCTGCGCTGATAATTAGGCAATGTGCTTTTTCACGGCTGGTGGACGCAATGTGTCGACCGATATGTTCCCAAAGCGTGATGGCTTCTTCCCCAGAAACAGAAGAAGGATCGATGCCTGCGTCAGTGACTTTGCTAAGCAGTAGTTCCATTCTTCATTACCTCAATATAGCTTTCTTCCAACTGCTCTAAAGTAAATGGGAAAGTCAGGATGTCTTGTAAATACAATGTCGGTTTTGGCCCTTTGAGACCACGTCGTTCCCATGGATAAATGTCTAACATGGCATGCACGGTTCGGTAGAGCTCTTCTGCGGCTTGATCTTTTTCGGCAATCAGCATAGCGAGTCGATCGCTAGATAGGCGTGAAATGAGATCGCTTGGCGTCGTTAATGAGTGAACCAGTTCAGT
>NZ_JAWOVY010000292.1:0-736 GCF_033340155.1 Vibrio sp. 1562
CATACTGGCGCAAACGACGAATCGTTAACGTTCACCATTCCAGTTTATGCCGTTGATGCCGACGGAGACCGCTCTTCTTTGACGCTCGGTTCGAATGATGCAAAAGCCGCAGAAATCGTTATAGAAGTTAAAGATGATGCGCCTTCTATTGATGGTGTAGAAGCTTTAACGGTGGATGAAGACGACCTTGCGAGTATCGGCTCGGATCAAAATGATTCTGTTTCGGTTGACGGCAAGTTCACCACGACAGAAGGCTCCGATCGAGTGGTGAGTTATCAACTCGACGCATCGACCAATCCAATTGATGGCTTGACTTCACATGGTGAAGCCGTTGAGCTGGTAGAAACCGCAAATGCCGACGGCAGCTTCACTTACACCGCGACAGCAAACGGCAACTCAGTATTTACGCTGGTGGTGAATACCGATGGTTCATACAACTTTACGTTAGAAGGCCCAATCGATCACGCTAGTGGCAGTGATGCGTTAACACTGAATTTCCCGATTACAGCGACGGATTTTGATGGCGATACCAGCACCATGGTTTTGCCTGTCACCATTCAAGATGACGTTCCTACGATTGAGAATGTCGTGCCTCTCACTGTGGATGAAAATGACTTAATTACGAATGGTGGACAATCAAACGCACTGTTGGTTGAAGGACAGTTCACGACCACGCAAGGCTCAGATGGTGTGGTTCAGTACCAGCTTGAAACAGGTTCAGACCCGCTAAACGGTT
>NZ_JAWOVY010000293.1:0-734 GCF_033340155.1 Vibrio sp. 1562
TGCCCTCTTTTTCATCCCACCTGAGGATATTTCCCTGTGAGCAAACAAACTTTTGACCAAGTAGGCCTGAACCCAGCGCTACTAGAAACGCTGGATTCATTGAACTACACCCATATGACGCCAATTCAAGCGTTAAGCTTACCGGCGATTTTGAATCAGCGTGACGTAATTGGTCAGGGTAAAACGGGCTCGGGTAAAACAGCTGCGTTTGGTCTTGGCGTGCTATCAAATCTAAACGTAAAACGATTTCGCGTGCAGGCTTTGGTGCTGTGTCCAACTCGCGAACTGGCGGATCAAGTTGCTAAAGAAATTCGAACGCTAGGGCGTGGTATCCATAACATTAAAGTACTTACGTTATGCGGCGGTATGCCGATGGGACCGCAAATTGGTTCGTTAGAGCATGGTGCACATATCCTTGTTGGTACTCCGGGGCGTATTCTGGATCACCTTGAGAAAGGCCGTATTAACTTGGAAGAGTTGAATACATTGGTGCTGGATGAAGCCGATCGTATGCTAGAAATGGGCTTCCAAGACGCTTTGGATGCGATTATTAATGCGGCGCCTAAACAGCGTCAGACATTGCTTTTTAGCGCAACATTCCCAGAGAAGATCGAGAAAATCGCTCAGCGTATTATGAAATCGCCAGAGATGATCAAGGTTGAATCGACTCACGATACTTCCAGCATTGCTCAATACTTCTACAAAGTAGAAGGAACTGAAGCGCGTGATGAGGC
>NZ_JAWOVY010000294.1:0-733 GCF_033340155.1 Vibrio sp. 1562
CGTTGGTATACGGTGACAGCTGGTGATTTTAAATCGAAGCAAGAAGCCTACAATGCGCTTTCGTCGCTGCCAAGCCACGTGAAGCAGTCATCTCCGTTTGTACTGACTTTTGCAGAGATGCAACGTAAGCAACAAACTAGTGTCGTGAGAATGCGCTAATCGCCTGAAAAAAACGGAAGCTTGAGCTTCCGTTTTGTGTTTTCTTAAAGTGCTGCAAGAATAGTTTCTGCATTACTTACTTCAAATTCACTTGGCTTTTCAACGTTAAGTGTTGTTACTACGCCGTTTTCAATGATCATCGCGTAACGTTGTGAGCGAACGCCGCCAAAGCCGCCAGTATCCATTTCCAAGCCTAGCGCTTTAGTAAAGCTAGCATCACCGTCACCTAGCATCAAAATCTCAGAAGCGTTTTGAGCTTCACCCCATGCGTTCATTACGAATGCATCGTTCACCGCCACACAAGCAATTAAATCAACGCCTTTGGCTTTTAATTGATCTGCGAGTACTACGTAGCCTGGTAGGTGAGCTTCTGAGCAAGTTGGAGTGAATGCGCCAGGAACCGCGAATAACACCACTTTCTTGTTCGCGAACAGTTCGGTCACATCGTGGTTGACCATGCCATCGGCAGTCAGTTCACTTACGGTTGCAGAAGGTAGTGCTTGGCCTTGTTGAATCATGATTTTCTTCCTTTATTAAGTGCTTTGTTGAGCTTTTTCAGTCTAGCGCTTAAGTC
>NZ_JAWOVY010000295.1:0-732 GCF_033340155.1 Vibrio sp. 1562
GCTAGAAAACCCAGGCAAAGCGAAAACTAAAATCGAGCGCACTTGGTTAAAATACACCCAACTGGCTCGTGGTCGTAAGCGCTTCCATACGCTAAACGGTCGCAACAAACCAGATGCGGCTGACGACTATGCAGAAGAGAGTTTGGCTGAAGACGATTAATAAGAAATAACCAAACGTCAGATGTTCAACAAACGTTCATCATTCGGTGTGAGTGAACGCTTCTGACACATTTCTTCTCCTAAAGCCCAAGGGCGCGTTCTCCCGAGGGCTTTTTTAATATCTGCGATTTTGGTGCATGGGAAATGTCGACCTATTTCGCCAGCATCGCAATCTTTTTCAAAAACGTTTCTTTTAAGTGCTCCTGCTCGTACTCTAGGTGATACGTGTTGTGGAAACCCACTTTCAGCTCCACGCCGTTGCCTCTTAAAAAGACGTTGTAACCATCGTAATCCGAGAACGCCTCCACACCTTCATAGATCTTACCGAACTCCGTTGGCGAACCGTTGTTCATGACGTTTTCGTACGCTTGTAGCACTTTGCTTGGATCCAATTCGTTTTTCATAGTGATATCCCTACCTGTTCACACGCTGTAATTATGGTTAAGGAATGATTTACCTGCCATGTACGAGGTTGAGTGAGATCAAAATATTTGAATTTTTTCCGCCACTTACCATCCAATAAACCCAGAACATCGACGCTTGATGTTTACTTTATAACTTAATTCAAGCCAT
>NZ_JAWOVY010000296.1:0-732 GCF_033340155.1 Vibrio sp. 1562
GCCCCAGTGTTGATATAACTTCCAGACTTCCGTGCTGACGGGACGGCTGTGAGTATCAATCCAAATTTCGCCTTTATCGAGTTGCTTGATGGTGAAACCCGCCAAATGAATTTCATCCACTTTGTCTGCCGGAATGGCGGACAGATAGGTATTGCAATCAAAGCCGTGATTGAAGGCTGATACGTGTACGTTATTCAGATCGAGCAGTAACCGGCAACTTGTGCGCTGCTGAACCTCAGCGAGAAACTCCCACTCGCTGATCGTCGAGTGTTGAAACTTCACATAGCTCGATGGGTTCTCAATTAAGATTTCGCGTTGCAGATAATCCTGAACTTCAAGCACATTGCGAGTAAAAACGTTCAGTGCTTCTTCGGTGTATGGTAGGGGAAGCAAGTCGTTAAAATAATGCCCACCATTTTCACTCCAGCTCAAATGGTCAGAGACAAACATCGGGTCAATGGCATCAATCAATGCTTTCAGTTGAGCTAGGTGTACTTGGCTAACGCGTTCAACAGAGCCTAACGACAAACCAATTCCGTGGCAGCTGATCTGGTATTGCTCTCGCAAAGTGTGTAGATATTTTCGTTCGGCTGCATTGGGTTGAAAGTAGTTCTCGCTGTGAATTTCTAACCAAGACAGTTCTGGACGTTGTTGCTGAAAAAAGTCCAAATGAGGAGTCCGTAAACCAACGCCAACAAGAGGGTGAAAATCGTAGTGTTTCACGTGAAACTC
>NZ_JAWOVY010000297.1:0-729 GCF_033340155.1 Vibrio sp. 1562
TTGCCACGAACTTCATCGCTTCAATCAAGGTCTCAACGTTTTCGCGCATCTCAACTTCCACTTTGTTCGCTTCGTATTCCCCATGCGTCATGTGAGAAAAACGGTAGAGCTTAACTCCTGTCGCTTCTTCGATGGTATCAACAAAGCGATTTGGCATATTCAGCTCGTAAAACAACACATCAATGCCAGATCGTTTGATCTTCTCGATCGTCTCTTGCAGTTGGCTCGCGCTCGGCTCCACGCCATGAGCTGGCTCAATCACTGCGGCAACATCCACACCAAACTCTTGCAGAATGTAGCCGTATGCGTTGTGCGTTGTCGCAACCTTCATTCCTGCCGTGTCCAATTCGCCCAACGACAACATGGCATCACGTTTCATCATGCGAAAAGTTTTAGCGTATTGACGCGCGTTTTTACGGTAGAAATCGGCATTGTCAGGGTCGAGTTTGCTCAACTCGCTCGCGATGGTATAAACCTTTTGAATCGTTGTTGAGAGCCCAACGAACGTATGTGGATTCACCGCGCCTTGCCCGACTGATTGTCCCACTGCTGGTAATAGCGGAACTTCTTTGTTGGCTTCAATGACAACGAGATCATCGCGTTGCGACGCGTTGATCACCTTCAACGCAAAATCGTCATGGCCAATACCATTCACCACGATGACATCCATTTCATTGAGACGTTTTAGATCATTCGGTTGCGGTGAGTAGTTATGTGGATTAAAGCCAG
>NZ_JAWOVY010000298.1:0-729 GCF_033340155.1 Vibrio sp. 1562
GCTTAATTCCTCGAAGGAATGGCGGTTTCTAAGCTATTCGCTATTTATTTCGGGGGGTATGGTAAGTGATATGAACTTCTATGCTCTTTTCTTTGCTTCTTTAATTGAAATTGTACTGCTTAGGAAATAACAACAAACAAAGTAGTGCTTTGACAGTTTCTCTTTTACACACGAGAGAAATTAAAAATTATGAAGGGTAGAAAATGGATGTGTCAGGCCAACTAAACACAGAAACGGTCGGCTCTAGCTTGCGAAAAATTCGCAGTTTTTCTCACTACGAAAAACATGACGAAGTATTTCACTCAGACCAATCTCATATTGTTGTCGTTCACAATGGTCAATTACGAGTTCAAACTGGCGATTGCACCATAGATGTCGTTGCCGGGAGTGGGGTATTTCTCTCTCAAGGTGACTACTTATTAGAGTACTCACCGCAGGGTGGGAATTATCACTCATCAATCATTGAGTTCGACAATGAGCTAGTAAGCCAATTACTGCAAAAACACAGCGATCTTCTCATGACGTTGCCAAAAGTGGACAAACTCAACTCGGGTTTGTTTTCTTTTGGTTTGAACATTCTCATTGAGCAAGTGCTTTCCGGCATGAAAACGCTGGAGGAGCAGTCGTACCCAGACGCTATCATGCGTTTGAAGTACGAAGAAATGCTGATTCTATTGCTGCACAGTCAAGGGGGCGAAGTCCTCTATGCTTTGCTATCGCAGCAAACTA
>NZ_JAWOVY010000299.1:0-729 GCF_033340155.1 Vibrio sp. 1562
ATACTCAGGGTTGTTATCGATGAAATCTCTCATTGAGTCAGCAGTCACTTGCAGACTGTTCAAAGCGGCATTAACCTTCTCAATACTTGCCGAACTGTTCAACGCTAATAACTGCGCCTTCCAAGTCATGATCTTTGGCGTTTGTTCAGAGACCAAACTCAATCTATCGGATACATCTCCCAATGCTTCCGGCATCGTACCCAACGTTGTTACCGCGTCTTCCTCACTGATTTGATTGGCTTCTAACCAAGCACGATAAGCGGGCGTTCTAATCATGCTTAAATCAGCAAACGGATACTGTCTAACAAAGTCAGCAACAAAGAGCTTCGTTTTATCGTAAACCTCTTTTTTCAACAGTGATTGAGCGAGCTGGTCTACCTCATTGGCTAAGTGTGCCGAGACTTGTTTGGCTTCATCTGTAGCAAAAATGTCACGGCCAGCGCCCGTTGCATAAAACTGGTTCATTTGATGGGTGAACACCCACGTATCAATCAATGCAGCCATTGGTGATACTTGATATGCTGCTGCTTGCAAGCCTTCTTCTGCATTGATCTTCCACAGCAGGACGTAAGACTGGTTCACTTTATCATTGGGGTCATACTGCTCTTGAAGCACATCGGCGGCTTGCTCAACTTGAGCAAAAAATTGAAGTGCATATTCGCGCGTTAAAATGCGCATATTAAGCTCTTGCTTGGTGAGAGGAACGGTCTGGCTGTCAATTTTCACTTC
>NZ_JAWOVY010000300.1:0-728 GCF_033340155.1 Vibrio sp. 1562
AACCACCGTTACGCCATTCGGCTCAAATTGATGGCAGGCTTTACAAACCATGGCTTGCTTCTCGCCTGCTGCAATCAACTCGTCGTTATTCGCAAGTACAGGGTCACTCAACAAAGCCAAAAGGGTGAAAGCGAGCGGGAGTACCCGCTCTGATGGTTGTTTTGTTCTCACCTTGTTGTGTCCCCGAAGTTCTCACCATTCTGCTGTTGACTCTTTAACTTCGTACAATTAATGCGATGCGGTGGAAAGTGTTGTTGAGGTAACCTTTCGGATTCCATGCGATGGCAAAAGGCTGGCTGACGCCTTGATCGTCAGTTGCTTTCGCCCACACTTCGTAGTAACCCGCTTGAGGGAACTTCACCTTAGCATTGAACGTTTGCCAAGCACCGTCATTGGCAGGAGCTGCGAGGTCGGCATCCATCCATGTTGCGCCAAAATCAATCGAAATCTGCACTTTGGTCACTTTTCGGTCGCCAGACCAAGCATGTCCGCGAATGGCTATTTCATTGCCATTGACTTCTGTATTGGTTTGCGGAGAGGTGATGAGTGATTTTACTGGCATGCGCTCTATGATCTCGAAATCCTCTTTCGCCACGTTTTCTCCCGGGGCGACAGGTCGGTTAGGGACTCGATAGGAAGTACCTGTCATCTTTGGCCCATCGTGTATTTGATCGCGAATTTGAATACGAGTGAGCCATTTTTGTGAACAAGAACCCGGCCAACCTGGA
>NZ_JAWOVY010000301.1:0-728 GCF_033340155.1 Vibrio sp. 1562
TTTTGCTAAGTCGTTGGCTAAAGAGAAATCTTTCGTTGTGTCGTACAATTCCCATTTATCATCTTGTAGGTCTCTAAACTTGGTTGACCCCTCAGTTAAAGCCCAGTGAGTAACACGCGCTAGCCACCCTTCGTGATAGATGGCACGGTTACCTCCCAGTTCGAAATATTGAGGTTTGTGTCGTGTTTGTGCTTTTGTTTCCTTAAATGTATTAGTGAAGCTCACGCCTGCCATCGGGATTTGCTCAACACCATCGACTTCTTTTGGAACTGGTAAATTAGCGGCTTCTAGTACTGTCGGAGCAATATCTACAACATGAGACCATTGATCGCGCAAAGGCTGGCCTTTGTTATCGATTCCCGCAGGCCAACTCACGACCATACCATTTCGAGTGCCACCAAAGTCTGAAGACATTCCCTTCGTCCAAGTAAATGGAGAGTCACCCGCTACGGCCCAGCCTGAAGCGTAGTGTGGGAAGCTATCTGGCCCGCCTAGCTTATCGATGTTTTCTAGCACGCGGTTAGGATCTTCCGTGATGAGGTTATAGAACGCCAGTGAGTTGAAGCTACCGTTACGGTTGCCTTCTGCGCTCGCACCGTTATCGCCGACAATGTAGAAGATTAAGGTATTATCGAATTCACCATTTTTCTTGAGTGTGTCGATGACTCGACCGATCTCATGGTCAGTGTGTGCTAAGAAGCCTGCATAAACTTCCATTTGGCGTTCGA
>NZ_JAWOVY010000302.1:0-727 GCF_033340155.1 Vibrio sp. 1562
CTCGTAAGCGTGATGATGTAGTAGCGCGCCTTTTTCTTTTAGCGTTTCTACTACAGCGTCATTCGCTTTGAATACGTGCTGGCCAGCAAAAAGCTCAGTGTCTGGTAGGTAAACACCGTTTGAGCCCACTGGGTTTGCCACTTCTAGGTTGTACTTTTGGCCAACCGCAAAGTCTTCCTGACCATGGCCAGGTGCCGTATGAACAACACCAGTACCTGAATCAGTCGTAACGTGATCACCAAGGATCGCCGGAACTGTGAAATCGTAGAATGGGTGTTGGAACTGAGAAAGCTCTAAATCCGCACCTTTCGCAAAACCAAGGTTATGGAAGTGCTCGATACCCGCGCGATCCATCACATCTTTTGCCAATTCAGCAGCAACGATAATACGCTCAGGGTTGTCACCCTCAACTTGGATTAGCACGTATTCAAGATCATCACGTAGACATACTGCGCGGTTTGCAGGCAGAGTCCAAGGAGTGGTTGTCCAGATAACGATTGAAACGTCACCCTTACCTTCGTGACCTTCCGTCAATTCAAATTTAGATAGCAGCGCAGCTTCGTCCGCTGTTTTAAAACGTACGTCGATAGATGGCGATACTTTATCTTTGTATTCCACTTCTGCTTCTGCAAGTGCAGAACCACAATCCGTACACCAGTGAACAGGTTTGAAACCTTTTAATAGGTGGCCATTACTTGCGATTTTACCAAGCGCACGAATGATGTTC
>NZ_JAWOVY010000303.1:0-727 GCF_033340155.1 Vibrio sp. 1562
AACGGTTTGTTCACTACTGGCATCATTTCTTTTGGCATTGATTTTGTCGCCGGAAGAAAGCGCGTGCCATAGCCTGCAGCAGGGAACAGACATTTTTTAATCATTGGGGGAATATCCTTTCTCGTCATTATCAAGAATCTGCGCAACACTTTAACACGAGAGTCGCGCATGAATCATGAATAAAGTAGGAAAAAATGTGAGACGCAGTGCGGAAAAAAGCATGATCAGTCAGGCCGTGCCGCTGTTGAGGAGCTATGTCTAACAATAAACAGGAAACTTACTCTCTCGTTGTGTTCACTATTCGACTCGCTGGGCTCGTAATCTCTGGTTCTATTAGTCGTCTTAATACATGAATGTAAGGTTAAGACATCAAGTTTTGATCGGCCCAAGCAATGGCTTGAACTCGGTTTTTCACTGAGAGCTTTTTAAAGATCTGATACAGGTGCGACTTGATCGTAAATTCGCTAACAAACAGTTCTTCTGCCATCTGGCTATTCGATGCCCCAGCTTGCAGACAACGCAGCACTTGCAGTTCGCGAATGGTGAGATCGACGGTTGCTGGCGCGGTGTGAGTATTTATCACATTTCGATAGTAGTGCAGCAGTTGGCTGGTTACGTTGCGTGGTAGCCAGTTTTGCCCGTTGACAATGCCTTTCAGTCCTTCGCCTACTTGTTCTAAAGAATCTTCGCTGTAAAACAAGCCTTTTAATTGACCGAAGGCGAGCAG
>NZ_JAWOVY010000304.1:0-727 GCF_033340155.1 Vibrio sp. 1562
TAATAGAAGAATATTTTTAATCATGAATCCATCTTTCCGTGACCTACAAAAGATACTAGTTAATATGATAAACCTTTGAGGTGTAACGTACAGTTATTTTAGTGTGAGGAATTCTGTTCGAATAGGATTTGACCAAAGAAATAAGGGAGCGTATTGCTCCCTTATTTTGGTTTGATTAGTTGAGTTTGTTAAGCGTTGGAAATGATGAGTTCTTAATTGCGTCAATGCTTTTAACAAAAGGCTTCAACTGTTGGAATTGAGTTGGAAGCGTTGAAATCGCTTGTTGAGCTTCGGCGCTTGTTGCGTAGTCACCGTAAAGAACCGAGAACCACTTTGTGCCGTTGACAACTTTGTAATTCTCCCAAATCGGCTGACCGTTTTGAGGCAGTTTGTTTGCAAATTGATCAACTTTAGCTTGGCTACCTACGGCGACTACCTGGATGGTGTAACCGAATCGTTGAATACCTGCTTGCTTCTTGCTCGGAGGGATGATTTTAACGGGTTTTACCTGTTCTTTTGGTGTGAGTTTCACCACTTTTTTCTCTTCAGGCTTTGCCGTCATTTTCACGACTTCAGGCTTAACGTCTTGTTCTACAACTGCACTTTCAGACGCCATTATAGGCTTAGAGACTGCGTCTGATTTGTAGTCTTCTCGGTAGCTTTCGGAGGTAACATCTGTGATGTAAGTTTCCGAAACACAAGCTGAAAGAAGGACTGATAAGCCGAT
>NZ_JAWOVY010000305.1:0-726 GCF_033340155.1 Vibrio sp. 1562
ACCGTGGTAGTTGTCGTTTGGCGTGTAAGTGACGCTGCCATCCGGGTTGACCGAGACCGTGCCGTTCGCTGGACCGTTATTGGTATCCAGCGACACCACTTTATCGTCGCCTTCGAACGTGTCGTTACCTAAAACCTTAATGATGGTTGGCGTGTCTTCCACAACCGTCGCGTTGTCTGCCACGATATCCGCCACTGGCGCTACTGTGAAGTTCACCGTTTGGCTAACGCTCTCGCCGCTTGGATCGGTAGCCGTAAACGTCAGCGCTTCTGAGCCGTTCCAGTCTGCCGTTGGAGTGAACGTAGCAATACCATTGACGATCGCCACTTGAATGTTGCTATTACCAGAAACGCTGAAGCTCAGCTCGCCATCCACATTATCCACATCGCTGAAAGCAGTATTTAGATCGATGCTGTATGGCGTGAAATCTTCCGCCAAGGTTTGGTCTGCAATGTTGCTCTCAACCACAGGTGTGTCGTTCACCGCATTCACGGTGACGTTAACCGTCGCTTGGTCGGTCAGTGAACCATCGGTGACGGTGTAAGTGATTTTAGCATCGCCATGGAAGTTCTCAGCCGGTGTGAACACCAGTTTTCCATCAACAATCTCGACTGTCCCTTGCTCACTCGGCACAGATGCCGAGTCAATCGACAGCGTATCGCCATCGATGTCAGTATCGTTTGGTAGGACATCAATCGTGACAGCGGTATCTTCTTGTGTTGTTGC
>NZ_JAWOVY010000306.1:0-723 GCF_033340155.1 Vibrio sp. 1562
GATAACCGTGAGCGTAGCCTATACAACAGCTTAGCCAAGACGTACGCAGAAGTGTTGCCGATTGGATGCGGTGCTGGTGGCAACATTGGCGGCTACGGGATGATGCTGCACCGTACTTTAGACACCTACATCAAAGCGGTGAATGAAGGGCAAAGTACGATTGCGATGATGATGAAGCACAGCCCATTAGAGCCATTATTTGCAGCGCTAAAATCCGGGTTTGACCGCGGCATTGTTCAGGCAAGTAAATTGCCGGTGTTTATGGGTAGCGATACGTTCGATTTTCTCATGCCGCTGTTTAAAGTATGGCAAGACAAAGGCTTAGTTGAGCTTCAAGAGCGAAGCTTAGTGCTTACTTTAGCGGGCAGTTTTTGGGCCGTTTCGTTAGCGCAAGCCTGTATTCAGGTACTGACATCAGAGATGAACGAAAGCGTGCCAAAAGTATCCAATAATTAATGAAGACAAATTGAAGAAAAGATGGAAAACAAAATGGAATCAATCAAGCAACAGGTAGAAGTTCTATTGGAACAAGAACCTCAACTTCTGCCTGCCGCAATGGCAGAGCGTTTAGGTGTGACAGAATTTGATGTTGTCGCTGCACTGCCGCAAGAGATGGTTGCGATTGCTCCGGGCGAACAAGCGCAAACAATCCTTGAAAGCCTAGTTGGTTTTGGCCCAGTGACGACGATCATACATTCCTTCGGCTCCATTTTCGAGGTGAAA
>NZ_JAWOVY010000307.1:0-723 GCF_033340155.1 Vibrio sp. 1562
TGTCCGGACAAACTTTATAAGGAACCTTGCGAGGGATGCGTTCGTGAGTACGTGGATCGTTCCAACTGAAGTTCTGTATTTGCTCTGTAGGGGGAGACAGTTCGAGGAAGTGACCTGCGGCATACCAAAGGATCAGTTCTTGCCCTTTGTAGAAGCCTGAATATAATCCACCTTGCTTTCTAAGATTCAAAGCTGATGCGATCTTTTCAGCTTGAGAAGACTTCTCTGCAATAGCGACCCACATGGCTATTCTCCTAGTTTATTGACTGCGTGTATTCGGTGAGAAATCCAACGACCATACTCAGATTCAATATCAGCAAAGTGCTTCATTGCTTTCAGGCGGTACGAGTAATGAAAATATTTATTGTCTGAAGTTGCATATCGATGGTAGTTAGCGAGGCCTTTAAAAATGTCATTCGTTGCGTTTAATCTTCTGGCCAGAATGACACCACCAATAAATAGATTTGCACATACATCATCTCTGACGTCTTCCCAGTTTATAGTCACACCAAGCTTACGAAACTCTTGATCCCAAACCTTAGGGTTAACTTGTATTATTCCTAAATCACCAGAACCGTTCTTGGCTTTCTGGTCAGCTCCTGGCCAACCATTCTCGCTTCTCATGATTGTACGTATGTATTTAGGATGTATATTGTTTAGCTTGCTAGAGATTAAAGTACACTCTTCAATCTCACCTTTGTAAGTAAGAAGTAAATCTCGTTT
>NZ_JAWOVY010000308.1:0-722 GCF_033340155.1 Vibrio sp. 1562
CGAGATTTCATTTTATGGCTTCTTCTTGTCCTTGCGGCGCTAACCGTACCTACCAACAGTGTTGCGAAATTGCGCACAACAATCACGCTGACGTCAAAACACCAGAACAGTTAATGCGCTCTCGCTATAGCGCTCATGTGCTAGGCCTCGTTGACTACGTTGTGAAAACATATCACCCAAGTTGTAACGCAGAAGAACAACGTGAAGGTATCGCACAATCGATCGACAGCGATTGGTGCAAACTGGAAGTCGTCAAAGCAGAAGCTGGCAGCCATGAAAATGAAGGCTTTGTTGAGTTCAACGCCTATTTCAATGAAGACGGCCAACGCTACTGCCTGAGCGAGCGTTCACGCTTCGTGAAAGAAGATGGGTTGTGGTATTACATTGATGGCACCTTCCCTGAAGAAGAATCCGAGCAAGATCCGCGACTTAATCAATCCATCAGCAGCTTAAAAGTAGGCCGTAACGATCCATGTATTTGTGGCAGCGGTAAGAAATTTAAAAAGTGCTGCGGATAAAATGGCACTATCAAGAAAAAACAAAGGCTTCCACATGGCAGCCTTTGTATTATGTCTTTGATTTGAACTACTTGTGACGCTCTTTAAGCTTATTCACCACATCGTTCATTGATAAACCTTGGTCTTGTAAAAGCACCAACAAGTGATAGATCAAATCTGCAGATTCACACACTAACTCCGCCTTATCGCCCGACGTCGCCGCAA
>NZ_JAWOVY010000309.1:0-720 GCF_033340155.1 Vibrio sp. 1562
AACTCTGCTTTTGATCGCTCCAACTTGGTGGTTGATCACTACAAAACGATTTCAGAACTGCTTTCTAAAGAGACCATTGCCGAGATTTACACCGATTCAAAAGGCTTAACGCTGACCTCATTTGAAATCGATGACATCGAGTACTCGGTTCGATTGGTTTACGAAGCACGTTACCAAAAAGAAGGCGACATGAGTCTTGTGCTGCACAGCGCTGAAGACGGCAACTTCTACACACTTTCGTTTACCGTTGGTCATGTAGACACTGGGCGCTGCATTATGATAGGTGGCCTACAAGGCCCTCGAAGCAGTGAAGAAAACAACGCAAAAATCAAAAAACTGACTCGAAAACTGTACGGTCAGCGACCAAAAAGCTTGATGGTGAGTTTGCTAACACTCATCGCTCAAGTCTGGGAAGTAAACACCATACTCGCCGTAAAAACGCAATCTCACACATACGCAGCACGACGTTACAGTAAAGGACGCATCAAAACCGACTACGACGCACTATGGCAAGAGTTGGGAGGCATTGAATACAACCGCCATTTCTACGCATTAAAAGTGAATGATACGCGCCGCGATACTGAGGGAATGTCTCGCTCTAAACGCTCGATGTACCGCCGTCGTTATGAGTGGCTAGACAACACCAAAGCTGAGTTTGCGACGCGTCTGCGTTAATCCAGCGTATCACGCGACATCTTGTTTATTCGTTTACTATTCGGA
>NZ_JAWOVY010000310.1:0-718 GCF_033340155.1 Vibrio sp. 1562
GTTGATCTTTGATGCCACTGGAGATAAGAAACGCTATCAACCTGTCAGCATGTGGGTTACTCATTACTTCTCTTCCTTCAACCAACTATCCATCGCACGCAGAGACTCATGAGCCGTGAGGTCTACTTGCAGTGGGGTAATAGAAACTCGACCGTGCTCAATCGCATAGAAGTCGGTACCTTCACCCGCATCTTGTTCTTTCCCCGGAGGCCCTAACCAATAGATATCATGCCCACGCGGATCTTTCTGCTTGATCATATTCTCTGCGTGATGACGAGCACCCAAACGGGTCACTTCGATTTCACCAAGACTCTCGAGAGGCAAATCAGGTACATTCACATTCACCAAACGGTTGGTTGGGATTGGCGCTGCCAAGTGTTGCTCAACCAACTGTCGAGCAATTTTAGCAGCCGACTCAAAATGACGTTTACCAACCAGTGAAAATGCAATGGCCTGCACGCCAAGAAAGTGCCCTTCCATTGCAGCAGCGACGGTACCAGAGTACAGAACGTCATCCCCCAGATTTGCACCATGATTGATGCCAGATAATACAAGATCTGGCAGGTCATCTTTCATCAGCTCATTTAGAGCAAAATGAACGCAATCTGTCGGTGTCCCTTGAACCGAATAAGTATTAGGAGCAATTTCTGTGACTCGCAGAGGCTGTTCCAATGTCAGTGAGTTTGATGCACCAGAACGATTTCGGTCTGGGGCAACA
>NZ_JAWOVY010000311.1:0-717 GCF_033340155.1 Vibrio sp. 1562
TGTGAACTGGTAAACGTCAACGATCATTTAGGTGTACGTGTGCTTGAATTATTCGGCGGCACTCAGGAGCCGGCATGATTCAGTTACCTGATGAGCTAAACCTCATTGTCAGCCTTGCGCTGCTGGCATTGATCCCGTTTATCGCCATGATGGCGACCTCATTTGTGAAACTCGCGGTCGTGTTTTCGCTGCTGCGAAATGCGCTTGGCGTACAACAGATTCCGCCGAATATGGCGCTGTATGGCTTGGCGATCATTTTGTCGATTTTCATCATGGCACCGGTTGGCTTTGAAACGTACGATTACGTAAAACAGCACGACATTTCTTTGGAAGACTCTGCCAGCGTTGAGGGCCTGATTGAAAGTGGTTTACAGCCGTATCGCGAGTTTTTGAAAAAGCACATCCGTGAAACCGAAGCGATATTTTTTACCGACGCAGCACGCACGCTGTGGCCACAAAAATACGTGGACCGTTTGGAATCCGACAGCTTATTGCTGTTGCTGCCTGCATTTACGGTCAGCGAGTTAACGCGGGCTTTTGAAATCGGCTTCCTACTCTACTTGCCGTTTATCGCTATCGATTTGATTGTTTCCAATATTCTGCTCGCAATGGGGATGATGATGGTGTCACCGATGACCATTTCTCTGCCCTTCAAGTTACTGCTTTTCGTTTTGCTTGATGGCTGGACAAAACTCACGCACGGCTTAGTGCTGAGTT
>NZ_JAWOVY010000312.1:0-717 GCF_033340155.1 Vibrio sp. 1562
TCCGCCGCCGCGACAAAAACGAGCAGTATGACTTGGCCGCCGATCATCTCCGTCTTGTCGGACAGAAAAAGCGATAGGGGGATAGATGAAAGCCCAGGCATACCCACCATCAGTCATTCGTAAAGGCGCTGTGTTGTACGCAGCCCTTTATTACATCTCTGATGATGATAAAGCAAAGGTCGAGGTTACAGAGTGGATAGTTCGCTCTATTCAGAAACGACGCAACTCAACCAGCGATCAACGCTATGTCAATCTTGCCCAAAAGTTAGATGGGATTACGTGGGGGAAAAGGTCACGGAAGAATGGGGACTTTGGTTGGTTGCCATCTATACCGAGCTGGTGCTTGAAGCAGTTCCGGGAAGGTGGCGAATTGCCTTTTGGCGTTTATACGACGCGACTGGCCGCTCTCAAGTTTGCGAAAGTCAGCTTGCAGGAAGAGGTCCAATATTGCGAGGCCGAGCTGAAAAAGGCTCAGACAGAAGAGGATACTCAGGAACTCCAAGAGGAGCTGGCGGAGAACCAGAGACTTCTGAAAGCTGCTGGAGCAATGGTGAAGCGCGAGCAAAACAAGAAGAAAAGAGGTTGACCAATGTTACCGATCGTCTCCCCCTCCGTAGTAACCAAACAACTTGCGTTCAATCGAGTAGGCGATAAACGCAAGGTAAGGCGCTCGTCCAACTCGTTGGATGTTCTGGGGGTCAAGCCAGGTATGTGCAT
>NZ_JAWOVY010000313.1:0-717 GCF_033340155.1 Vibrio sp. 1562
CGACCCCAAATACCGAGAGCCATTGCTCTTGAGCCTAGTGGCTGGGCTGAATCATGATGAAATTGCCCAAGCCTTGAGGCTCAATCACAATACGGTGGCGACTCGATTATTCAGAGCGCGCAACCAGCTCATCGCGCAGCAAGGAAACCATTAAGACAGAAGTTCCTACTGGTATGAAGCTCACCTAGCCACCAAGAAAACTTGGTCAATCATGCCAACTAACTGGCTATGCTCGGGTCTATTTCATAAGTCGTTACATAACTTGGTGCGTTAACGCTTTACATCTGGCGTTACTGGATGAACACTTCCACCCAAAGTACAATGGCAGCCGACATAATAGAGTCAGTAGGAAATTATGAGTAACACGACGGCGAAAAAGTCGAATCCCCTATTTGAGATCCTTTTTAACGTATTCATCCCTTCGTTCATCTTGATGAAATACAGTGGCGAAGAGCACCTAGGAACCGCAATGGCACTGGTTGTCGCTTTGCTCTTTCCTGTGGTCTACGGCGGTATGGATCTCATCCGCAACAAGAAATTTAACTTTATCTCAGCGCTTGGTTTTATCAGCGTATTATTAACTGGCGGCATTGGCTTGTTGGAGCTTGATACTCGCTGGTTAGCTTTGAAAGAAGCCTTGATTCCCGGCCTGATCGGCATCGCGGTATTGGGCTCCACTTTTACCCGCTACCCATTGATGCAAAAAATGGTATTGAA
>NZ_JAWOVY010000314.1:0-716 GCF_033340155.1 Vibrio sp. 1562
AGATATCGAATACGCTCGCAGCTTGGCGCAAAAAGCAGGTTGTCACGCCAAGATTGTCGCGAAGGCAGAACGCGCAGAAGTAGTTGAAACCAAAGAAGCCATGGATGATGTCATTAAAGCATCTGACATCATTATGGTCGCTCGCGGCGATTTAGGCGTTGAGATTGGCGATCCTGAGCTGATCGGTGTTCAGAAAAAACTCATTCGTCGAGCTCGCAGTTTGAACCGCGTCGTCATTACTGCAACTCAAATGATGGAATCCATGATCAATAGCCCAATGCCAACGCGTGCAGAAGTCATGGACGTAGCAAACGCCGTTTTGGATGGCACCGATGCCGTGATGCTGTCTGGAGAGACCGCTGCCGGTCAATATCCGGTAGAGACCGTGAAATCAATGGCGGATGTCTGTATTGGCGCAGAAAAGATGTCTGAAGCAAGTCTATCGACCTACCGTCTCGACCGCACCTTTGAAACAGCAGAAGAGACCATTGCAATGGCAACCATGTACTCAGCGAACCACATGGAAGGCATCAAAGCGATGATTGCATTAACAGAATCAGGAAGAACTGCTTTGATGATGTCACGCCTAAGCTCGGGTTTGCCGATTTTTGCTTTATCGCGTAACGAATCGACGCTCAACCGCGCAGCGTTATATCGTGGCGTGACGCCAGTGTACTTTGATGCGAAATGCGATGCGGGCTTACCAACCGCTCAAG
>NZ_JAWOVY010000315.1:0-715 GCF_033340155.1 Vibrio sp. 1562
CCGCGTATTGCTTTCTTGCGTGAACAGGCAAAATTGGCAGGGTTGGACATTGAGCTGAAGCTGATTGATGGTTCATCGATGTTCAAGTATGTGCGTGAGAAAAAACACGAACTTGCTTTCTTTGATATGGGGACTTCAGAAATCCCAACTTATTGGGAATACTTCCATTCCGTGAACGCGAACAAACCACAAACGAACTCATTCACTAACTACAGCACGCCAGAGCTAGATGAAAAGATCATTGCGTATCGCTTTAACATGGACATGGATAAGAAGATCCAACTAGGTCATGAGATTCAGCGAGACATTATTGATGCGCACGTGATTGTCACTGGCTACATGGTACCTTACGTTCGTTATGGACACTGGCGTTGGTTGAAATTGCCAGAGAAACCAATGAATCGAATGACAGAAGCGTTGTTCAGTGGCGGAATTATCGGTGATGGCACGTATTGGATCGACAAAGACGTGAAGAAAGAAACCCAGAAAGCGATGAAGTCGGGTAAAACCTTTGAACCGGTTGTTGTCGTTGATGACACGTATAAGCTGTAAGGATGTGTTATGGAAAACGATGTAATTTTGAGTGTAAAAGATCTCGAAGTGGAATTCATCACGGATGATGGCCCGGTAAAAGTACTCCATGGCGTGAACTTTGATGTTCGCGCAGGACGAACGCTCGGTCTCGTTGGTGAGTCTGGCAGTGGTAAGAGCGTGA
>NZ_JAWOVY010000316.1:0-715 GCF_033340155.1 Vibrio sp. 1562
GATCAACACAAAGCGGTTGAGGGGAATGTAGTGCGCCGCGAGCGTGGCATTAAGCTAGAGCTGACCGACCCACCAGAGCATGCGTTTGTCGATGGAGAGATCATTAAAGGCATTCAAGAACACTTATTCTCTGTACTGCGTGACATCGTTTACGTGAACATGCACTTGGCTGACAGTCAGCGCCTCAATCTCACTAACCCAACGCATATTACCAACCTTGTGTTTGGTATTTTGCGTAACGCAGGCGCGCTCACTCCCGGTATTGAACCAAATCTCGTCGTCTGTTGGGGCGGCCATTCAATCAATGGCGTTGAATACCAATACACGCGCGAAGTGGGTAACGAGCTTGGCTTACGTGAACTTAATATCTGTACGGGTTGTGGACCAGGTGCGATGGAAGGCCCGATGAAAGGAGCGGCAATCGGTCACGCTAAACAGCGTTACACCGAGCAACGCTACCTTGGCTTGACGGAGCCTTCAATCATTGCCGCTGAGCCGCCAAACCCAATCGTTAACGAGCTGATCATCATGCCGGACATCGAAAAACGTTTAGAAGCGTTTGTTCGTATGGCGCATGGTATTGTGATCTTCCCGGGTGGTCCGGGTACTGCTGAAGAGTTGCTGTACATTCTTGGTATCATGATGCATCCAGACAATGCTGATCAGCCGATGCCGATTGTGTTAACCGGACCAAAAGAGAGCGAAGAATACTTCC
>NZ_JAWOVY010000317.1:0-715 GCF_033340155.1 Vibrio sp. 1562
TAAACCTCAAGCAAGCGCGCTAGTTTTTCTGGCTCTTGCGCCTGTTTCTGCAACAGTTTTAACGCCGCTAAGTTCTCACGTGAGTAAAAGTCGTTTTGCGCTTCAACGTTATTGATAGCAATCGGATTCCAAAACTGAGTCGTCGGCATCACAATGCCCGATTCCATCTTGCTTTCCATCCCAAACGGGAACATCAACTGTTTGAAAGCCAACGCGATATCCAGATCGTTACCGCCGACACGCTGACCACTGTGAGCCAACAAACTTGCCGTTCTGTCTGCTTTTCCTCGCCAAGATGGCCCCATCTGAATCAAAGAACAGTCGGTTGTACCACCACCGATATCCACCACCAAAATCAGTTTGTCTTCGCTAAGCGTCGCTTCGTATTCTAATCCAGCGGCGACGGGCTCAAACTGAAATTCGATATTTTGAAAACCGGCACGCTTCGCAGCGCGAAGCAAAATATTCTCCGCTTGAATGTTCGCCGTTTCTCCACCACGACCATGAAAGTTGATTGGGCGACCAATCACCGCATCCGTAATGCTTTGCTGAGCATGGTTTTCTGCCTGAGCTTTGATGTTGTCCATCATGGCGCAAACCAGATCTTCAAAGAAGCTCAGCTGAACATCACGCAAGCCAGATGCTCCAAGAAACGACTTTGGTGACTTCACGTAATAGATATCGCGTGGGTCTTCTAAATAGCGGTTCAACGCTG
>NZ_JAWOVY010000318.1:0-715 GCF_033340155.1 Vibrio sp. 1562
CTAAATGCCAGACCACGCTTGGTCTAGCGACAGATTGCGCGCAGACAAGTGCGTGGAATACGTTTGATATTGGCGCAACTTACCACGTTTCCAAAGACCTTCGTGTTAGCGCAAACATCATCAACCTGTTCGACAAAGAATACATTCGTTACCAAGACGTTGCTGGCATAGCTGATGAGAGCAAACGCTACTCAACGGAACCAGGTCGTTACTTTACGGTTAACGCGAAGTACATCTTTTAGTAGGAGCTCAGCATGAAACTCAAACTTTTAGCGCTTTCTCTTGCGTTGGCAGGCGTTCAAGTGACGAACGCAGCGCAGTGGGATTACCCTAGCGCGGCTATTACGGTCACGAGGCAAGCCGAAGCGCTACGCTACTTACAAGACAATTACGCTAGCGCTGGCGAACTCAAGTTTCGCTATCAGACCCGTTCTCAGCTTGGAGATCATTACACCTTTGATGTGTGGGTCGATGGTCAGTATCAACCGCAACGCACCATTGTGTTGTCGACTAACCAAGACCGCCAAATCGAGCGTATTTTCAAAAGCCTTGAAGATACGGTTATTCGTAATGGCGAGGCGATGCCAGCCGCAGAACTGGAATTGCCTGTTCGATTGGAAGTGACCGAGCCGCCAGCGTTGAGCTCCGGTGAGTTAGTGACGGTTCCCGTCTCAGTGTTTGATCCTGATTTACGTACGATGCAGCAACAAGCTGC
>NZ_JAWOVY010000319.1:0-714 GCF_033340155.1 Vibrio sp. 1562
TGGTGATACTTACACCCTCAAAGCCGAGTTCGATAATATTGGCAGCTTGAAAGTAAGCTCTCCTGTGAAAGTTGGAGGCGTGGTTATCGGTCGTGTAAGTAACATTACTCTGAATCCAGATAACTTATTGCCAGTGGTCAGCTTGTCAATTAACAGCCAGTACAATCAATTTCCAGAAACATCCAGCGTACAAATTCTGACGTCAGGGTTGATCGGTGAGCAGTACATTGGTTTAGTACCAGGGTTTGTTTTTGATGACGAAGCTATGCTGGTAGACGGAGATACCATCGAAGACACTAAATCTGCGTTAGTGCTTGAAGACTTAATTGGTCAGGTACTTTACAGCGTTGGTGGTTCAGACGGTTCAAGTAAGGAATAACTATGTTAGCTGGATTATTACTTTCATTTTCAGTGGTGTTAACCGCTTTTGGGGTTGGCGCGGCAGAGGGGGAAAAACCTCAGCCATATCAAATGATGAAGCAAGTGGCAGAAGTGACATTTGCTCGACTAAAAGCAGAACAGCCAAAAATCAAACAAGATCCTAATCTATTAAAGGTGATTGTTGAGCAAGAGCTGATGCCTTACGTCAACGACCGTTACGCAGCACTAAAACTGCTTGGCCCTAACTTGAAAGGGGCAAAACGTGAAGACGTGCTAGAGTTCGTTGATGCGTTCCGTGCTTACTTGATTGCGTCTTACGCACAAGTCTTGACA
>NZ_JAWOVY010000320.1:0-713 GCF_033340155.1 Vibrio sp. 1562
CGTGGTGTGTTAACCGAGTCTAACTGCGATAAGAGCTTCTTTAGCTTGGCGCTAGGCATCGACATCAATACGCTTGCGCCATCGATTGGTCAAATTTGGACAGAGATAACTCAGCCACAATACCAATGTGCGCTACTGAGCCAAATGCAAAAAGACATGGGCGGACAAAACCCGGCGGCAGCGGTGAGCATGGGCTCTGGCATGCTGAATGGGTTGAAAGGGTTGAGCATGCAACTGTTCGATCTGAACATCAATCCTGATGCACAGTTTGGCGAAGTGTTTAGCCAAATGGATGGCATGTTTACTCTGTCTGCGAAAGATCCAAACATGTTGATTCAAACTGCGCAAATGCTAGTTCCTGAATTGGCGCAGCTTCAACTGCAACCAGACAACCAACCTGTGAACGTAAGTGACTTGTTAGAGATGCACACTGGCATGAAGATGGACGTGTTTGCACGCTTAAATGGCAGCCACCTAACGCTATACAGCGGCGAGTACGCGGCAGAAGCAAGCAAGGACGTGATGGCTCAAGAGTTGAAGCCAAACGGTTTGTTGAGCTTTAGCATGGACTCAGAGCGTATTCTGGAAGTGTTAGAAAAAGCATCAATGGCGACAGGCCAGCCTCTTCCTGAAGACGTGCTAGTGAGCTTCCAAAACGAGCTAACGGGTGGCATGAAGATGGACGTTACTGACAAAGGCATCGGTTTTGAGTT
>NZ_JAWOVY010000321.1:0-712 GCF_033340155.1 Vibrio sp. 1562
CCTAGTGAGGGCGTATTTGGTTCACGTGCGGATATGAGTTCAGACGCTCCGATGCTGATCGCGCAAGTAGCGAATGCACCGAGCAATACGACCACCAATTTGGTTGAAGAGAGTTCAATGCGCATTGAGCAAGTTGAACTTTCACACCGTCAGTTATCGTTGAAAGCGATCAGTCGAGCAGAAAAAGCCATTGATGCGAACGATATGGAAACGGCGCTTTCTGCTTATACCGAAGCATTGCGTTATGAGCCAAGCAATATCGAAACGCGTCAAAAGCTGGCGGCGCTTTATTTCGGTAAAGGGGATACCAGAAAGTCTTACGAAATCCTGCAAGAAGGCATCAACCTTGATAAGGATAACCAACCGCTAAGACTCGCGTTGTCGAAGCTATTGGTTAAAGCCAATCAGCCTTCTGCGGCACTGAGCCCACTGGTTCACTTGCCTCCAATGCCGAGTCGAGATTACTTGGCAATGCGCGCAGCCCTTGCGCAGAAACAAAAACAAAACGACAGCGCAGTAGAAAGCTACCAGCTACTGACTCAACGCGAGCCAGACAATGCTCGCTGGTGGCTTGGTTTGGCGATTCAGCAAGAGCGAGCGCTCACTTTTACTGCTGCGATTAACTCTTACAACGAAGCGTTAGGTAAAGTAGGGATCTCGAATCAGTCGCAAGCTTTCATTCGCGATCGATTAACCATCTTAAAGCAACTGG
>NZ_JAWOVY010000322.1:0-712 GCF_033340155.1 Vibrio sp. 1562
AATAATACCAACAACAATAATAGCGATATTATTTACGATATATCACGTAAGTGTTTAGTTAAAAAAAGGCTCCCATGAAAGGAGCCTTTTTGTTGGAGGAGGAGAAGATCTTTTACGTTGATCATTGAGATCTAACGATTTTAGGATTAATCTCTATCCCCAGATGTGAAAAAACCGACTTTGGCGAGTCGGTTTATTTCGAAATACTCACTAGATTTCAGCCCTAGGAAGTTCCTTTCATGATAGACCATATCAAGTAAGCACTTCAAGAGTATTTCTGCATTCTGTTTGGAATCAAGATGTTTTGGACAGAACGACGCGCATCACTCACCGACCAAGGGATGTTCCAAAGGTGAGAGGTAAAGGCACTAATCAGAACTAAGCACCAAGCTCGATAAATCCGCCCCTTGTAGCTGCTAGAGGGGACAAGCGGAAAAGGAATAACTGATTAGTGTTGTGTGACTGGAACGGGGGCGAAAGCTTTACACACAGCGCAGGGCAGTCCGAAATAAGGGGAGAAATCCTTAGTTCAGAAAGCGACCATAGACAGTACCTAAATCACTCAAAATAGAGTCGAAATGGGTAGGGGTCGGCGCAGCCGAAATAAGCAATTTCGGCACCAACTCTTCTGTCTTCGCTTACCTCATCCGCTCGGCGCAGTGTGCGAGTAAGCGAAGCGTCCGAGCATCGAGCAAGCGGCATTTCACCCTAT
>NZ_JAWOVY010000323.1:0-712 GCF_033340155.1 Vibrio sp. 1562
TCATCTGTCGGCTCACCTGCCACCTTGCCGGTGAACAATTCAATGGCTTCAGTCACGTGGTCAATTGCCCAAATATGGAACTCCCCTTTTTCTACCGCTTTCACGATGTCAGCGCGTAACATCAAGTTATGAACATTCGAACGAGGAATGATCACGCCCTGTCCGGAGTGACGACCTTTGATCACACACACATCATAGAAACCTTCGATTTTTTCGTTTACGCCACCAATCGGCTGCGCTTCACCAAATTGGTTCATTGACCCCGTGATCGCGATATCTTGTCGATTTGGTTGTTTAGAAAAAGCCGAAACCACCGCACAAAACTCCGCCATGCTCGCACTGTCGCCGTCGACACCACCGTAAGATTGCTCAAAGGTAATCGTCGTCGTGAGTGGCACTCGCGCCGTTTTGCCGAATACGGAAGACAGATAAGCCGATAGGATCATCACACCTTTCGAGTGGATACTGCCGCCAAGATCGACGCTGCGTTCAATATCGATGACGTCGCCATCGCCGTAGCATGTTGTGGCAGTAATACGGTTAGGCGCACCAAACATATAATCGCTGGTACTCAACACCGACAACGCGTTCACTTGCCCTATCGCCGAACCCTCAGTGAGAATCAACGTAGTGCCGTTTAAGAACGTCTCCATCACACTGTCTCGCAAACGGCTGACGCGCATCTCCTGATTTTTCATTGCCTCTTCGACGT
>NZ_JAWOVY010000324.1:0-711 GCF_033340155.1 Vibrio sp. 1562
GACCAATCGCGATCGCACCAACTACTTTGAAACCGTTCCTGCAAATCAGCTGGAAAAAATGCTGTGGCTTGAATCGGATCGTATGGGCTTTTTGCTTGATGCGGTTTCACAGCGCAAATTTGAAATTCAACGATCTACGGTGAAAAATGAGCGTGCGCAACGTTATGACAACCGTCCGTACGGTTTGATTTGGGAACGTATGTCTGAAGCGTTATACCCAGAAGGTCATCCTTACTCATGGCAAACCATCGGTTACGTTGAAGATCTTGATCGTGTTGATGTGAATGATCTTAAAGCGTTTTTCTTGCGTTGGTACGGTCCAAATAATGCGACGATCACGATCGGTGGTGACTTAGATGTCGAGCAAACACTGGCGTGGGTAAACAAATACTTCGGTTCCATTCCTCGTGGTCCAGAAGTTGAAAACGCACCGAAACAACCAGCTAAGTTGCAAGAAGACAAATACATTACGTTGGAAGATCGTATCCAACAACCGATGGTAATGATTGCGTGGCCAACCACATACAGCGGCGAAGAGAGCCAAGCGTCTCTGGATACGCTATCGGAAGTATTAGGTGGTGGTACCAACAGCGTGCTGTACCAAGATTTAGTGAAGACGCAAAAAGCGGTTGATGCGGGTTCCTTCCATGACTGTGCAGAGCTTGCGTGTAATTTCTATGTCTACGCGATGGGAGATTCTGTAGACAAAGG
>NZ_JAWOVY010000325.1:0-711 GCF_033340155.1 Vibrio sp. 1562
ACTTGTACATCCCCGTCGAGCATATCGACCAAGTTTTTCACGATGGTCAAACCAAGGCCACTGCCACCGTATTCGCGAGTTGTGGTCGCTTCTTCTTGAACAAAAGGTTCGAACATTTCATCCAACTTGTCGGACTCAATACCGATACCCGTATCGCTGATTTCAACCACTAGCACACTATTGTCTGCGCCATAAAACTGCTCTAACTCGGCATGTAAACGCACGCAGCCCGATGGCGTGAACTTCACCGCGTTACTGACTAAATTAAACAGAATTTGATTCAGACGAACTTGGTCGGTGAAAATCTCTACATTGCCATCAAGCTGGTTTTCAATGACAAGTTCAACCCCTTTGTTTTCACAAATAGGGCGATAGATGTTTTCTAGCGTTCGCATGGTATCAGCGAAGGAGAAAGGATGTTTTTGGATATTGAACTTGCCTTGTTCAATCTTTGAGAAGTCCAAAATATCATTCAATACAGCAAGTAAATGCTCACCACTGTGGCGAAGAACATCGATTTGGTTCTTCTGCTCTTCCGCTTCCACGGAATCTTTGAGTAGCTGCGCAACTCCCAAAATACCATTAATTGGTGTGCGAATTTCATGGCTCATTTTAGCCAAGAAGTCAGCTCGCGCTTGCGCGGATTTTTCGGCTTCTCTGCGTGCTAAGTTACTTTGCTTTTCAGCTTCGATCAGCGTTGTAATATCTTGC
>NZ_JAWOVY010000326.1:0-710 GCF_033340155.1 Vibrio sp. 1562
TCACCCACCTTTGTGAGTTATCTCACAATAAGCAGGGAAACGTTTTCTATTTCAGACTACATCTTTAGATTTTATTCACATATCGAGAAAGCAAAATTGCTATTTTCCCACAGCTGAGTGGCAATCGATTGCTTTCGCACACTATGCAACTCTGCGAGCTCATTGAATACATGAATGAGTTTGGCAGGGTGATTCGGCTCCCCTTGATAACCAAGTATAGGCATATCTGGAGCATCCGTTTCTATAACCAGATTTTCGAGTGGTAATCTTTGAATTGCGTCGCGAGTGTTATGGGCTCTCGGATAGGTAATGGTTCCACCAACACCGATGAAAAAACCTAATCTGACCCACTCCATTCCCTGCTGATAACTACCAGCAAACGCGTGCAAAACGCCACCACGAGGTAACTTCGCCGCTTTGACCATTTGAATGAGTCGATTGTGTGCTTTCCGGCTGTGCAAAATGACAGGAAGATTGAAACGCCTTGCCAGCTCAAATTGAGTTTCAAGCGCCCTTTCTTGTAGCTCAGGATCTACGTTAACTGCAAAGTCTAGTCCGCACTCTCCGATTGCCACACACTGTGGCGATTTTTGGTTGAGATAACGTTCTAGCTCTGCAAGGTGCTGCTCAACGTTATCTTCTAGAAAATACGGATGAAAACCGATCGCGTAATACAAATTGGCGTGTTGCTCTGCCAACGTTTGAATACG
>NZ_JAWOVY010000327.1:0-710 GCF_033340155.1 Vibrio sp. 1562
CTTAAGACGATATTCGCCCGCGGTATCCACTTCTAAGTTGCCATCCTTCATTCGAAGACCTTCAGGCAACCCACCAATCAGACTGACTTTGCCTTTCTGACCAGCAAACGTCATTGGAATAGCCAGTTTAGGCTGATAAGTGAGAGGCATTTGCACGTCTTTCATTACCTGCTGAGGTGCGCGTTCGATTTCAATGTTGAAGCGGGTTTTACTTGCTGGATAATTACGCAAGTCGTATTCGTAGGCTTCAACTTCTGCGCTACCAACACCTTTGATCAACAACGCTTCACCATCCGTAGTTTTAGCGACAACATCTTCACCATTGATGATGCGATATCCATAATCGCCGCGAGCGTGCGCAACTTGAGGGAAAATGCGTCCACCGTCTTCATACGTCTTAGCAATATTCGCAACACTGATGGCTTGACGTTGACCTGGTTTCACATCGACCACAACCTGAGCGGCTTGCTGCTTGTTTAAGAAAGCATCGCTGTATGTTGCTGTCGCCTCGACGGTTACCTGACCAACGTTGTGGATCAAAAGCAAACCCGTTTCTGGGTTTAGTAACTCGGCAACCTCGTTGTCTGGCTCGCCGCACAAAATTTTGTAAGTGATAGTTTGCGTTTCAACTTTATCCAAACGTGAAGGCGCTAAGGTTAATCCGTCTCGATACTCAGCTTCGATTAAGGCAAATTTAAATAGCGCAGCAC
>NZ_JAWOVY010000328.1:0-709 GCF_033340155.1 Vibrio sp. 1562
CCAATGACGCTAGAAAAAGCCACTGGACGCAGTCAGTGCGACAACGATGTGGTGACGACATCTGGCTTGTCAGCAGAGTTACTCTCGCAGCCTATTTCACTCGATTTCCACGGCGAAAGTGCGGTCCAAGGCTACAACGTGACCATCAATACTTTAGGTGATTGGGATGTAGAGCCTCTCAAGCCTTATTTGGGTGAACGTTGGTTGAGCTTGGTTTCCGGTCATGCACCTTGGCAAATGGACATTGACTTGCAGCTCAACGATGTGGGTTTTACTTACCAAGTGGATGTGTTGGCGCAGCTCGGTCGATTAGCCAGTGAATACCCATACCCATTGACGAAAAAGGTCGGAGAAGCTGGTCAGGCAAAACTCCAAGCATCGGGGAATCAGGAGAGCATTTCGGCTCGTTTGCAAATCCCAAATGCGAAATATCAGACCGAAATTGATATCTCGGGCGATGTGCCAGTGTTAACCGCGACCAACTTAGTGTTAGGCAAAGGCGGTTTTAAAATTAGCCCTGTCGTTGGGCACGATGCTTCGATTCGTCTAGATGAGGTAAACCTAGATAAGTGGGCGACGTTACTGGATACGCCAGAGAGTAAAGCGCAATCGGTGCTGGCAAACATGCAGACGCCTACGATTCCTTTACCAACGCGTATTGAAGTCGAAACGCCGAACTTGTTGCTGGGCGGCATTGAGTTTCACGATG
>NZ_JAWOVY010000329.1:0-709 GCF_033340155.1 Vibrio sp. 1562
TCATCGTTGCAACGGCAGTTCAACTTATCGTGACCTACGCGCTGTATAAGAAAGTAGAGAAGATGCAACTGATCACGTTTGTCATCGTCACGATATTCGGCAGCATGACCATTTTCTTCCATGACGACAACTTCATAAAATGGAAAGTCACTATCATTTACGTGGTGCTAGCAGTTGGCTTAACCGCCAGCCACTTAATGGGAAAATCGGTCGTCAAAGGCATGTTGGGTAAAGAGATCACGCTACCTGACGCGATTTGGGCGAAGATAAACTGGGCATGGGTAGGCTTCTTCTCATTTTTTGCAGGCCTAAACATTTACATCGCTTACGAGCTACCTCTGGATGTTTGGGTTAACTTCAAAGTATTTGGAATGCTGATCGCCACCTTCGCCTACATGATTGCTACTGGTGTCTACATTTACAAGCACATGCCAAAGGAAGAGAAAAATAACTCCTCCGATTTCTCGGTTGATGATTAAAAACTCAATTTTGCTATAATCCGGGCAAATGTATTATTCACAGCGACCTTCGGGTCGCTGTTTTGTTCAACGGACCAATAATTACTGCATTAGTATTCTTATTGGCACACCATATTTGCGCTTTTTTGAGCGCCCTTGAAGATTTAGGATGTCACTATGAGCCAAGAATTTAACTCTCCGAAAGGCCAGCTTCTGCTTCGTACCCTTGCAATGCCCGCTGATACAAATGC
>NZ_JAWOVY010000330.1:0-708 GCF_033340155.1 Vibrio sp. 1562
AACTCTCTAGCGTTGTTCATCTTCCCCGTCATTGGTCATGCGTTAAACCTAGACCAACAAACCTTTGGGACATGGGCGGCAATTGCGATTCATGATACTTCGTCTGTTGTTGGCGCTGCCTCTGCCTACGGTGAAGAGGCACTGACAACTGCAACCACGCTCAAACTGGCGCGAGCCTTGTGGATCATTCCTGTTGCTTTGATTAGCGCCGTGATTTTCTCACGTGGGAACAAAGAGAACGGTTCGAAAAAGTTAGTGATTCCTTACTTCATTTTCTGGTATTGCGCGGCCATCGCCTTTAGTGATTTCTTCCCACAATTTGAGGTGGTGTATCACGGTATTTTTACCATTGCGAAGCAAGCTCTGGTGGTGTGCTTATTCTTGATAGGATGTAGTATTTCGATTTCGAAACTGAAATCTTCGGGCCCTAAACCGCTGTTGTTTGGTGTGACTTTATGGGTATTAATTTCCACCACGTCACTAAGCTGGCTAGTACTTAGATAATCGTTGTCGACTTATCGCGTTGGTCGGAGGTTGACTCTTGTTTGTCACTCTTGAGCGCAAACACCAACGCGATAGCGATTAAAAACGCCGTCAATTCCGCTAACGAGCGAGTGAGCCCTTCACTGCTGATTGCGATGCCAATTTGTAATACCGCCGCTATCAATAAAACCGATTTCACCATTCTGAAGCTTATGCCTTTCTGCT
>NZ_JAWOVY010000331.1:0-707 GCF_033340155.1 Vibrio sp. 1562
CAATCTCACTGGGTCTTGGTCGATAATACCAACATGAACAGCCATAGATTTTCCTTTTTGTGTGGCCGCTCGAAAAGAGAAGTGCAAGGGATGAGCAGGCCATATTACCCATATGTAGACAAGGCCGAGAAAAAACAAGGGCGACTTCATAAAAAGTCGCCCTTATACAGCTGGTTGCATCAACTATTGCATAAAAATTTACAATTTAAAGCGATGGACTAATTCATTTTGCTGATGAGCAAGCTGAGTGAGAGATTCACTCGTATGAGTGATGCTCGACATCGCGTGGTAACTTTCATCCGCAATATTGTTGATGTCTTCAATGTTGCGCGCAATATCTGCTGAGGTTTCGCTTTGCTCTGCTGCCGCTTGAGAAATGTGCGTACTCATTTGGCTGATTTCGATAATGAGTGCTTGGATCTCTTCCATTGAACTGTTCGCTTTCGAGGCTTGCTCAACCGACATTTCCATATCACTCATGCAGCTTTGAATCACTTGGTTGGCTGACTGAGAGCTCGATTGCAGATTGCTGATCATCGATTCGATTTCTGTGGTGGATTGTGTGGTTTTCGATGCCAGCACACGTACCTCATCGGCTACCACGGCAAATCCGCGTCCTTGCTCACCTGCACGTGCCGCTTCAATCGCGGCATTGAGAGCCAACAAGTTGGTTTGCTCAGCAATGTTGCGGATGACATCCAAAATTG
>NZ_JAWOVY010000332.1:0-707 GCF_033340155.1 Vibrio sp. 1562
CTTAGCGAATCCCTAATTGAAAGTGGACGTGATATCCCACTAAAAGAACTGCTTTATGCAAAGCGCGTGTTAGACAACTACATGGCGGTAGCAAAAGACACGAGCCCGCTTGAGCTATTAACAGAAATGAAAGCTGCAGCTAAACAAGTAGAATACTTCACTACAGATAACAATCCGTGTGAAGCGCGCAATGTCATTAGCAGTATGATTGATGAGATCGACAGTGCAGAAACGTTTGCTGCTTTCAAAACTCTCGCAGGAAAGCCATCTCAAGCTTTGAACGAATTAATTGAAGATCGTGCTCAACTCATTAGGTATGAACGAGAACTTTTGCTTGCATCAGGTTATGATGCCTCTCGTATCTAACGAGTTTTAGCTTAACATAGGTAAAGGAAAAGGAGCTCAGTGAGCTCCTTTTTGTATGAACAATCGAGTGTATTGTTGGGTTTATAAACCCATATCCGATGTGATTTCTTTGATCTGGTTGAGATCCATTTTGTAGACTTCAATTAGTTGATCAATTTGGCTAAGTCGAGAATTTGCTTCATCGTGCTTATCGCAAGCATCGGATTTTACATCCCACGACTTCCCTTCTAAGAACACATCACATTCTTTCTTCAGCTTGTCGATTTTCGGCAGTAGCTACTCGCCCTCTTTATCTAACGCTTCTAGATCTTGCGAGATTTTGAGTTATTTCTGCAACACTT
>NZ_JAWOVY010000333.1:0-707 GCF_033340155.1 Vibrio sp. 1562
TTCGGTGGCATCATTTGCCATGTCCACGGCTTGCTGCATATCTTCCTGGTACTCAATTTCTTTCTGTCGTAGCAGTTCACGCTCGCGCTCAAGCTGTTCATCGGCGCTTGCTTTGGCTACCGTATAGATCTTCTGTAGGAAGAGCTCAGCATCGCTCATAACCGATTCTGGAAGGACTACCTCTACCAGCTCTTCATCGAGGGAGTGTTCCTCTGACCACTGTTTGAGATACGTTGAAATGGTGGTAAAGCTCCCCTTGCCAATGATGTCTCTGATAGCGATGACCGTTGGGCGTTTACCGGCGTCCTTGAGCTTTTGGGCCGCAGCCGCTACATCGTCAAACTCAACCAATTTTCTTGCCATGAGAACGTTCCTTTTAATTTGTAATGTTTACGATAATTACGATAATTACGATAATTACGATAATACGGTAATTATCATAATTATATATCATGCTGCTGTCGATTGGAATTGTTTGTGTGGGACAAAGCCCTTCCGGCTGCGGAAAAGCCTTGTTACGCGGTCACGCTGATTCATCCAGGGAAGGATTCGATAGTGACTCCACCGAAGGTGCCAAGGATTTCCGATGCCGCTTTATCAGATCGAGTTTTGCGTTGTTCTGAGGCGTCAAAGTTACGAAGCAATTTGAGCTGAACATCCTTATCCTGGAGCACGATCAGGGGCATTGGCGCGGTAACGGTTTTGAG
>NZ_JAWOVY010000334.1:0-707 GCF_033340155.1 Vibrio sp. 1562
GAAAAATATTGATGCATTCAGTAACGCTTTCGGGTTGGGATCGTCAATCCAGTCAGCGAAACATTCTTCCCATTCGGAGCGAGTCATTCGCCACATCGGGTTTGTGGCCATGATGTCACCGGTACAATATTTGTAACCACAAGCGTCAAGGCCGTCACTGACAAACTTAGCGAGATCTTCAAAGTACTTGCCATGTTTCTCTTCTTGATAGGATTCGTCCAGAATAATGGCGTTGTCTTGGTCAGTAACCAGCAACTGTTCGTCGCGTCCCATTGAACCTAATGCGAGGAAGCAATAAGGAATCGGAGGCGCACCGAGTTCTTCTTCGGCCAACTCCAACAAACGCTGTTTGAAACTTCGGCCAATTACCGACATCGCGCTGCCAACCATGTGTGAATTGGCGTCTTCGTTAACCAGACGTACGAAGCTGGTTTTGACTTCTTCTGCGACTGTCGCTAAATCTTCGATGCTTTGCTGCTGAAAAATGCTACTTACAAGAAGCAGGGAGTTTTGCGACTCATAACGAACAATATCGGTAGTTTCGATGATGCCTATCGGCAGTTGATTTTTGACCACCGGCAGATGATGCACATTGTAGCGTAACATCGTTAGCATGGCTTCGTAGATGTAAGCATTATGGTCGAGAGAAATCACTTCCGTCGTCATGACTGTTGAAACATCATCTTGAGGAGACAAGCCTTCCGCAA
>NZ_JAWOVY010000335.1:0-707 GCF_033340155.1 Vibrio sp. 1562
TGAAGGTTCGGAATCAGGAGCCATCGAACCGCAAGAACAACTGATGATCCGCAAGCTACTGCACCTCAATGATCGTTTAGCCCTGTCTTTAATGACGCCGCGCTGCGACATCCACTTTTTGGACACCAACTTGCCGCTGGATGGGATTCTCAAACACCTACGTCAAACTCAACACTCAGTTTGGCCAGTGTGCAAAGGCGGTTTAGATAACATCATCGGCACCATCTCCTCAAAAGTATTGCTTGATGAGTACGACCACCTGTCTGTTTCGAGACTCGGTAAATTGCTCAAACATCCGCGCTTTGTACCGGAATCGATGAAAGGCTTGCCTCTGCTGAACTACATGCAGCAAACCAGCGCAGAGATGGTATTTATTGTTGATGAATATGGCGACGTGCAAGGCTTAGTCACCTTATACGATTTGCTCAAGTCCATCGCTGGCGAATTAGGAATGGCACCAGAACAAATCTGGGCGAAGCAGCAAAAAGACGGCAGTTGGCTGATGGATGCGCTGATTCCTCTCAACGAACTCAAATACAAACTGGGATTGACCACAATTGAAGGCGAAGAGAGTGAAGGTTTTCAAACCCTCAATGGCTTTTTAACTTGGTGGCTAGGACGCCTTCCACATGCAGGAGAGTTGGTCGACTATGAGGGCTGGCAGTTTGAGGTGTTAAACGTCAAGCATCACCGGATTGTGCAAGTTA
>NZ_JAWOVY010000336.1:0-706 GCF_033340155.1 Vibrio sp. 1562
GGTGCAAGAAGATGAAAAAATCCTGCATGTTGCTAACCGATCGAAGTCCGTTTCAGACAATAAGATGTGTATCCAGAGGAGAGTTAACCATGACGACATCAATGCAGAACAACCCAAAGCACCAGTCAAAACAGTGGTCTAAAGCTGGATTACTTTTATTGGCAGTCGGCTCAACCTTATTGTCTGGCTGTAGTTCATTGGGTCTTGGGAGTAGTGAATATGGATGCCCAGGTATGCCTGACGGTGTGCGCTGTTTATCCGCTCGTGAAGTCTATGAGCTTACCAGTAATGGCGCTGCACCCAAGACGATTGATGCTGTGGCGACTCGAATTGGTTCTCCCTCTGGGTATTCACAATCTGATTTAGAGACAGGACTGCTGAGCCATCCAGCATTACCTGAGACGCAGCAATCTGCACCTATTCGCATTCCTTCAAGGGTGATGCGAATTTGGATTGCGCCTTGGGAGGATGACCGTGGAGATCTGAATTTATCCAGCTACGTGTTTACCGAAATTGAACCGCGCCGGTGGGATATTGGGGTGTCAGCACCTCGAATGGTTTCGCCTGTGCTACGTCCACTTCAGACTCAGAGCGATTCAACCTCAGCGGGAGCTGATGGTAAGCGCGATAACTTGAGTATCTACGGAGAAACTAACGAATGACAAATGCAGTTCGCACCATTCAAACTCAGCGCCTAATGACCATT
>NZ_JAWOVY010000337.1:0-706 GCF_033340155.1 Vibrio sp. 1562
AGCTGTTTGGCGGCGTGTTTGTAATACAGTTATGCTCTTCGCAAAACCACGTAGTCTATTCAGTTCCTGCTGCTTCGCCGTTCTAACTTGGACTTGTTGTTCAATTGCGGTATCGCTTTGCTCCAATTGTTGTACTTGCGCTTCCAGCTGTTGCCAAGCCGTATAACCACCTTGCGACGGTTGAAGCATTGAGTTAAACCACTTAATTGTAGGCTGGATGTTAGAGGCAAGTCTAAACTTATGAAGAGGGTTAGCTGTTAAACGATCACAGGAAACATTAATGACTTGTGATAGTTCCGCCAATGACTGATTAAGGCTCTGATAGTATTCTTGGGATTTAGCTTGTAAAACTGCAAGATGCTGTAGCTTTTGCAGCTCTTCGTCTGCATGTGCATAAGGATTCAGGGCTGTCTGTGTCAATGGAGTTTTACAGGCTGGGCACTTATCAGGGCTATTCGCTTGTAATTTAGATACTGATTCATACAACTGCTTAAATGATACTTGCTGACTGGCATTAACCAATTCTTGTTGGCTAGCATTGTAGTTAGCAAGGTTTGTATTGATTTCACTTCGAATAATAGCAAGCCTAGCTTGGGTCAAGCCGCTTTTCGCATATACTGGCTGTTGCAAATCAGTTTCCAATTTACTAATTAGCCCAGGGTTTTGATCGTCACCGTTTAGCTCTATCATCATTTGATTATAAGTA
>NZ_JAWOVY010000338.1:0-706 GCF_033340155.1 Vibrio sp. 1562
ACAGACCCAGAGCTTCTGTCAGACAGTTCATTGAGTTTGCAGTGAACATGCCTGAACACGATCCACACGTTGGGCATGCACTGCGTTCGATCTGTTCGCTTTGTTCGTCAGACACTTTTGGATCGGCGCCTTGGATCATGGCATCGACAAGGTCTAGCTTGATGATCTGGTCTGAAAGCTTGGTTTTGCCCGCTTCCATTGGGCCGCCAGATACGAAGATAACTGGAATGTTGAGACGCATTGACGCCATCAGCATCCCTGGAGTGATTTTGTCACAGTTAGAGATACACACCATGGCATCTGCACAGTGCGCATTAACCATGTATTCGACTGAGTCGGCAATCAATTCACGTGATGGCAGCGAGTAAAGCATGCCGCCGTGACCCATTGCGATGCCATCATCGACGGCGATGGTATTGAATTCTTTTGCGATGCCGCCTGCCGCTTCAATCTCTTGAGCAACAAGTTGGCCCAAATCTTTAAGGTGTACGTGGCCTGGTACGAACTGAGTGAATGAGTTCACCACGGCGATGATTGGCTTACCGAAATCTTCGTCTTTTACACCGGTTGCACGCCAGAGCGCACGAGCTCCCGCCATGTTACGACCATGTGTGGTGGTAGCTGATCTATATTTTGGCATTTCTTAAATCCTTCTTACTGCTGCTCTGGGTACACATAGTCTAACCAGCCCCACTTATCTTCCGTG
>NZ_JAWOVY010000339.1:0-705 GCF_033340155.1 Vibrio sp. 1562
CGTAATATAGATTTTTTTGAGAGTAACGAGCGTTTTGCTTCAATGCATCGCGCACTGGCTCTGACACTTCTAACGCATTGATGAATGCCTCGATATCGTCGCGTATTCCGGCTTTATTTTCATCACGACCTGTAAGGGAATCACTTCTATCTAGTGTGTAATCACATTTTCGATATAGCAGAGCAAATTGGTCATCAATTGTAGGTTGAGCCTTTAGCTCTTTAGCGATATCCGGCGTTTTTTTAAAACTTTGGTGTGGTTGATTGTGATTTGGGTCTGGAGTCGGAGTGTTTTGCTGGTTACAGCCAAAGAGAATAAGCAGGCCAAGTAGCAATAATTTTTTCATATGAATAATCCATGTTTTTATGGATATTACATGTGTGCTTTGCGGATAGACCAATTGCGTTTTGTTATACCGAGTAAATAACTGGCAATTTAACTCTCCATGTTTGTATGCATTTATCTTGAGACAAAAACGCCCTTCACCTGAGCAAAGAGCGTTTTTACTTGAGGTTATGGTTCGAACATTAAAGCACTAAACCGCCATCAATCTTGAGCACTTGTCCGGTTATAAACGAACTTTTATCAGAGACCAGAAACGCAACGCCATTGGCGATATCTTGCACCGAGCCCATGCGTCCTAGGGGCGTTTTACTTTCCATCATTTGAATGACTTTTTCTGGCAGGTTCTTGGTCATGTCGGTA
>NZ_JAWOVY010000340.1:0-704 GCF_033340155.1 Vibrio sp. 1562
TTGTGTAAATCGATTTTCTGTTCAATTTCTTCCGGTGTTAGGAAGTCATCTGGAAGATTAGCTTGATGGTATTCATTAAGTTGAAACTGCAGCCTCTTCAGAGTCGTTATATCTTCTATACAAGCTTGACGAATATTTAGCATATAAATCCTTTTAACTTACCGTTGCTGCATAGCTGCCTATCCAACAGTTATCAGCAATGGTTATTGGCTTCGCAAATTCTAAACCGCAATTCCTTTCCTGCAGGTTTAGCATATGTGCTGCGGTATAAATTCCAACTTGAGCAGTTATGACCAAATTTGATTTTCGCAACATCCAAAATCACACAGCCGAAGTTAGCGATCACTGATAGCGACTTTACCTGCTAGCCCAATAAGCAAAACGCCCGATACACCTTCTAGCGCACGCGAATAGCGTTGAGAATTTGAACGACTAAATACCCAACTTCCGATTGAAGCGTACAAGACGTTACACATTGTCGCTAATCCACTGAATAGCAAGCCAAGGACTAATAGTTGTGTTGATGCGGAGCCTGTCGAAGTGTCGATAAATTGAGGTAGGAAAGAAAGGAAGAATAGCGCTACTTTCGGATTCAAAACACTAACAATGACACCTTGTGCAAATACGTTTTTGTTGCTTCCAATGCTTTCGTTGACCACGAGTTTGCTCTCACCACGCCACATGGAAAGTAGCGCTTGGACACC
>NZ_JAWOVY010000341.1:0-704 GCF_033340155.1 Vibrio sp. 1562
CAGAAAAGCCTCGAATTCGCACCATGATCGCTGCAGTTCGCTCCAAAGTCACCGAAGGTTACCCATTGGCAGATAGCCTAGGTGATTATCCACACGTATTTGACGAACTGTTTCGCTCTATGGTCGCCGCAGGTGAAAAATCTGGACACCTTGATACGGTTTTAGAGCGCTTGGCGGAGTACGTCGAAAACCGTCAGAAAATGCGTTCTAAGCTGTTGCAAGCGATGATCTACCCTGTCGTGTTAGTGGTGTTTGCGGTGGCGATTGTCTCGTTCTTGTTGGCGACCGTGGTACCCAAAATCATCGAGCCGATCATTCAAATGGGGCAAGAGCTGCCACAGTCGACGCAATTTTTGCTGGCGGCTAGTGAGTTCGTCCAAGAGTGGGGGCTGATTATCTTTGCTGTGCTAGTAGTTTGTTTTTATGGCTTAAAACTGGCATTGCAAAAACCAGATTTTCGCTTGTCTTGGGACAGAAAAATCATCAGCTTGCCGCTCGTCGGTAAGATTTCTAAAGGCCTCAATACCGCTCGCTTCGCTCGTACCTTGTCGATCTGTACTTCAAGTGCGATCCCAATTCTTGAAGGTATGCGAGTGGCGGTTGATGTGATGTCGAACCGTTACGTAAAGCAGCAAGTGTTGATTGCTGCAGACAACGTCCGTGAAGGGGCAAGCTTGCGTAAAGCTCTGGATCAAACCCGTCTA
>NZ_JAWOVY010000342.1:0-704 GCF_033340155.1 Vibrio sp. 1562
TCAAGCCCAGTACTTTGCTCTGGGGCAATCGCATCGGTGGCTTGGTTTGCAAACGCGGTGTGGGTGATAGAGGCGCTAAGAAAAAGACCCGTAGACACGAGTCGGTTGAACGTCCATTGCATGATGACTCTCCATGTTGCCAGTTTGATTGTTCAGCTTGGCAGCCATGGAGAAGATCGTCGAGTCAGCGTTTTAATAAATGTCGGGTGTGCGACGCTTTTAAATCAGAGAGTTAACCGATTAATGTGCTGATGGTTTGCACCAAGATACTGCCGCCAACGAGGGTAAACACCACACCACAGATGCCATCGATGTAGATGCCTGCCTGTTGTAATCGACGTTGTAAACGTTGCGTTGAGAGCATCCACGCCAAGCTAGAAAACCAAACCAGAGACAAGCTGAACAGGATAACTAACGCGATGCTTTTGCCTGAGACCGACATTCCGGCTGGCACCAAGCTCGACATCAAGCTGATGAAGAAAACCAGTGCTTTGGGGTTGAGAATGTTGGTTGCAAAACCTTTGGCAAAAGCCTGACGTTTGTTGCTGATCACGAAGCTGTTTGTTTTATTTTTTTGATCCGTTTGCGGGTTTTTGATCGTAGCGATCACGCCGCGCAGGGCCCCAACACCGAGGTAAAGTAGGTAACTGCCACCTAGCAGTTGTAATACCGAATACAGCAAAGGATGTTGATGCACAAGGTAG
>NZ_JAWOVY010000343.1:0-703 GCF_033340155.1 Vibrio sp. 1562
GGTATTTTTTCGAGCGTACGGTCCCAGGACGAGTAACTGTCGTGCCTGCCGCTACGTCCTCGCCTGCATGGGAAGCCATAAAGCGGTCGTATTTGTAGTCGAGGTAGTTCGCCCCCACCAAAAACGTATTTTCTGTACCCAACAAAGAGAAGTTGGTTGTTACGTCTAAGTACGCGGTATCGAATACCCAGTTATCTGTGCGCTCGTTCCCTTTATGTCGAATCACACCATCTTTGTCATAATTGTCAAACTTAGGGTAAGACTCTACATCAAAACGCTTAAAGTCTTGACGGTTGTAACCCGCTTTCACATTCACGTTATCAGTCACTTGAGCATTAATATCGATACCGTAGTTTTCTACGTCGTTATCAATTTTTGACCACTGAGCGTCCCAGATGTACTTATCACCACGAACTGGCTTTCCGTCCACGATGTAAGCACCTGAATCTACGCTACCTTCGTCTTTTGTACGGTCATAATGCGCTGACACCATGATGTTTTCAGTAATGTCATACTCAACAACCAGGCCACCCACAACACGGTCAGTTTGCGGCTTTGTGCCATCGCCATACGTACGCCAAGAGCTGTAGTTTTCTTTCGCAAAAATAGCGCGAGCACGTAGCGTTTCTGCGTCATTTAAAGAACCACTTACATCAAGTACGGTACGTGAATGTTCGTTTGAACCGATATCTTGGCTCAAGCT
>NZ_JAWOVY010000344.1:0-703 GCF_033340155.1 Vibrio sp. 1562
GTCGACACCTGCCACGGTGCAGAGAACGTGTTCGACGTGTTGCGAAATGGCCAACGTTCTGTAACGCCAAGTCTCATGGATACCATGTTGAAGGCGTTGGATACGGTAAATACCCAGTTCCAAGCTGTGCAAGATCGAGAAGCGTTAGAAGCTGCAGACCCTGCGTTGCTGGATGAACTGCACCGTCTATGTAAGCCTGAGTCTGAAGACGAAGTAGCTACTGTGGTTGAAGAACCTATCGTTACTCCAGAACCAATTATCCCAGAACCTGCTAACGAAGTGCCAGCTGCCCCTGCAGCCGACATAACGGAGGCGGGTTCTATAGGTTCTGTCGACGAAATTACTCAAGACGAGTTTGAAAAGCTTCTTGATGAGCTGCACGGTAAAGGTGCTGCACCAGGCGCATCGACATCAGCTCCAACAGCGGCTGCACCTGTTCAAGCAAGTGCGCCTGTTCTGGACAATGGCGATATCACCGATGACGAATTCGAACGTCTTCTTGATGAATTGCATGGTGTTGGTCAGAGCCCTTCAGCAGCAACAGCCGCTCCTGTAGAGACGCCTAAAGCACCAGAACCTGCTGCTCCTGCGGTTTCAGCTGCTTCAGGCGATAGCGACCTGATGACCGATGAAGAGTTTGAGAAGCTGCTTGACGAGCTACACGGTGCGGGCAAAGGCCCAACGCTTGAAGAGCTTGATATGG
>NZ_JAWOVY010000345.1:0-703 GCF_033340155.1 Vibrio sp. 1562
CATATTCTTTGTCACGAACACGACGCTGACTGCGATCGACGCGATCACGATAACCACTGTTCCAATCAACAGAATAGATAAAACTTTCGATTTCATCGGCGCTCATGCCTGTCGCGTACAAGCCGCCAACATAAGCTCCCATGCTTGTCCCTGTGATGATATCGACAGGAATGTGCATTTCTTCTAGAGCCTTGAGGACACCAATGTGGGCAGCACCTTTTGCGCCGCCACCAGCGAGAACAACCGCGACTTTAGGACGAGTCGGAGTATCCTCATTTTTGACTTGAGCAACAGAAGGAGTGGCTATCAAAAACAAACTTACCCACAACGCGAAATAGCGCGACATCGGGCTTGATGACAGCGTTTTGAACATCCACTTCTTCCTTTACTGAATACTTGATCACTAATATGTACTAAGAATTGACCAGTGAAACAAGTCCATGTTGTTGATTTGGAGATCCTACCAATCAAACAAACTATTCAACCAGTTAGATTTTTTCTCACACTGTTGTTTGATTTGACCCGTTTTATCCCATACTGGAAGTTTGTAATCGCTGCGGCAATTCATCTCTAAACCACCGTTGGAGGTCGGTTTAAAGCCAAGCGTCGTCACTTCTTTAGGCCAAGGCAGCTCCAAACGCTCAGGAATTCGCTGCGCTAAGTATTCCGCGTAAACACGCAATGCACCGCTTGACCCCGTAAG
>NZ_JAWOVY010000346.1:0-703 GCF_033340155.1 Vibrio sp. 1562
GCAATCGCGCCGTCAGAGAACCCTGCGTAAACAGAGAGAAATTTCCCCGCGCGTTTGGTCAGCAATAACTCGCGATCTGCATCATCAGAACCGGCGATGATTTGTTCGTTAGCCAACATCATATCGCTACGAATTGAGAGCCAA
Source organism: Vibrio sp. 1562 (assembly GCF_033340155.1). Classification (NCBI taxonomy): domain Bacteria; kingdom Pseudomonadati; phylum Pseudomonadota; class Gammaproteobacteria; order Vibrionales; family Vibrionaceae; genus Vibrio; species Vibrio sp. 1562. The sequence continues at coordinate 145 of NZ_JAWOVY010000346.1, forward strand.
TCGCTGATATAACGGTTAGTCGACTCAGAAATATTCTGTATTTCTCGGTTGAGTGTGGATGTGGTTTCTTCGTGAAGTTGATTAACGGAAACCCAAGCTTGAACGCCACTTACGATGGCGATAATGACTGCGATAGCAATCTGGATTTTTAACTTAATGGTATTTCTCATTGTCTAACCTTTATAAACAGACAAAAAGATCAGTGTCACAACGTGTGACTCCAGAGGGTTTAGACGATTCAAGCACAGAGCGTTACATGAAAGGCTTTAGTGAATTTATCGACAGTTAGTGATGAAACTTGAGGCACATGGTGTGATTTTTATTCAGCAATGCAATGTTAAATCTCTATTCATCATGGTGTGCAAAGGGGAACGAAGTCGAGGTAATGGGAATGAAGGGGCTCTGTGAAGGCGTAACCCCTCACAGAGCCAGAACGTTAGAAGAGAATCAACACAGCGCCGTAAACTATAAACAGACCAATTAAGCCAATGATGAGTCCGACTTTCGCCATGTCTTTGCTTTCTATCAGGCCTGTTGAATACGCTAATGAGTTTGGTGG
>NZ_JAWOVY010000347.1:0-702 GCF_033340155.1 Vibrio sp. 1562
GCACGGTGCCTGGATCTTCACCTCGGCAACGCTCGCGGTTTCTGGTGACTTTAAGCACTTTACCGATCGTCTCGGCTTAAAACCTAAACAACCGTTTTCGCTGCCATCGCCATTTGATTATGAAAAGCAGGCTCGCCTTTGTGTGCCTCGTTATCTTCCTGAGCCAAACAGCCCAGGTTTAGCGGACAAATTGGTGAGAATGTTAGCACCAGTCATTGAAGAAAATGACGGTCGTTGTTTCTTCTTATGTACTTCTCACAGCATGATGCGTGAGTTGGGAGAGAAGTTCCGTGAGGTGTTGGATCTTCCGGTTCTTATGCAAGGTGAAATGAGCAAGCAAAAGACTCTTGCAGAGTTTATGGAGCTGGGTAACGCTTTGCTTGTGGCGACGGGGGCGTTTTGGGAAGGGATCGATGTTAGAGGTGACGCACTGAGCTGTGTTATCATCGACAAATTACCGTTTACTGCCCCTGATGACCCGCTACTCAAAGCCCGAATCGAAGATTGTCGATTACGTGGTGGTGAGCCGTTTGCAGAAGTGCAAATCCCAGATGCGGATATCACTTTAAAGCAGGGCGTAGGACGTTTGATTCGAGACCAAAAAGACCATGGTGCCTTAATCATTTGCGACAACCGTTTGGTGACGCGTGATTATGGTGGCATCTTCCTCGGCAGTTTACCGCCAATCCCAAGAACACGGGA